>JAEOTW010000281.1 GCA_016839655.1 Promethearchaeota archaeon | reverse complement strand
TCTGGTGGTTCTGATTTTGATTTCTCTGGATTTGGAAGTGGAAAGTCTAAAACGAAGAAGAAAAAGCAAATTTGAGTTTTAAGATTAGTGTTTGTTATCTTTGTTGTAAAAGAAACTCTAAAGGTTAATATTTATTACGTAATTAGATATATCTATAATTGATATGTTTTTTTAAATGAATCAGGGGTACAAAGGAATGAGTAGTAAAAAAAGTCAAGGAAACGCAAAAAACTCAGAAAAACTTGATGTAATTGCTGATGCCATTGAACAGTCTATGAAGAAAGGCCATATAAGCACTTTGTTATTATTAGCTTTAGAGAAGGGACCATCTCATGGATATAGTCTCATGCAAACGATAACTGAAGATACATACGGAGTTTGGAATCCTACAGCTTCTTCCTTATATCCACATCTTTCCTCGTTAACAGAAAAAGGTTTAATCGAATTTACTAGTGAGATGGAGGGAAAAAGAGAGCGAAAAGTTTATGAAATAACTAATAAAGGAAGAAGTACATTAAAGATGCTTCTTGAACGACAACAAAACATGCGGAAATCTCTCCTTTCTATGATTATGTCAACAATTGGACTAACCAATTTATCCCTCCCCAAAGATTTTGAAGACCTATTTGGTCCTGAAATAATTGACGATGCAAGTCTAATTGGTAAAACTAATGAAGAAAAACTTAAAATTCTCTCAAAAAGAAAACTTGTATTATCAAAAGTAGTTAATAAATTAGAAAACTTAGTTAACGAAATTGACCAAAGAATTGAGAATTTAAAATCCAATTAATAAAACCTATTATAATTCAAAAAAGAGTCTTATTCCATTTTAATTGATTTAGGGAAGATTTTGATTTTCCCTTAATATTGTTTTTCTTATACAAAGATTTATATATGGTAGACTCTGATATATATATAATATATTATAGTAGACTCTGATATATCGCAATATTAAATATCAGTTTCAATATTTTAACAATCAAATTCATTTAGGTTAGAGGTATTTAGTTATGAAAGTATTATTAACTGGAGCATTTGGTAATGTTGGATTAAGCACTTTAAAAGAATTGATTAAGAGAAATCATGATATAAGAGTTTTTGACATTAGGACTAAAAGAAATAAAAGACTTGCAAACAAATACAATGAAGAAATTGAAGTCGTTTGGGGAGATTTAAGAAACTACAACGACGTAGAAAAAGCCATCTCTGATAGAGAACTAGTTATACATGTCGCTGCGATTATTCCTCCCCTTGCCGATAAAAAACCTAAATTTGCAGAATCTGTAAATGTTGGAGGCACATCTAATATTATTGAAGCAATGGGATATCAACCTAATAAACCAAAACTTATCTTTACTTCTTCAGTTTCAGTCTATGGCGATCGACTTGAAAATCCTTTGATAAACACTGAAGATCCACTCAATCCAAATCCAGATGATGAGTATGCCAAGCAGAAAATAAAATGTGAAGAATTAATTAAGAATTCTTCCTTAGAATGGGTAATTTTTCGGTTAACTTACATCGTCTCATTGAATAAATTACAAATGGATCCCCTTATGTTTGAAATGCCCCTTGATACATGTATTGAAATTTGTGATACAAATGATGTTGGCCTAGCTCTGGCAAATACAGTAGATAATGAAAAAATATGGGGAGAAATAATGCATATAGCAGGAGGAGAGCGATGCCGAATTTCATATCGAGAATATCTCTATGAAATGTTAGATATTTTTGGTATTGGTCACGAATTCTTACCAGAAGAAGCTTTCAGGCGAGATAGAGGATTTCATTGCGGATTCATGACAACAGATAAAAGTCAAGCACTCTTGAATTATCAAAGGTATACTCTTGATGATTATTTCAATGCGGTGAGAAAAAAAGTCGCTTTTTCAAGATTCTTTACCACGATGTTCAAGTCAATCGCTCAAAAATACCTTTTAAATAAATCTCATTATTACAAAGAACATTTAAATAGCAATTCTCCCGGACCTCTATAATTTAATTGAAAATTTTTAAAAATTAGTCGAATGAAAAAATGCGCGAAACTATATTAGAAAAATTAAAACTTAGAAAAGCGGAATGGTTATTAAAATTTAATTCGATACCTAGAGAAATCATTATCATAAATTCTCAAATTTTTATTTAAATTTTTTCATGAAAATATGTAAAAATGATCAATTCTCCCTTTCTTTCTTAATGCTTATCGAAATTTCTTGTTCTTAAACTTTCATTAAGATAAAATTTGTTTTGAATCTATAATCATAATCTAAAATTTTGCTTACGTAGATAAATAGTAAGAAATAAAAATATTAAAAAGAATAAAATCTAAAAGATATAATATTAATTAATGTTATTAAATTAAGATTCTACAATCTTGTATAAAAAAAATAGAGGTTGATGTGATAAGAGGAATGGAAAATAAAACTCATCGGATTGGATACTATGCTTGTCAATGAGGCGTAAATATTAAGACTAAAGTAGATTGCGATGAATTAGTGGAATATGTGAAAGGTTTTGGAGATGAAATCATTATATCAAAGAAAAATCCATTTCTTTGAACTGATAATGCTCAAAACGAAATAATTGAAGATATTAAAGAAAAAAATTTAAATCGAATTGTGGCGTCAGCTTGAACCCCGCGTACACATGAAGTTATTTATAGAGGGTCAATAGCAAAAACTGATTTAAATCCTTATTATTTTCAAATGGTAAATGTCCGTGAACACTGTTCATGGTGTACAGATAGTAAAGAAGAGGCTACAGAGAAAGCAAAAATCTTAGTAAAAAGTGGTATTGAAAGAGCCAAACGTTTAGAACCTATTCCTATTAAAACTGTTCCTGTTACTAAAGCTACTTTAGTAATAGGAGGTGGAATTGGTGGTATGAATGCTGCTCTAGATCTTGCGAATCAAGGTATCAAGGTTTATTTGGTTGAACAAAAAACTACGATAGGGGGGAGAATGTCTCAACTTGACAGAACTTTTCCTACAGATGACTGTGCGATATGAATTTGCGGGCCTGTTATGCTCAATATCAATAGAAATGAGAATATTGAATTATTAAGCTTTAGTGAAGTAAAGAAAATTGAAGGATATGTGGGTAATTATACTGTTACCATTGAAAAGAAACCACGTTATACAACAGATGAATGTAATGGGTGTGGAGCTTGTACTGAAGTGTGTCCAGTTTACACAACAAATTATTTTGACGAAAATTTAGGGGCACGGAGAGCAATTGATATACCATTTGGCCAAGCAGTGCCATTTTTGTATGACATAGACAGAAATGTATGTATAGAATGTTTCTCATGTGTTGACGCTTGTGAATTAGATGCCATTGATTTTAGCCAAGAACCAAAGGAAGTTTATATTGAAGTAGGAACAGTTATTGTAGCAACTGGTTGGGATATACATGAACCCTTTGGTGAATATGGTTATGGAGAATTCGAGAATGTTATAACTCAAGCTCAATTAGAACGAATATTAGCTCCAAATGGGCCGCTTGAAGGTCATGTGCACCGAATTTCAGATAATAAGAAACCTAAAGAAATTGTGTTCATACAGTGCGTGGGAAGTCGAGAAACTGAACGAACTTATTGTAGTGGCGTTTGTTGTATGCTTGCTCTTAAGAATGGACGATTACTTTTAGAAGAATTTCCTGATGCGAACATTACAATTTGTTATATTGACATAAGAACTCCTGAAAAAGGTTTTGAAGAATACTATGAACGAGCTAAAAATGCAGGTATTAGAATGATTCGTGGAAAAGTCGGTGAAATCTCTGAAGATCCAGAAACAAAAAACTTGAAAGTTCGTGTCTATTCATCTTTAACAGATAAAATTGTAAGGATTGATGCTGATTTAGTCGTATTGTCCACGGCAGCGCTCCCTTCAAAAGGCACTCAACAAATTGTAAAGGTATTAAATCTTGATACAAATACGTATGGTTTTCTCACTGAATCCCATTTCGGACTGATGCCACAAGAAACTAAATCAAAAGGAATTTTTATAGCTGGATTTGCTCAAGGACCAAAAAACATCTCATATTCTGTTTCTCAAGCAAGAGCAGCAGCTAGTAAAGTAGCTGAGTTAACGGCACCTGGGCAAATTGATATAGAACTTATCACTGCTGAAGTGGATAGTGAATTCTGCATTTCCTGTAGACGATGTGAAAAAGCATGCCCTAAAAATGCCATTAAAATTGAGAAGGATATCGGTGCATTTATTGATGAAATAAACTGTGATGGATGTGGAATTTGTGCTACTTGTTGTCCTACTCAAGCAATTGATATCAGATATTATCGAGATCATCAATTATACGCTGAAATTGATGGTTTATTAGGAGGTGGTTAAAAAGATATGGATAATACATATAATCTCATTGTTTTTGCGTGCTTAAAATGAGGATATAGTGCTGCAGATTTAGCCGGAGTTTCACGATTGAAATATACTTCCGCTGTAAAAATTGTCAAAGTAAGATGTACTGGAAGAGTTGATGTTAAGCATATCCTCTACAGTATTCGTTCGGGAGCTGATGGCGTCATGATTGTAGGTTGACGACCTAATGAATGTCAATTTAAAAATGGTAATTTCACAGCTGAAAGACATGTTGAATTAGCAAATAGAATTTTAGCTTCAAGAGGTTTCGGGAATCAAAGGATAAACATGTATTGGTTAAGTGGAGGAGATGCTGGAAAATTTGTCGAATCTGTTGAAGACGCTTACGAAAAACTAAAAAAAGTGGGACCAAGCCCACTTAACTTACTAAATGAAGAATCTGAAGCTGAAAGTAAACAAGTTATAACTACCCCTACGGAATGATTCTTATAAATAAATTTTGGTTATAAGATGACTATCCTTGCAAAGGAAGGGGTTTTAAATAGTATTCAATAAAAAAATATAATTTTTTAAATGTAATCCAAAAGGATGGAAATATGGTTCAGATTTCAAAAAATGTAAATTTCAACGGGATATCACCCAAGAATTTAATGGATGCCACCTATAAGGCAGTTGAAAATTTTCAAGTTAGGGCATTTTTCGAAGCAAAAGAAGATATTTTGAAAATTGGTAAATATACTGAAGATGATTTTTATGAAATTCTAGATTCGATGATTGATGCTGAAACAGAACGTAAATTAGTGATAGAAAAACTAACGGGTAAAGAACCATTATTTTTAGAGGAAATTGCTAAATTTATTAAAGAATTACCTTCTGAAAACGTGATTCGTGATATCGTTTATCTAAAGGAGCAAGGATATATTGAGGAACATATTGAAACGAAAACAAAGACTGTTATCAAGAAAATAAAGGGAGAAGAAAAAGAAGTTGAGGAAAAAGAATACTTCTATAGGTATCAAGTAAAAGATCTACCTGAAGTTTTTATAGAACATTTTTTTGAGCCTGTTTCAATAGTTTTTGATTCTAAAGTATGTTGCCAATGTGGGTGGTGTTCATCAATTTGTCCAGTAAATGCCATTACAGTAACAGCAGACACATTGGAAATTGATGATGAAACCTGCATGAAATGTGGATTATGCTATTCAGTCTGTCCGAGATCTTTTTCGATTGAACAAGCGGGTAAAAGTATAAATAAACTTGACAAATCTTTAAAATTTTCAGAAAAAATTAATAGTTATATTAACACATATTCTGCTTCCACAACAATAGATGAGATTAAAAATGTACGTCAAGATGGAGGGATTGTAACTTCCTTACTTGAATACTTGCTTAGCAAAAAATTAGTTGACGCAATTGTAGCGGTAAAGCATTCAAAAGATATGTGGAAACCAGAACCCGTAATCATTGAGAATGTTAAAGATCTCTATAAAACTAGTGGTACAAAATATGCTAATGCTTCCACTCTGAGTATTATAGATGGAACAAAAAATTATGAAAATATTGCGGTTGTTGGTGTTCCTTGTATGATGAATGCTTTAGAAAAGGGTACTTTATTTCCAAGTGGAGTATCTTTTTTCAAAAATATAAAATATAAAATAGGCCTCTTTTGTATGGAATCTTTTCCTTATGAAGGGGTTCTAAACTTGATTAAGGAACAATTTCAAAAAGACTTCAATAAAGTGACTAAGATGGACATAAGTGGGGGGAAATTTATCATCTACTTAGATTCTGGTGAAGACTTAAACGTCCCATTGAAGGATGTTAAATCATATGCCCGCCATAATTGCCACTTTTGTGAGGATTTAACAGCCGATTATGCTGATATTTCAGTAGGATCGATTGGGTCTCCTAGTGGTTGGTCTAGCGTAATAACTAGGAATAAAAAAGGTGAAAAAATCTATAAAGAGGCAATTAAAGTTGGATTAATAGAATCAAAGAGTCTAAAAGATGTTAAACCTGGACAACCCTTATTAGAAAGGATTGCAGGTATCAAAAGAAAAAATTGTAAACCAATTGTATTAGGAAAGGAGTAATGTCAAATTATTATGAGTATAAAAACTTTTCAAGATTTAATAAAGGAAGTCCATGAAAAAGGAATTTGCCAAGAATGTGGAGGATGCACCTCTTTTTGTTCGGCAGCATTTGAAACTGTCATAGGTTTTAAGAATCCTAATTCACCACCTGAATATGTAAATAAGGATGCATGTCTTGAGTGTGGTATATGTTATTATTTATGCCCGCAGACACACGTTTTAGATGATGATTTAAATAAGGAATATAATTTCACTGATTTTTCATCAATGCCAATTGGCAATGTCGATGATATCTATTCTTGTCAAACTACAGATGAAGAATTCCTAAAGTATGGAACAGATGGAGGTATAGTAAATACACTTTTAAATTACTTGTTAGAAAAAAAAATTATTGATGGAGCAATAGTTTCGAAAGCTGAAGGACCATTTTCACGAGAAGCTATGTTTGCAAAGAGTAAAGAGGATTTAATTAAAGCATCAGGAACTGTATTGAATATATCTCCCCAAGTAGATGAAGTACAGAGGTTTAGCACCTATACGCGCTCTATTCCTCAATTAAGTCATTATAAATTTAAAAAGTTAGCAATTGTAGGAACACCATGTCAAATTTATACTATTAGATGTATGCAGACTTTAGGTGTTACCCCCTCAGAGCATATTGAGATTTGTTTAGGTTTATTCTGTTATCACAATTTTCTATTCGAAAAATCTCAAATCGAGAAATTTGAAAAAGAATTTAAGATTAAATTCGAAGATATAATAAAAATTAACATTAAAGAAAATTTAATTTTGAAGTTAAAAGATAAAAACTCAAAAGAAAAGATTATCCATATTCCTTTTAATAAATTAGTTAATTATATCCGTCCAGCTTGTCATTCCTGTATCGATTTTACTAACATTTACTCAGATATTTCGTTTGGAGGGCTTGCATCCCCAGATAAATTTACCACTGTAATTCCACGTACTGAAAAAGGTAGACAACTATTTCAAGATGCTTTAGACAAGAGTGTAATTAAAAATCTGCATCTCGATAAAAACGCAAAAATAGATATGAAAGCCCTAATTACTAAATTTTCTGAATCAAAAATAAAACGAAGAAATGAATTCATGAAAAGTTTAAAATAAGGAAGTGAACCTTATAACTGAAATAGAAGAATTAAAAAAGGTAGAAGAAAAAGAAAATGAATTAAATTTATATTTAAAGAAGATTTATGAACCAGATTTAATTAATCTATTAAAAAAGTGTTATCAATGTGCTCGTTGCTCAGGTGTATGCCAAATCAGTAAAGTTCAAAAATTTACACCAAGTAGAATTATTCAAATGATATTAGAAGGATTTGAGGATGAGATAGTTAACAGTCAGGTACTATGGGATTGTTTAATGTGTAATAGTTGCCTGCAACATTGCCCTAAAGATATTAATT
>JAEOTW010000280.1 GCA_016839655.1 Promethearchaeota archaeon | reverse complement strand
TTGCTAGGGTAAATCAGTTCATCATTAACTTTGTTAGCTTGATCTGATAAAGTAAACAAGTAATATTCATTCAAATCTTCGGGATTCAGTACTCCCGGAGGTTTATTTCCGTCACCAGCTTTTCTCCCTCTTAGTAATTTTGTGTCTACTTGCATAGGGAGTATCATATTTATCAAAATATTTTCTTTCTTATATTCAGTAGCTAATTCTCTTTGTAACCCTACAACTCCGTATTTGGAAGCGGTATAGGATGAGAATCCCCCCATTACTGAGGGATATACAGCGCTCCCAGTAATGATGAATCTAGCCTTGTTGTTTTTATCATCTTTCATAAAGTGAGGATATGCTGCTCTAAAAGTATAGAAAACACCTAAGATATTTGTGTTAATTACAGTTTCAAATTTTTCAATAGGTACTTCATGAGCACTAGCTCTCCAATATGTTCCTGCATTCGCAATAACTCCATAAAATTGACCAAGTTCTTCATTAAAACTAGCGAAGGTTTGGACAACCTCCTGGAATTTGGTAATATCTGCAGTTCTTATAACGCATTTTATGTCTGTACCTAAACTTTCAATTGTTTCCTTTGTAGCAGTTAGCTGATCTAAAGATCTTGATGTTAATCCAACATTTGCTCCTTCCTTAGCACATGCAATTGCAACAGCTCTACCAATACCTCTACCAGAACCTGTTATTATGATATTTTTACCCTTCAAAAACATAATTCAAATCACAAAGCAAATTAAACTTGTTTATTGTAATTGTTATTGATTTAAAATTTATCCCCAAAATGGCTTCCAACTATTCCATATATCCCATCGTTGTATATTTTTAATATTGTACAAAAATCCCTTTTGTCTATATCTACTTTTTAAAGTTTTATAAATTTGGCGTGTTATATAACGGGGGCGCTGCATTAATCTTGTATGAGCATCCCTTATTCGTAGCATTAGTTCACTCAAAGGTATATTAAGGATAGCGGTTCCAACTTCCCAACATTCATCTGGGTTAATTCTTTTTTCATCTACCATTTGATCCCAAATCCAATTTCCCGGAATTATACCGAGAATATGAAACTGTGGAAAATCAATATCCAAATTAAGCGCTAAATTGAACGTATCGATTATTTCCTCACGAGTTTCTATTGGCGCTCCTAGTATAAAATTAGCTAAGATAATATCAATTCCAACTTTTTTCGAATTCTTTATTGCGTCATGAACTTGATCTAATGTAATTTTTTTATTGTACCAATCTAAAATTCTTTGTGAGCCGCTCTCAACACCATAACTTATGATCTTACAGCCCATATGCTTCATTGCAGTTAATAACTCTCTTGAGCTCATAGTCACCCTACCTTCTGCCATCCAATTCATATCTATCTTTTCTTTTCTGATTAAATATGATAATTTTAATAATCGTTTTTTGCTAATTGTAAAATTATCATCAACCCAATACAAATTTTGATATCCTTGATTATCAAGAAGAGAAAGTTCTTCGACTATGTTTTCCGGAGATCTTGGACGCCATTTGGCCCAAAACTTAGCACTTGAGCAAAATGTACACTGAAAAGCACACCCTCTAGAAGAAGCAGCCGTTGTAAAGTTACCTAAAGAGATATCAAGGCCTTCTACCTCGCTTTTATATTCTACATTTCCTAACAATTTCCTATTTGGAAAAGGAAGTGTATCTATATTTTCTATGAGGGGTCTATCTGCATTTCTAATAATTCTACCATTATCCCGATATGTTACACCTTTTATATCTTCAAAACCATGGTCTTTTTCAGATTTTTCAGCAATTTCTAAAAGAGTATTTTCCCCTTCTCCTCTAATGCAAGCATCAATATATGGGTATTTATTTAATATTCTAGTATCATTGAAGGTTGCATGATAATTCCCGAATAAGATTTTCACATTTGGATTTATTTCTTCTTTAAATCGTTTAGAAATTTCAGCTGAAGTAATTCCAGTTCCTGATGTGGTTATTGTTGAAAAACCTAAAATATCAGGATCTTCATGTTTTATCCATTTTAAAGTATCTTCAATCGATGCTCCTCGAGCAAATTGATCATAAATTGATACATCAAAATTATTTTCACTTAGATAAGTAGCAAGAGATAGAATCCCCAATGGAGGAAACCCGTAGAAATCTATCTTTTCTTTCACGTATTTTTCTGCTTCTTTAACGGTACCACAAAAAATTCCTCTTTCTGGGGGTTTTGGAAAAATCAAAGATACTTTCAAAAAATCACTTTAAATTCGAATTAATTCTAATGGTTGGTTGAAATAATACATCATCACTTAAATTTTAATTTTCTTAATAAAAGGAATTGGGAGAATGAAAAATGAAACAGATATAATATCGACTACCATAAAATTTAATTGAAAATCCAAATTTTAAACTCTAATTCCATTCCTTTCTATAAGATTATTCAAAACTTCAGACTAAAGTAATGTTAAGTCTTAGACGTAAACCGAAAGATCAGTCTTTTCAATTACCAATATCTGGATATTTGGGATATTTTATTACCAAATTTATTCAATTTTGCACACCCATTACTTTCCTTCATGATAGATTTGAGACATTTATCTTAAGTAAAAAAATTAGGAAATTCAAAATAAATAAACCTATCTACATTACGGGGCTAGCTCGTTCAGGAACAACAATAATGTTAGAGATGTTGAGTAGGCACCCAAATTTAGCATCACACCAATATAAGAATCTTCTTATACCCTATTTTCCTTATTGGCTGTATCATATTTCCCTTAAACTTAAGATTTATTCTAAACCTGTTGAAAGGATTCATAAG
>JAEOTW010000279.1 GCA_016839655.1 Promethearchaeota archaeon | reverse complement strand
TATTGTATTGGTCTTTCTAAAAAGATTTAAATTCATATATTTTTATCATTCTTTCAATAAAATTAAATTAGATTTATGCGAAAGATGGAGAATTATGGAAGAACAAAGATTTAATTATTTAGTTAACGCTCTAAATGAATATGAAGGTGTGGAGGAAGTTTTTCTACTAAATAATGAAGGAGATATCGTTTTTAAATCTGGAGATTTTCCCTTATCAAGTGAAGAAGCTAAAGGAATATTAAATGCTTGGAAAACAAAAGAACCTGCTCTCTCTTATCAAGATTATCGATTTGCAATATTGAAAAATGATGATATCCAATTAGCTGCTAAAAATATTGGCGCTGGGAAAGGAAATGTTGTTGGATCTATCACAAAGGAAGGAGATTACCTTGTTGCGCATACTCGGGATGAAGGTATGATACTTCTGGAGTGGTCTATATTTATAAATAAAGTAGCATGGTCATAAAAATAATCCATAAAAAATATTGATATTAACCTTCTTGATTCACTTTTTAACATTCTTTTTTTAAAATATTTAAAAAAAATATTTATTATAGTATTTATTACTACTTTTTAACTATAGAAAATAAAAACAAAAAATAATATAAATAGATAAATATTAAAAACTTTTAAGGTGAATTTGAGTGTTCCAGCAAGCAGGAAGAGGTTATGATATGGCAATAACCCAATTTTCACCCGAAGGCCGGCTTTTTCAAGTAGAATATGCTATTGAAGCCGTCCGAAGAGGGACCACGGCTATTGTATGCAGGAATAAGACTTCCGTGGTTTTTGCCGTTGAAAAGAAAAGTACTGAACTTCAAGAGCAAATTAAAGGTTCAGAAAAAATATTTAAAATTGATGACCATATAGGAGTAGCAATCGCGGGACTTACTGCCGATGCAAGAGTGCTTATTGACCGAGCTCGTGTTCAAGCTCAGGTAAATTTATTAAATTATGATGAAAGGATTTCTGTTAAAGATAGCACTTTAAATATATGTGAATATAAACAAGTATTCACGCAGAATGCAGGAGTACGCCCTTTTGGTGTTTCTTTTCTAATTGCTGGGATTGATTCTAATGATCAGCCTTCCTTATATTTAACGGACCCAAGTGGAGCAATGTGGGGCTATAAAGCTTTTGCTATTGGCTCTGGAGCAGCGGAAGCAAGGGCTTACCTTGAAGAACATTATAAAGAAGATATGGTTGATGATGATTTGAAACTATTGCCTTTAAAAGCATTGAAAGAATTGATGGGCGATAATTTAAATAAAAATACTTGTGATGTAGCTTTTATATTGAAGGAAGATAAAACCTTTAAGCTACTTAGTTTGGAAGAAAAGGAAGAATTATTAACTAAAATATAGTCAAGGTTAAACCCTTTTATATTTATCTCTTAACAGAAAGACAGAAAATATTATAAGAACAAATTGAGATTATTCAATCAGTTAAATTGTGAAACTGTAACATGATTGATCGAGCAAGAATTGATTTAGGCGGTTATATCATCGGGCGAATAGAAAATTCTGGAAGAGTTTTTGAAATGTTAATGGATCCCGAGAAAGCTTGGGGCGCTAAAAAACTTATTCGTGAAGAAATCAATAATAGATTAAAAGAAGGGAAAGATAGATCTCGTCTTACTGTAGAAGAGATACTAAATCATCAAAACATTGATTTAGAACTTATTTTTGAGAGTTTTATCGTCTTCGAAGATATAAGAAGAGGAAAAAAAGCCACAGACGGCGATATGGAAGTCGTATTTGATACAACAGATGGAATGAGAATTGGGGCACATGTTTTACTAGATGGAGAAATTCATTGGACGCAAACCCAAAGAGAAGAAGAGCGGCATAAAAAATTGAAACAAATTATAACTATTATAACTAAAAACGCTATAAATCCACAAAATAAAAAACCTCATCCTTATCAGCGAATTGAAAAGGCAATTGAAGAAGCTAAAGTAAAAATTGATTTAATGAGGAGTGCAGAAGAACAAGTTGATGACGTTGTTAAGAGTATTCGAGCCATTATTCCTATAAGAATAGAACAAGTCGAAATGGCAATTAAAATTCCAACAGCTTTTACAGCTAAAGGTTACAACATTGTTGCTCAGTATGTGCAAATTAAAAAAGAAGAATGGCAATCTGATGGTTCTTGGGTTGCTGTAGTAAGTTTGCCTGCTGGATTGCAAATGGAATTGGTTGATAAATTAAATAAACTAACTCATGGAAGAGTTCAAACGAAAATTTTGAAAGCCTAGCCTAAAAGTTTTTGAATATCTGTAGTTTATATTATTTTTTTTAGCATAGGTTAGCAGAATAACAAAATTATAGAAAAGACGTGAGTACTATAATGGAAAATAATGAAGAAGGAACTATAGATGATGAATACGAAGATTTTGAAGATGAAGAAGATTCAAGAGAAGTAGTTGTACCTGGAGAAGTTTTAACGGAAGATGTTGCAAATTTTTTGCCAGGAAGGGGCACAATATTAAATAAAGAGAGAACTAAAATAATATCTTTAAATATAGGCTTAAAGCAAATAAAGAAGAATTATATCAATGTAATTCCTCTGAGGGGATTCTACACTCCTCGTCCTGGAGATAAGGTTATAGCTTTAATAGTCG
This sequence comes from Promethearchaeota archaeon, assembly GCA_016839655.1. Next base: position 51,670 of record JAEOTW010000279.1, on the reverse strand, counting down.
ATAAAAATCCTGTAAAATATAAATGTGATATTAATGCTAAAGACTTTGGCCAACTCAAACCAAAAAATACAATCAAAAAAGGTAGAACAAGAGGTTTTAGAGGTGGTCCTCCAGTGCGTGAGGACGTAAACACTGAAAAATTTGAGATAGGAGATATTTTAGTTGTAAAAGTCCTCTCCGCTGATCGTTTAAATAAACCAGAATTGACCACTGTTGGAAAATATTTGGGGAAAAAAACTGGAGGTATTATAATTACTATAGATCCTCCTAAAATTCCACGAGTAATTGGTAGAAGTGGATCAATGATCAAAATGTTAAAAAATTTAACAAATTGTAATATATTTGTAACACAAAATGGTCGGATTTGGTTGAAAGGAGTAGATATCGCACATGAAAGGTTATTAATTGAATCAATTCAAAAAATTGCTTCTGAAGCACATACTGTAGGTTTAACTGATAGAATGCAAGAATATATAATTAATGAAAAAAAGAAAAGAGGTATCGAATAAATGCCATTAATAATTAAAGATGAATATCCTGAAACTTTGTTCCGTAAAGATGGAAAAAGATTAGATGGTCGAGATGTTAATGACTTACGACCGATAAAAATGGAAGTTGGTATAATAGAAAATGCAGATGGTTCTGCGTATTTGGAATGGGGTAATAATAAAATATATGCTGCTGTATATGGTCCACGAGAAGTACATCCACACCATTTATCTAAACCAGATAGAGGAATATTACGAGTTTTTTATAGGATGGCCACATTTTCAGTTTTTGATAGGAAGAGACCAGCACCAGGGCGTCGTGAAAAAGAAATATCTATGATTGTAGCCGATTGTATAGAACCTTTACTATTTCTCGAACTTTATCCTGGTACTAGTTTTGAAGTATTTATTGAAGTAATGGATGCAGATGGTGGAACTAGGTGTGCTAGTACAACAGTAGCAGCATTAGCATTGGCTGATGCAGGAGTTCCTATGAAAAGTATGGTATCAGCTATCGCGGTAGGTAAAATTGATGGAAAGAAAGTTGTTGATCTTTCTGGAATTGAAGATAAAGCTGGAGACGCGGATTTACCAATTGCTATTACTTGGTATAATGAAGAAATCTCACTCTTGCAATTCGATGGGGATATGGACTTGGAGGAGATGAATGAATTTTTAGATGTTGCTAAAGAGGCATTAGAAAAAATTCATGAAATCCAATTGAATGCACTTAAGAGTAAATATATTAAATTGCAAGAAGATATAACAACAAAAAAAAAAGGTGAACAATAAAAATGATGGATGTTAAACGTATTATTTCGAAAATTGAAAGAGATTATATTATTTCTAATCTTAAGAAAGAAGAGAGAATCGATAATCGAGAGCTATGGGAATTTCGTAATTTCCAAATAAAGAGTGACATAATAGCTTCAGCAGAAGGTTCAGCGGATGTGTCATTAGGAAAAACTAGGATTATAACAGGATTAAAATATGAAGTAGGTACACCATTTCCTGATCTTCCTAATGAAGGTGTATGTACTGTTATGGCAGAGTTACTCCCAATAGCATCTCCTCTATTTGAAAGAGGACCTCCAGATGAACAATCAATTGAATTAGCACGTGTAGTAGATCGTGGAATTAGGCATGCAGATTGCGTTCAAACTAAAAAACTTTGCATTAAAGAAGGAGTTTCAGTTTACATTCTTTTTGTTGATATGTATGTAATGAATTATCAAGGAAATTTAATTGATGCAGGCGCAGTGAGTGCCTTAACCACATTATTATCTGCTCATATTCCTGAAGGTGTTTGGAATGAAGAAAAGGGTGAAGTTGAATGGAGTGGAAAATATTTAACAGGAAAGAATATTGTTAATGAATTACCTCTAGCTATCACGTATGGTAAAATCGAAGATATCATATTTTTAGATCCAAGTTTACCTGAAGAATTAGTGAGTGATGGAAAAATATCAATTTCTGTTACTGAAGATAAAATAACTTCAATCCAAAAAAGTGGGGCAGCTACATTTTCAATTGATGAAATCAAAATGCTAGGCAAAAAATCTCTAGAACTCGGTAAAAAATTAAGAAAAGATTTAAATTTATTACAGTATCAAAACATAAGTAAATAATTTCCAAAAATTTTTTTCAAACTTTATTTTATTTGTTCTTTATTTAAAACAAAATTTATCTTAATATTCAATAAGTAATTCGTTATATTCGTTTTGAAAACCTATGAAATTACCTTTCTTAGGGTTTCAAATGAACCATAGCCACCTTTCAATCCGTTTAATTCAAAATTACCCATAGACTGGACTAAAATTGATTGCTGTCCTTCTTTATCTACAAAAGGAACCGGTATAATTGGACCTACTTTTGCTTTTAATGTATATTGATCACCCATTGCATCTTCGATTTGGAGCTCTGAACTTATAGGAAGCACCCCATCTTCTCTAAATTTCTGATCAATGACCCGAATTGTTTTTAGAGGAATATTTTTCCCTTCTTTGAACAGAAAACCTCCAGTAGATAATTGTCCATCTTCAGTGATAATTGCTGCTGGATTTATTGCTAAATTATTATTAAACCAAACTACATAATATAACCAATTTCCAACCCCTGTCCAATCTCGAACACCATAAGTATGATCCCTTTGTCCGAGAGCATTTTTAATTAGATAATTCTTATCACCAATTTGTATACTTCCAGATAAAGTAGCTATTTGTTCCCAATGTTTATCTCCCGCTTTTCTTCCAATTTCTAATGATTCAGCAGTCATATTTTCACTATACTCATATATTTTATTAATTGGTTCAAATAAAATATCCATATTTACTTTTTGAGTAGCACTAATTAACGTTGGTTGTTCACGAACTTTGGGTAAATCTTCGGAATTTTTAACAAAAATCATATTTCCTTGAAAGAGATAGTTCCATTTTGACTGAGTCTGATAATTATGATAAACACCTCCAACCTTTAGAGATTTGATATCATCCTTAACTTTTTTTTCTCTATGATATCCCGCAGCAGAACCATTGGGAAGAAATAAGAAGAAAAATGCCATTCCCTCTTGTTTATTCGGTTTAAAACCTAATCGAGTCATACCTCCTAAATTGTTAGTTTTATCATAAAAAACAAAATAATATGATTCATTCCATTCAGGATTTTCTGTTTTGACATTTGGGTGTGTCAATGGTTCCAAATTAACTCACCTTAGAAAGTTTTTTGTGGTACAACAGTACCATTAAAACCATTAATTTCAATTATTTGACCTGTTTTGAAAATTTTGCACGCATTTGCGATATTAGTTACGGCAGGAATACCATACTCCCTTGAAACAACAGCACCATGAGAAAGAATTCCCCCTGTCTCAGTAATTAAACCACCAATCTTAGAAAAAATAGGTGTCCAACCAGGATCAGTTCGAGCTACAACCAAAATCTCCCCAGCTTTCACTGTCGATATAAGATTAATATCATGAACTATACGTATAGGGGCGGTTACGATTCCTTGACTAGCAGGTATGCCATGGAATATATCACTTTCTTTTGTATATCTTACCATATCATTAAATTCTCTTGATCCTAAAAGAAATTTAGGTGGTACTGTGTTTTCATATCTTTTAAATTCTTCAGATCTCTTTACAATTTCAGTTGCCAAATCTGGAATTTCTTGTTGATTATATTTATTCAATGCTAATTTCTTAATCTCGTGTCTAAAGAGGAAAAAAACTTCATTCTCATCAGAAATTATCTCTTGGCTAGTTAAGATCTTACCGATTTCTAAATATAAATTTCTGTTTCTAGCAATCCATTTATCAAGGTTAAATCGTTGATCCTCTCGAAATTTTATATATTTCTTACTATTTTTTAGAATTACTGAAAAAAATTTCCATATCAATAAACCAAATCTTTGCTGTCTGATCTTAGACTCCACAATCTTTTCAACTCTCTCTCTATTTTTTAAATTTTTAGCTTTTAAATCCTTTAAATCCTGTATTTGATCTTTTATTAATGATTTCAACGCATCCATTATATTTATCATAGGATATTCCCTCCAGCGAGGATAATATGGTTCTCTTGTGAAGCCACGATCACCATAATTCTTCAAAAATTGTTCAAATTCAGAAAGATATTCTTTAATTATTGGATTAGTCTCTGATTGTAGTGTATTATAAATTTTTGCAGATTTTTGATTTTTAAATATTGATAATAATTCTGAAGATCTATTAATTAGGGAAGCTAAATAATGAATCTGATCATTTGTTTCTGTTAATTTATGTTTAAGCCCAGAAACTAAAATTGGATAATATTTAAAACAATCGTCCCTTCCAAGAAATCTAGTAAGAAGATATTGGACCAATAAATTCATCCCTATATTATGAACGGGAATTCCATATCGAATAAGTCTAAAATGAGATATCATAATTCCATCTAATTCCTTAGCCAATTTAATAAAATTATGCAATTCACCAGATTTTGAGATAATTTGTAATTTTTTATCAAATTCTTTACAGTATGGAATGAAGATTGTTTGATTCCAATCTTCATAAGCTTCAGCAGTTTTAGACATTGATCCATTAGGATCATAAAACATTACTCTTAGCTCTGCAACTATTCGTTTTATAAGATGAAAAGGAAGTTCTTTCATTGTTTTTTTTCCATAAAGTCCTGAACCTTCAGGGAAATAGTTCAAAAGATCTTCATTTCTCATGAATGTTGGGATTTCATTTTCAATTTTTTTTTTAATAACATTTAGATTGAAGTAAACGTGAGCTTGATACAACTTTAATAATTGATTATCCATTTTTTGATATCCCATAATACTGTTTAATTCAATATTTACCACTTTTGAGATTGGATCTCCTAATATATTAAAAAAAAGGGGTGTTACATTATCATTCCAATAGTCATCTGCATACCCTCTACTCCACAATATGTCTGGTTCTTTAATTTTAGTGGTTACAGTTGTGACAGGTCGTGTTTGCAAAATATAGATTTTTTTTTCTTGATCTATAGCCCATTCAATATCTTGAGGGATGTATTTAAAATTTTTTTCAATCTCAAGTCCAATTTTGGCTAGGTTAAGAACTTCATTATCTTCTAAAGAGGATTGTTGATTTAAATCATTTGATAATAAGACATATTCAATACCACCTTCATCCTCAAGTGATTTCGGATATGATGCTAATTCCTTTGTACCTATTCGCTTATTACGAATTTTGAAGGCTCCTCTTTTTAATTTTTGAACAAAAAATTGATCTGGACTACTTCTTCCTGATACTATTGATTCTCCTAATCCATAATTTGATTCAATTAATATTTCAGTATTATCAGATGTTATTGGATTAGTTGTAAATAATACACCCGCAGATTTTGCATTAACCATTGATTGGATAATAATCGCAATTTTGACATTATTATGTGGGATATTATTATTATATCTATACATAATTGCTCGATTTGTCCATAATGATGCATAGCACTGTTTAATATGATGGAGTATTTGATCTAAACTCTTTAGATTTAAATATGTATCATATTGTCCAGCGAAAGAGGCTATTGGTAAATCTTCAGCAGTAGCAGAAGAACGAACTGCCACACTATGAGAGGAAAATTTGGCTAATTTTGATTTAATTTCATCTATTAATTCTCTTGGAATTGATCCTTTCTCAATTAAATTGCGTATCTCTTTCACACAACTATTTAACGACTCTATATTATCATAATCAATTGATTCTACGGATTTTTGAATAAACTCAATTAAATTATTATTCATTAGAAATAGATCATAAGCATTTATCTTCACTACAAATCCATTTGGAACAGGAAAATCTCTTTGGATCAATTTACTCAGATTAGATGCTTTACTTCCAACCTCCTCTGTCTTGAAGGGAACTTGTGTAAGATCTATTGTCAGAGATTCTTTACTAGCCATAATCAACACGAAAAATACATAGGATTAATTTTTTTAAATTTATAATTTAATGTTTTAATTTTGAATAATATAAATTCTCCCTTTATTTGTAAGATAATTATATACAAGAAAACGAATAAAGGTTAATTAAACTATTTTAGAAAAATTTATAGTTTATAGTAATTTTTATATAATATCAACTAATCAACACTATTTTTGATTAAAATGGGAAATACTCGTAAAGTTGGCATAACAGGAAAATATGGAGCGAGATATGGAAGTACATTGCGGAAAAGGACTCGTTTAATATTAGAAAAGATGAAAGGTGATATTAAATGTCCTAGATGTATAACTAAGGGTTCTGTTCATAGAATCTCAACAGGAATTTGGCATTGCAAAAAATGTGATGCTAAATTTACAGGAGGAGCGTATTACATAGAAACACCGAGAGGCGCCGAGGCTTTCCGTATTGCAAAGCGTAAGCAAAGAGAATTAGAAGTCACTGAAGAATAATGAGTAAAAATAATTACTTCTCAATAAAATCTGTTATAGAATTTAAATTCGAGACTTCTCAAATGCGAGATATTTCATTCAACTCTTTTTTACCTGAATTTAAAAGGTTAAAAACTAAACGATCAGAAATTTCGATAGAAAAAAAGAATAACTCGAGTATAATTTTCGAGATAAGTAGTAGTGACATTACAGCTTTTCGGGCATCAGTTAATGAAATTACCAGTTTTGGGAAAGTAATCACAGAATCGATGAAGATAGTTGATAATTCAAAAAATAAATAAAATATACAGAATAATAAATAAATTAATAAAAATACAAGAAGAAAATAAATGTCACAAATTAATCTCGATAATTTAACCGAAGAACAAAAGAAAAAGATTTTTGAACTGAATAATCTGCGACAATCTTTTGAATTTATAAATTCACAAAGAATGCAAATTGAAAGTTCACAAAGAGAAACAGAATCAGCAATTGAGGAATTAGAAAAAATTCAACCTGAAGACACAGTTTATAAGTCAATCGGGGGAATATTAGTGAAAAGCGATCGAAATAAGTTATTGGACGAAAAAAAAAGCTTAAAAATCTCATTAGAGATGCGCTTAAAAACATTAAAACAAAAAGAAGAACGAGTAAAAAACCAAATAGAAACAATGAGTAAATCCCTTCAGGCAGATTTTCAATAATAAAATTCTCATGAACTTGTATGTTGAAATTTAAATTTGAAAATTTTTTAACTTTCATAAAAAACAAAAATATCTTAATTACTACTCATGATTTAGTAGATATTGATGGACTAGTCTCTTGTTTTACTTTAAAATATCTTCTAAACCTTCTAAATTGTGAATTTTTAAACTCTAAAAATCAAGAAGTATCAATATATTTATCAGAACTTTCAAAATCAACTAAAAATTTTATTAAAAATTTCAATAAAATCTTTCCCGATTTTGATCTTTCTTATGAGAGAAGATTTGACCTTGCAAATTTTGATATCCTCGTAATCGTGGATACAAACAACATAAGTCAAATCAAAAATATTGATATATTACATGAGAAAATTCCTTATATTTTCATAGATCATCATTATTCAGGACTGAATTCAGAAAATCGTAAAGATAATTCATTAGACTTAATTAGTCAAAATTTTTCTTCTACTTCAGAAATAATCTTGAAATTATTTGAATTCTATAAGATACCTTTGACATTACCATTAAAAAATCTCATTATTTCAGCAATATTAACAGATTCTGGTTTCTTTAGACACGGTAATAATCAATCAATCCAAAATGTGAGCAACTTATTAAGTGAAGAAATAAATATCCAAGATGTTTTTCAATTTCTTCAAAGCGAAATTGGCATCTCAGAAAAAATCGCCAATATAAAAGGATTACAAAGAGTTGAGTTGATTCGAGAAGGAGAATTTTTGATCGGCTTAACAGAAGTAAGCAGTTTTGGAGCAAGTGTAGCATCAATGTTAATCAAATTGGGTTTTGATATTGGAATTGCAGTTTCAAAAGATATAGAAAAATATATAATTAATACAAGAGCTAGAAAAGCAGTTTGCTTAAAAACAGGATTGAATTTAGGAATGATCTTAGAGGAGATTTCAGTATTACATAATATTAGTGGTGGCGGTCATGATGGAGCCGCATCAATAACAATTAACAAAGAATTTGATATTATCCTCCAACAAATTCTAGATAAAATTAAACTATATTTATAAGTTAAGTTTTAAACAATCAAAAATTATCAAAGAAAAAAGACTGTAACGGAACAAGCTTTGAGATGGACTTAATAAAATTTAAAAATTTCTATTATCGGTACAAAGGAAACGAAGATTATGCTTTGAATAATATCAATTTAGACATCGAAGATAATAATTTTATATTATTGTGTGGAGAAACTGGAAGTGGAAAAACTACACTCATTAGGTGTATGAATGGGCTAATTCCTCAGTTTTATGCAGGTTTTTATAAAGGAAACGTTGAATTATGGAATGGAAAAAATACAATTGAAACTCCAATAGCAGATTTATCCACTGAAATTGGTATTGTGTTTCAGAATCCTGAAAATCAATTAATAGCGATGAATGTAGAACACGAAATTGCTTTTGGACTAGAAAATATGGGGATATCTGCTAAAGAAATTTCAAAACGAATACAAGAAAGTGCATCTATAACTGAAATTGAACATATATTGGATAAGGCTCCATTTGAATTAAGCGGTGGAGAACAACAAAGAGTAGCGATAGCATCTATTCTAGTCTTAGAACCAAAAATGTTAATCTTAGATGAGCCGACTGCTTTACTAGATCCATATATGGCTAAAAAAATAATAAATCTATTAAATGAGATAAAAGATGAGAAAAACCTTTCAATTTTAATTAGTGAGCATAGGTTAGATCTCATTTTACCTTTCTCTCAGCAAATAATTTTGATGAAAAATGGAAATATAATAGAATATGGGCAAAGTGAACATATAATTAACAGTACTAATTTTCAACTTCTGCAGTTAAATAAACCAGTTATTTACTCAATTTTTAGTATTTTAAAAGAAGAAAATCTATATGATAAAAATATTCCTATCTCCATTCCTGAAGCAGTTAGATCTTTAAAGTAAAAACAAATAATGAAAAAGGAAAAACAAATGGCCAAAGAAATTCCCTTAATTATGGTTAGAGATATTGGTTATACATATCCAAATGGAACTCTAGCCTTGAAAGACATAAATTTAAACATTTATAAGGGGGAATTAATTGCCATTATGGGAAAAAATGGAGCAGGTAAGACTAGTCTAATTAGAACATTAAATGGATTAATTAGACCGACTGAAGGTGATATTTTTATTGAAAAAGAAAATATTAATTCCAAAAGTATTGCCACTTTATCTAAAAAAGTTGGAATAATATTTCAAAATCCCCTTCATCAATTATTTTCTAATTCAGTGGAAGAAGAAATAAGATTTTCCCTAAAGAGTTTTGACCTAGATAAGGAAGAAATTCAAAATAGAATTGATAAGATCCTACATGAATTTAATCTTGAAAAATACAAAAAACGATCACCCCTTAATTTATCTGGTGGAGAATCAAAGAAGCTCGCCATAGCATCAATTATTTGTAGAGATCCTGAAATTTTGGTTTTTGATGAACCAACATTAGGTCAAGATGCAAAAGAAATTAATTTTTTTATTAACTTAATTAAAAACGAGAGAAAAAGCGGAAAAACAATTATTATCATTACTCATAATATTGAATTTGCTTATGAATACTTGCCACGTACTATATTAATGACAGATGGCCAAATAATTGCTGATGGGCCAACAAAAGAAATATTGAATAATGAAATATTAATAAAACAGACCTCATTAATCCAACCACAAATCTGGCAATTTTGTGTAGCATTAAAAGAGAATGGATTTCCAAATACTGAAAATATAATATCTAAAGATGCTCTAGTAAGCTATTTAAGGAATTTCTTAAAAAATAAACCTTTAAAAATTTAGGAGGAATTCAATACAGATGTCCTTAGACTTTTTAAATGCTTTTAAATTTATGAAGAAAAAATCTTTTTTACATAAGTTAGATCCAAGGGCAAAGCTGTTTTTCTCGATAGTATATACAATATGTGCGTTGATGTTTACTGAAATAATTCCACTATTTCTTATTTTTTTGAGTTTAGTTCCTTTAGTTCTACTAGGAAAATTATTCAAACAATGGATTAAAAGTATTCGGGGTTTATCTTTCCTAATTCTTTTCATAATTGTTTTAAATACCCTATTTATCTCTCTATCATTTGCCATTGCAATGATTTTAAGAATTTATATAATGATATCTGCATTCTCAATCTTTTTTTTAACTGTAGATCCAAATGACTTAGCACTATCTTTAATTTCGATGAAACTACCTTATGAATTTGCTTTTTCATTTTCGTTAGCTTTTCGATTTGTCCCTACTATCGCAAGTGAGGCTCAAAACATTTTAGATGCTCAACAGAGTAGAGGATATGAGATGCAAAAAAAGGGACTCATAAATCAAATAAAAAACCTTTTTCCACTTTTAATCCCGTTAATTATCTGTTCTATCAGAAGAGCGTTTAATGTCGCCGAAGCCCTTGAATCAAGAGCCTTTGGCAGCAAAAAAGAACGTACTTATTACTACAGCATTAAATATACTTTAAAAGATTGGATTTTTACATTATATTTATTAATATTCTTATCTTTTACAATTTTTATTAGAATTCAGTTTAATTCATTACCAACTTTTTTAATGTGGAGTTTACCGGTTTGATCTTAAAAGAAATTCAAATTCCTGACATAGATTTGCATTTTTTTGTGGGGATTAGTCAAATCAAAATTACTCTGAATAGAATAATTGATCCTAGTAAAATAGAGAGTGAAGAAAAGGCATTAAAAATTCTTTTTCAAATCATCAATAATATCCAAGAGAAGTTTAAAGACTCATTAGTCCAATTTATCAAGGATTATTATATCTTAAATGAAGACCATGTTTTCACAGCATGTTATTATGTAGAGAAAGCATTTCTGCAAAATAAAAACATTTCTAACAAAAAAAATATTGAACTTCTACTATATTTAGCAGCCAATCGTCAAATTAGTAAAAGTATTGATGCATTTGGTATTGATTTTTCTTATTTAACTAAACAAAAATTAACTTTATGTATAGTTTCATCAAAAAATAATCTGAATAAAATATTTGATGAGTTATCAAGTGTCTTATCTATCGAAGAAGTTGAATTGACAATAAATGCCCAAACAAATGCTAAAATTAATTTAATTAAAAAATATTTTGATTTTTCTGACAATCAGATTAATATCGTTTTAAAATCTTATGGAATTACCTTAGATAGTTCAGACTTTAGTTTAAATTCCATAACATCAGCAATTTATGATTTAATTTGTGAAAAAATGGCTCTGTTATGTGTTGAGAGAAGAAAAAACGTATAAAAACTAGTGACTCATTTTTTAATTGTAATTAACTCGTTTTTTTTTAAAAATGATATACCAGTTATATTCCCTAATACTTCAATTCTAATTATTTTATCTGGAGTTTCTAGATCAACGGGATTGTTTATTAAATTAGCAATTCTCTCAATAAAATTATCTCTTTCTATTTTTTGGTGATGTCTACGATTTAAGATTATTTTAAAAGAATCTTTATCATCAATATAATTTTTAAAATTTTCTTCTATAATTTTTTCTATGGTTTTAACTTCAGTTTCACAAATGAAGTCTATGGGGACAATTTTAAGTATAAATTGAAAATAGTCAGGATTTTTATCTTGAATAGTATTGATTTTAGCAATAACTTCTTTTGGATTTAAATTAGTTAATGCTGTAATTAAACCAGGAAACTGAATTCCTGAAATGATAGGGTATGAATCATCGCACATCAATAATGTAAACCATAATTCTGATTTAGCATTTGTTTCATTATATCGCGAAGTTGATATTAAAAGATTAAAATTTTTCGTTTATCTCACTCTTTTATTTTGATAAAAACTCTACTATTTCTTCATCTGAAATTTTGCCAATTCGTAAAAATTTTATCTCCTCACTAGTACAGTCTATAATAGTAGTAGGGAGTTTTGTTTTTGATTTACCACCATCAATAATTAAATCAATTGGACTTAATATTTTTTTTGTGACTTCTTCTCCGCTTAGCGAGGGTGGTTCTCCAGAATAATTCGCCGAAGTACCAATAATTCCTCCAAAATGACCCCTTTCTTTTAAAAGCTTTAAGATACTTAAAATTATTTCATTTTCAGGAACTCGTAATCCTATTGTCTTTTGAGAAGCTGTTACTTGTGGAGGGATAATATTTGGTTCTTTTCTGTTTAATATTAGTGATAGTTGACCTGGCCAATATTTATCTGCTATCTTTTTTGCTGTGTCATTAAAATCGGCGATTTTTTTAGCCTCCTCATAATCTGAGACTAATAATAGTAATCCCTTCGATCTATCTCGAAATTTGATTTCATAAATTCTATTTATAACATCTAAGTTTTGTGGATCTCCCCCAATGCCATAAACTGAGTTTGTTGGAAAAGCAATTACTTTTCCTTCGATTATAGTATCAACTGCATTATCCAGATAAATTTTGATATCTTCTAATTCCTTACCAGCTAATTTAACTAAAAATCCCATAAATACAAGTTATTTTATATTTCTTATACTACTATAAGTTTTTCAATTATAATATTTCATATAGAAATTAAATGAATTTGAAAAAGAATCTAATTTTTTATACTTACTTGAAATTATCATTATAATTCCTTTTCCATATATAACCAATATGACTGCATATCTAATGGAACCTCAGTTGTAGGATATTTCTTAATTTCTTTAAATCCTGCAGAACGATAAACATGTTGGGCAGTAGTCATAAATTTCCCAGTATCAAGTAAGATTTTTGAACATCCGAATTCTTTCCCTTTAGTTAGGAGTTTTTTTAACAGTTCTTTTCCAAAACCGTTTCCCCGAAATTCTTGCCTAATATACATCCTTTTAACTTCTCCAATATTATCTTTCAATTTTCTTAAAGCCCCCATTCCCACAAATTTATCTTTAAATTGTAAAACATAGAATATACCTTTTGGTGGTTTGTAAGAAGTGAGATCATCAATAGTACTTTCCGCATAATTCCGAATCGACTGTTTCAATTGAGAAACTAAATCTATGTTGTAATGTTTCTTGACTTCATTGCCAATCCAAGTTAAATACTCTTCATTTAAATCTAATAGAAGGGATTTATGATAATTTAGATTAATTGGAATGAATTCAATCAAAATAAAAAAAGCTCTTTTTATTATTTTACTGAAATTGCTGAAATGAAAAATTAAATAAAAATAGAATAAGTTAGGTTATAAACTTTATTTAGGATATCGTTCTTGACAACTTAAATCAGCTTCTAAACGAGACCAAGTATGATCCAAATATTCTTGAAGCTCAATTAAATCTTTCTCTGAAATATTAGCAAATCTTTTCTGTTTAGAAATGTAATCTATTAGCGGTGTTCTTTTAGAAGGATCTAGTAGTGGTTTACTCGCCTTAGATAAGGTCATAATCCCATTTTCTACTTCATATAGAATCCATGAGCCTGTTTTTATAGCTAACCTAGAAATTTCTATTGTGTCTTCAGAATTAAATCCCCATCCTGTACAGCAGGGAGCCATTATATGGATATATCTGCAGCCTTTAATTGATTTGGCTTTTTTAAATTTATCATACAAATCAAGGGGTTCACTGATAGAGCAAGTGGCTACATAAGGCATATCATGGGCCGCCATAATCGCAGGGAGATTCTTTTTGAAACGATCTTTACCTTTTGTAGTTGTGGTGGTCCACGCACCATGAGGTGTACTTGAAGACCTTTGAATGCCCGTATTCATATAAGCCTCATTGTCATAACAGACATAAATTTGATCGGTATTTCTTTCTGCTGCTCCACTCAAACCTTGAATACCAATATCTGCAGTACCACCATCTCCAGCGAATGTAAGTGCAGTCATCTCATCCCAACCTTTACCAGGAAATCTATATGCTTTTGCTTTGAAAGCAGCAGACATACCTGTTGCACCAGCTGCACCAGCTGCAAATGCCATATTTGTAAATGGAAAATTAGGTGCTGTTTTTGGCCATAATCCAACTACAACATTTAAACATGAAGCAGGTGTTACAAGAGCTGTTTTAGGTCCTAGTGCTTTAATTGCCCATCTAAGAGCTATTTCCAAACCACATCCAGCACAACAAGAATTTCCTGGAAGGAAATATTCTTCTTGACAAGATTCTAATGCTTCTTTTAATTTAACCATTTTATTATTCAACCTCCAATAATCCATCCCAGAGAGTTCCATGTATCATATCTTTTGGAAATTCTCCAGTTTCATGATATTTAACTAGTTTTAGCACTTGATTTTTTTGTTGTTCGAGAGAGACTTCTCTTCCTCCCAATCCATTAATGATCGGTAAAATTGTTGCTGTGCCTTTAGTTTCATGGAGAGCACCTTTAACTTCACAACTCACAGGTCCTCCAGTTTGACAACCAAATGCAGTGGCTCTATCAACCACACCGAGCACTTTCACTTTTTTAGCAACTTCAATAATATCTTCCGTTGGAAAAGGTCTAAAATGTCTTAGTTTTACCATCCCAACTCTATAACCTTCTTCTCGTAGATCCTCTATAGCTTGTTCCATTTGTAAAGCTAAATCTCCATAAATGATTACCCCTACTTCTGCATCATCCATTTTATATTCTTTGATTAAGCCATTACCATAATTCCTACCAAATGTTTTTTCAAATTCTTTAGCTACAGATTTGATTTTCTCCTTTGTCCTTATAAGAGCATCGTGAATCTTTAACCTAAATTCGTAATAAAAACTTGAAGGCATAATAAGATTACCAAACATCATCGGTCTTTTAGGATCCATCCAGATATGTGGCCAACCTTCCTCACTTGGTAATGGAGGTAAGAATTTATCTACAAGATCTTGTTCCTCAAGAATAACTGGTTTTGAGGTATGGGATAGGATAAAACCCCCATAGGATACAAATTTAGGCAACAGAATATCATGATCTTCACACACCTTATACGACATCAAAATTTCATCATAGATCTCTTGATGTGCGGAACAAAAACAACTCATCCATCCGGTATCTCTCTGACTTATTACATCTGTGAAATCCGCCCAAATGTTCTGGCTAAATAACTAATTATTTAGTTTCCAGGGAGGGGCAGGACCTCTTGATGCAATAGCAACGACGATAGGTAATCTCGCACCAGCAGCCCAATGTATCATTTCATGGGCATAAAATATACCTTGACCAGATGTTGCTGTGAAAGTTCTAGTTCCTGCTTTACTCGCTCCGACTACTGCTGCAAAAACACTATGTTCTGACTCCATTTTTATATATTCAGTTCCCGGCATTAATCCATTATCTACAAATTCAGATAATTTTTCAACTACAGTAGTTTGTGGAGTAATAGGATACGCACTAATTACTTGAACTCGAGCTGATTTTGCTGCATAAGCTGCTGCTACATTTCCTTTAATTATTATAGATTCTCTCTTTTGGATAAAATCTTCCTTAGTTTCAATCATCTTTTATATCACTCTCTCTAACCATTTCTATTTTATTTGTAGGGCACTCTTTAGCACAAATACCACATCCTTTACAATAACGTAAATCAATTTCAAATGATCCATCTTCTTGCCTCTTAATTACCCCCTCTGGACAATACATCCAGCATATTCCACACTTATTACATCCTTCTTGAATGATGGGTCTAAAAGTTCGCCAATCTCCAGTTGTACCAATATTTCCATCAATTGGTAACGAGATTGGGATAGGAGATAATTCTTTCCAGTTTTTGTATTCCTGAACTTTAGGACGTTCTTTTACTGATTTATTAATTTTTTTCCATTTTTCAGTATCAGACATAATTAAACCTCTCTTACTGATTCATAAGCGTCTTTAGCAACGCTCATATTACTTTCTAGTCTTTTTTCGCCAAACTGCTTTTTAATTACTTTTTCCATTGTACCAAGATTATAATAGCCTGTAATCTTTCCAAAAGCCCCTAACATAGGAATGTTAAGAATTGGTCCACTTGCATGCATAAAATTTTTCTGAATACAAATCCCAGTCGCGTCTACGATAAAAATCTTTATATCTTTAGGAAGATCGCTAGTATCAATCGGATCAGCACTATTAATTATAAGATTTACACCTTCCTTTATAGAAGCTCTTATAGTTGGTATATCTAATAATGAGGTGTCAAACATAAGTATATAATCTGGATTTACTACACTGTCATATGTTTTTATTGCTTTATTCCTAGAAATTTTTGAAAAAGCTTGGATTGGCGCACCCCTACGCTCGGCCCCGATTATAGGGATGGCTATAGTATCCTTGAAACCTTCTTCAAACGCCATTTCTGCTAATAATTGGCTTGCTGTGATACATGTTTGACCACCTCTACAATGCATTGATATTTCTATAATTTTTTTATTGTCTGACAAATTATTCAACTAAATTTGTATATTTGCATAATTGCAATATGTCCAATAAAGGCACAATGAATATTAATTTTACATAATTAACTGCAATATACAACAATAAT
Organism: Promethearchaeota archaeon; assembly: GCA_016839655.1. The sequence continues at coordinate 35,121 of JAEOTW010000279.1, read as the reverse complement.
ATAGAATTTATAATAATAATTGTTATAACAATTAATTTGTATCAAGAAAACTATCATTTTACATTGATTAAGAGATAAAATATAAGAAAATCATTTAAATTTAAATTAATATACTTTAAGAAACTTTAATATGCCTGATAAGAAAAGAAATAATGAAAAAATTTATTCTTTTAAATGTCCTTCATGTCAAAAGGGAATTATTGACATTATCAGAAGTATTTATGATCTTCCTGATGGAGATAAAATGCTTATATTAAAATTTGAATGTAATTCATGTAATTTTCATAAAAATGATATAATTCCTTTGACTACCAATATGGACCCTGGAATAATGACATTACAGATTACAAACGAAGAGGACCTTAAATCTAAAATATATCGTTCTCCTGCAGGTAAACTAGAAATTCCAGAATTAGAATTAGTTGTCGAACCAGGTCCAAGAGCTGATTTTTATTATACAAACGTACAAGGCATTCTCTTTAGATTTGAAAATGCAGTATCAATTTATAGAAATAATCTTGATGAAAAAGATCCAGAAAAAAATGAAATTGAGGAACTTTCACACAATTTAAAACAAGCAATAAATGGTAAGCTAAATTTCACTTTAAAGATTACTGATACGCAGGGAGGTAGTTATATAGTTCCTCAAGATAAGTTAAAATATAAATTTAGGAAAATTGAGAAAACTAATTCTAATTAAATCTAAAATATAAAATAATTATAATTCTTAATAATAAATTATTAATCCACGAGATTAAAGGTGTAAAATGAATTGGAAAATCAAATAAAAAAGATTGGAATTTTAACAGGAGGTGGAGACTGTCCTGGTTTAAATTCTGTCCTTTATGGTATCATGCTTAAAGCTTATGATGCGGGAATTGAATGTATTGGAATTCTGAAAGGTTGGAAAGGATTTATGGAAAATTTAACAATTCCACTCGATATATCTGAACATGATGATTTACATACTGTTGGTGGGACAATCCTATTTACTAGTAGAACAAACCCCTTTAAAGGTGTAAGTTCCAAAGAAGAAAAGGCTAAAGATTTGGCAAAAAAATTTGAAGATTTAGGTGTTGATGCTCTAATCGCAATAGGTGGCGACGATACATTAGGTGTGGCTGATACCATGTTTAAACATGCTAATGCAAAAGTGGTAGGATGTCCGAAAACGATAGATAACGATCTAGCTGGGACACATTACACTTTTGGCTTTTGGAGCGCTGTACAATTAGCTTCCAATACTCTTGACAATCTAACTACTACAGCACGATCTCATCAAAGAGTATTTGTTGTTGAAGTTATGGGAAGAGATGCTGGTTTTTTAACCATGTATAGTGGAATATCTGCTGGTGCTGACATAATTTTAATTCCAGAAACTCCATTTGATTTAAAGAAGGATATTATTGATGTTTTAAAAAATAGAGTTAATGCAGGTTACAAATATCATATAATCGCTACATCAGAAGGTGCGTATCCAAATTTAGAATCTTTAGAACGCGATTTTAAAACAATATCTAAAGAAACAATTGATAATTTGCCTAAAGATACATTTGGTAACCCATTATTAGTAAAATTGAATATATCTCAAATAATAGTTGAAGAGTTAAATCAGCGAGATGACTTGAAACAAGAATTCCAGAAAAATGGAGTAGATTTTGAATGTAGAAGTGTAGTTCTTGGTCATACTATGCGTGCTGGAACCCCTAATTCCTTTGATAGGATATTGGGATTGAGATTCGGCTTAGCAGCAATGAAACTTGTTTTGGAAGGAAAGTTCGGCAATATGGTTTCCCTCCAGGGAAATAAAATTAAAACAGTTCCATTATCAGAAGGCGTCGGAAAAAAATATCTTACCCCAGATAACGATAAAATGGAGCTTCGAGATTTATTGGTAAAAATCCGGTATTTATCGAAACAGAAATAATTATTTTAATTTATTTTTTAATTATTCATGAATGAAATAAGAGGAATCCTCTTTGCTATTATAAGGGGAAAGGGAACACGTTCAGAAGGACCAGAATATTACATTAGACCATTGGATGATTATGAAAAAAGATGGTCAGAAGTACTGGTTAGGAAAAAAACTCATATGTGGGAGGAAGACCCTGCATTACGTAAGTTTTTAGATAAAAAGGTTTTGGTAATTGGAGATATTATTGAGACAAAGCATAGTATTACTGTCGATTATTTAAAAATTAAAATTTTGGAATAAATTTTGATAGAATTATTCTAAACTGAATGTAGAAGAAAACATGGGTTTTAAATCTCTTTTTTAAGAAATATTGCAACAAACCATTTTAATGAGGGATAATAATTATGAAATTAAAAAATAAATCAGTATTATTACTTTTCATTTTGGGGGTTAGTCTTAGTTCGGGATTTATATCATTTGCTAATGCCTGCCAGACAGAGGAAGTTGAACTTAATTATGCTGAATGGAGATTTTCTAATAATCAACCTTATCTGTATGTAGAAGCAGATAATTACTATACTCTTGGATATTTAGAAGGAAAAAATTTAGCATTTCAAATAGCATGGATGAAACTTATGATTATGCTTCAAGCTCAGCAAATAGGCCTTTCTTATGATATTGCAATTTATTATGCATTAGATTATCTTGAATTTATCCCTGAACAATATGTACTTGAAATGCAAGGAATTGCTGATGCTATTGATGTTGTATTAGTTCCTTTCATGGGAGAGATTTATGAAATCTCCATTGATTTTATGGATGTATTGGTTCAAAATTGCTTCTGGGATATTTATTACGGTAAAATTATTCCAATGCTTACAGGTTACCCTCAAGCACCTTTAATTGCTGGTGGGTGCACTGCTATTGGTTCTCATACTAGTAAAAAAACAGTCTTAGGGCAAACCATAGATCTTACTCTTTTAATGATGCCTACTGTATCAGCAGTTTATACAAAAATAAATGGCAAAAAGTTTTTTTCATTCAGAATGGGCAGTATGTTAGCTTTTGGTGGAGTAAATAAATGGGGGCTTTCAATTTCGGTTAATTTAATTGAAGTATTTAATTGTGGATGTTCAGGGAAACCTCTCTCTATTATTTATAGAACGATATTAGAAAACACTAGAACAATCAGAAAAGCAAAATATATAATTACTTCTAATGATTTCACGTTAGGATGGAATTATATTATTAAAACACGAAGAAATCTAGCAACCATAGAAACGATTCCAAATTCATATTCATTTGAGAGAATAAACAGAGGAGGCTACACTTTTGATACAAATATCTATGAAAATAGTTTATTCAAGATGTTTATGATTTATCCAACTAATTATATTCAACGATATAATAGAGTCGATGAATTATGCCACTTTTATAACCAGGATGGAAATTTAGATATATACGACTTATTCTCTATTTACTCAGATACTCTAATTACAAGAAGATTTACTACAGGGGATCCTATGGAAGTAGGTACAGTTGGTTCTTTTTTCGTTGATCACAAAAACAATGTTTATTTTTGTTTAGGGAATCCATTAGACTCAAGTTTAGGCGTAATTAATTTATTTAAATAATAAAAATTGAAGAAAATCATTTCTAAATCTTTTTTTTTCTTTTTTATAGAATTAATATTGATTTGTTCCTAATTTAACTACTTGTAAAACTAAATTCATAGTTCCATTGAAGTTCAACATTAAAAACTATAAATATTTGAATTTATTTATCTTAAACGTTGTATAGCAGTTTTATGGTATTTTTGAAATCAACATTCTATCTATAAATATCTATAACTTTGTAATAAATGTCTTATGTTTACTAAATTTAAAAATTTATATAAGGAATATCCCAACGCATTTAAAGTACTGACTTTAGCTACATTCATTGATATGTTGGGAAGCTTCTTATTGTTTCCATTCTATTCACTGTATATAACTTCACGTTTTGGAGTTGGAATGGTTGAAGTAGGATACTTGTTCTCAATCAATTCAGTAGGAAATATATTTGGAGGTGTGATTGGAGGAGCATTAGCTGATAAATATGGTCGTCGTGTAATGATCCTTTTTGGTTTAATTATAAGCGGGATTGGAAATATTATGCTAGGTTTAGTAAATGATTTATATGTTTTTTATATACTTGCGGGGATTTTGGGTTTAGTTGGCAATTTTGGAGGCCCTGCACGACAAGCAATGGTAGCGGATTTACTTCCAAAAGAAAAACAGGCAGAAGGATTTGGAATCCTACGAGTTGCATTTAATCTTTCAGCAGTAATTGGTCCTCTTCTTGGTGGATTTTTAGCAACTCAATCCTTTATGTTATTGTTCATTTTAGATGCAGTAAGTAGTCTAGTTACTGCGGGTATTGTATATTATGTTATTCCCGAAACAAAACCTCAACTGAAAGAGGGTAAATCAGAAGAGACAGTTATAAAGACCCTTATTGGATATAAAGATGTTTTAAAAGATTGGAAATATTTAGTGTTTCTTTCGGTATCTGCAATAACAGTTTTAGTATATTTGCAAATGAATAGTACTCTGGCAGTGTTCTTACGGGATTATCATGGGTTTCCCGAATCAGGTTTCGGATTATTGTTAAGTATGAATGCTGCAATGGTAGTACTTTTTCAATTTTGGATAACTAGAAAGATTTCTAAATATTCTCCGATGAAGATGATGGCTTTTGGAACAATTTTCCTCATGGTCGGTTTTGGTATGTATGGTTTTATTAGTGAGGCATACTTGTTTTTTATTGCTATGGCTATAATTACAATTGGAGAAATGATTGTTTATCCCACTGGACAGAGTTCTGCTGCGTCTTTTGCTACTGAAGATAAACGAGGACGTTATATGGCGGTATATGGCTTTCAATGGATGATTCCGAATATGTTTGGAGCTTTAGGTGCTGGATTAATAATGGTGCATATTGGACCAAATTGGGTATGGTATTTAGCTGGAATTTTATCTTTAACTTCAACAATAGGGTTTTGGTTACTCCATGGAATTACCAAGAGTTTGTTCATAGAAGAACAGGTACCAATTGAGGAAGAAGCACTTGAATATACCATATCCTCTATTGAATGAGAGATTTCCACATATAATTCTTTTTAATAATCAAATATTTAATAAAAAAGTTAGATTAAATATTAGTTTTAAAGATCGTGAAACACCTCTTTCACGATTGTATATATATATGAATATATTACAATCTATTAAAAAGACAAAGATTAAAATTCAATTTCAAATACAATTTTGAGATATTTATATTTTAAATTCAGTAATTCCAATACTTTTTGTGCAAATTCTCTGAGATTATTTGCTTGATTTTTCTTTTCCTCTATTTGCTCAAGTAAAAATTCGTATATCATATTTCTTGTTTCATTAGGTCCATTTTCTTCTAAAAATTCCATCCAATGAACTGATATTTTACATATTTTTTCTAAACTCTCAATTTGATACTCGTTTACATTAAGTATTCTCTTATGATATTTATTAATGGCAATACTAATTCTTTCTAAATAATCAGCAGTGCCTAATGAATATCTACATAAACTAATTAGATTCGAAGTAATTCTAGAGTTCCTTGTATTAGTTGCTGCTTCAAAAGACTCCCAAGTATCATTCCATTCTTCTTTTGTTCTATCTACAAGATCCCTATTATTTAGAGCTACATTCATAATATCACTTAGATCGACATCATGACCTCTTTTTATTTTTTTATTAAATATCTCTTTTAAACCTGTTCCTTCAAGATAGCTCCCTGCTCCAAAATCGAGAAGCTGATTTAAATTATTGGCTGCACAAAGAGCTTCATATCTTGTTTCACCAGTATTAGGATTAGTCCATTGAACTTGTTTTTCAAATTCACCCGTTTCTTTATTTTTAGTCCAACCACATTCTTTTAATGCATGGTCTAAAACCCCCACTTCAAAGCACCAAAAATCAATATCATCAGTAAAGCGTTTTCTTCTCCAATCTCTTGAAGTAAATTTACTCAAGTATAGTTTTAAAGTACCTCGAACCATTGCTTTTTTTCCACTTTTTAATGCCTTCTTAGCACTATTGCAATATGGATTATTTGAATCTTCAGAACAAGTAGTGATATGGTTTAACACTTTCCTAGCTTCACTTGCAACGATATCACAAGGAATTTTCCCATCAGAAGGATAACTTCTTGATCCTCCATCCAAATACCTTTTAAATAACTCTAGGTCATCATTTGGTATTTTGTACCAAGGATTATTAAACATAATCTTAGTAAATACATAATGAGTAAATCCATTTTCATCTATTCTGCTTTTTTCAGTGATTGGAGATACATCCCTCAGATTATCTCCTTTTTGTACTGCATCAGCTTTAGTGTCCCAAATAGAGGTCATACGAGAATATATATAGAGAGCAACTTTTAAAAATTATTAATTTAAAATATAAAAATAATATTTAAACATCAATACTATTGATATTATATGAGTAATTATTTCAAAATCTATACATTAACTCCTTGGGATTCACTAAATTCAAATGAGCTTACAGAAGTGAAATTACTTTCCCTGAAAAATATTTTTAACACATTTCCCGTGGTTGAACCAGAGTTTTTTGATGATATGCTTTCAAATCTCTATAAATACAAGCATTACTCTTGGGTTGAAAGCATAAAAAGAATAATTGGTCCTAATTCTGAGGATTATGAGATAGAGCCATGGAATTTACTTTGGGGGATGGATATTGATAGGAGAATCTACCAACTTCTAATGCAAAAAACAGAAGAAAAAGCAATTTTGGTTGCTTTAGCACCTCCAGAATTAGCGAAGTTGTTTACTCAATATAAGAAAGAGGCTATAATAAAAATATTGTCCTTACTAAATAATCCAAACATGATGAGGTTTTTAACAGTATTAGCACCAAAAGGGAAATCAATTGCTGAAGAACAACAATTACTACAAGTTAACAAAAGTGATTTAGATAAATTTAAATTTCAAAATATACTTAAACAGATGCCAAATATTAAAGGACAATGGTTTCCCGAATATTCACCCCGTTGTCCAAACTGTAATAAGCTAATTACACAGATAAAAGGATTAAATTTGGCATTTCTTAAATTTACATGCCCCTTCTGTGGGTATCAAAAGAAATAATTAAATCTAAAATTTTTATTTAAAATCTTTATAATGATTTTTATTAGATAATGGGATATATATCATATTATTAATACTTATAATAAAAGAATATATCTCAATTATGTTTGTTGCAGCATTAGATCTAGGAACTACAGGATGCAGAACATTTATTTTTGATTTATCAGGTGTGATAATCGCTAGTGATTATCAAGAATGGCAAAGTTATTATCCTTCTCCATCATTTGTAGAGCAAGATGCTGATGTTTGGTGGAAATCAATTAAAATTACTATAGAAAACGCAATTAAAAAGAGTGGTATTGATAAAGCAGATATTGTAAGCTTATCAGTGACTAATCAAAGAGAAACCATTGTACCCGTTGATAAAGAAGGCAATCCACTTCATAATGCATTAGTTTGGCAAGATAGGCGTACTATTGATCAAGTTGAATATATTAAAAATAAAATTGGGATAGATAAAATTTATGAAACTACAGGATTAACTATTGATCCCTATTTCTCCGCAACAAAAATTCTCTGGTTTAAAGATGAGAAACCAGAAATTTATAAAAAAACTCATAAATTTCTACTTGTTTCAGATTTTATTATTCACAAATTAACAGGTAAATTTATCACTGATTTCTCAAATGCTTCTCGAACAATGCTATTTGATATTAATAGACTTCAATATTCAGATGAAATAGCATCCCAATTGGAGATAGATTTGGATAAAATGCCAGATGCCTTGAAAAGTGGTGTAGATATCGGAGAAATTGAAACTGAAGATACATTATTTGATAAGAAAACCTTAGTTATAACGGGTGCTGGAGATCAACAATCTGCTGCATTAGGGGTTGGAGTAGTATCTCCAGGTGACATTAAATGCACAACAGGAACAGGAAGTTTTATTTTAGCTTATTTATCACAACCAAATTTTGACCCTATGAAACGTGTATTATGTAGTTGTCATGCTGTTCCTGGTGTATGGGTGCAAGAGGCGAGTATTTTTACAAGCGGGGCAGTATTAAGGTGGTTTAGAGATCAAATAGGACATGCAGAATGTAATATGGTGCAAGAAGGTCAAGATCCTTATGATTTAATAACAGCTGAAGCAAAAAAATCCAATATTGGAGCAAAGGGATTGCTTCTAATTCCCCATTTTATTGGTTCTGGAGCACCACATTGGAATCCACATGCAAGAGGGATAATATTCGGATTAGCTTTAGGACATGAACGTAAGGATCTTTATAGAGCGGTCCTTGAGGGTGTAGCTTATGAGATACGAAAAAATATTGAAGTTTTCACGGAATTAGGAATTGAACCAAAAGAATTAATGTTAACGGGCGGAGGTTCTCGTTCTGATTTTTGGAATCAAATTTGTGCTGATGTATTAGGGATACCATGTGTTAGAAATATTGTAGAAGAAGCAACTTCTTTAGGTGTTGCAATTTTAGCTGCCTCGGGAGCTGGAATTTTTCCAGATATTGCAAAAGCAGCAGAAAGTTTATGTAAAGTTGATAAAAAATGGATGCCTAACAATGAACGGCATGAAAGGTATGAAAAGTTATATAGATTCTCCTATGATTTGTATGAAATGATAAATTCCAGAAATATTTACAAGAAATTCGATAAGTTAAATCAAAACAAAGATTTAGCTTAAAGGAAGAAATTATTTGATAATAAACAATTTTATATACTTTAAATGTTATTTCTTCTATAATTAAATCAACTTACAGAGAATAAAAACAATAAAGTGAATGAAATGGAAAATGAATCTTCAAATTTAACAACTGAGTTTAGAAAAAGTCAGAGAATTATAGCTTCAGTGTTTTTTATAACAATAGTTATTGCTACTATTGTTTCACTAGGAGGCGTTGTTTGGACTATTGCGGATTTTTTTATCGGTACAACTGGAAAATGGGAACAGTTTTTAACTCTAAATTTAGGATGGCAGATAGCTATCATTGGTGGACTTTTAGCAGGTTTGTTTTTTTTGTTAATCTTCTTTTTTGGATTATTCAAAAAGACTTCACGATCCTTAATCCAATTTATATATAAAAAGAGAGAGCTTGAAGAACGTTATAAGAATCGTAGAGATGTTAAAATTGCAGCATGGGGATTGTTAATCAGTTTAATTGGTATTATTGGTGGGGCGATTTTTGCGGTTTTATGGGATATTTTCACTAGTGGTACTGGAGACCCATCAATAATTCTGACTCTATTAGGAAGTACAGGACCTAAAGTGCTATTTATAGGAATAGGACTTTTTATATTGGTTGGAATAACCTTAGGACTCATTTACTTCTGGCGCAACGGGTATTACCTCATATTAAAATTGCTTGGTGGTTTGGAGAAAGAAAAGAAGAAATAATAATTCTCTAAGGTTTTCATTAATCCTTTTTAATTAAATTAGAAATCTTTAGCTCTTTTATTTTTTTTATATAATTATATTCTCTAATAAATTCAAATCAATCTTTTAATTGATCTTATTTACCCAATTTGATAAAATGGCAATTAAAGTTGGAACTGTTTTTAATTATTTACAATTACCGAATGTGTCTAAGTTCCCTTTTGTAATCAATAAAAGGCAAGATAAGATCTTAATTCAAAAAGGTTTATTTGTATACACGAAATCAAATGAGGGATTTTTGATCGGGATCATTGAAGAAATTGTCTTGTTAAATGAGTATTTTACTGATGCTTTAACTATTAAAGCTTATAATAATAACAATAATCCTAATATTTTAAAAGGACTTTTTCCAAGTGAAGATTTTGAGTTTGCTATTTCAATAGTAAAGTGTTTAGGGTTAATTAAATTTACAGATGAAAACTTAAAAGAAATCGAAAAAGTTCAAAGAATGACTTATCCTGCAAGCCCCGGAAAAGGAGTATATATCGTGGAAGAAGATATACTCTTTAAATTTCTTGGATTTGATAATGATTATGGATTAGATCTTGGCCAAGTAAAAGTTACCAATTCTAAAGCGAAAATTAATATGAATAGGTTGCTTAACAAACACTTTGCTATTCTTTCAATATCTGGAGGTGGGAAGAGTTATCTAACATCAATTCTTATCGAAGAACTTCTTTCTAGAAACAAGGATTATGGCACTCCATCTATTATTTTATTTGACGTTCATGGAGAATATACATATTTAAAAGATATCCCTAACTTGAAAACAAAAATTAATATACATGATATTTCCTATTTTCAAATTGGAATTCCCAAATTATCTGTCTATTCTTTTAAAAAATATCAAGAGCAAATCTCATATGTTCAAATAAGAGAGCTTTCAAAGTATATAAAGAAACTAAGACGAGATAAAAGTAAAAAGAATAATTACACTCTAAATGATATAATTGAACAGATTGAAAATGATACTGAAGGTAATCGTAGTACGAAACAAGCTTTAGTTGGTTGGTTGTCAGATTTAAACAGGCTTACTCTATTTGGTTCTCAAGAAAATCCGATCTTAAGCAATATAGTGAATAAACAGCAATTAACGATTTTTAATTTTCAGAAAGAAATTAGTATTAGAAAAAAACAGATTATTGTTGATTACATTTGCAATCGATTATTTAATCTGAGGAGAATGAACACTATTCCTCCATTTTTACTCATTGTTGAGGAAGCTCATCAATTTTGTCCAGAAGCGGCCCATGCTAATGCAATTTCAAAACCTATAATTGAGATGATTGCTAGGGAAGGAAGGAAATTTATGGCTTGTTTATGTTTAATTAGTCAGAGACCAAAGAAATTAAGTACTACTGCGTTATCACAGTGTAATTCTAAACTAGTTTTAAACATAAAAAATCCTTATGATCTCAAGCATCTGATGGATAGTTCAGAAGCAATTACAAAAGAATATACTAGTATGATCTCTAGTTTAGGAGTTGGAGAAATGATATTAATGGGGAATGCTGTAAATTATCCGGTTTTTATTGAAGTTAGAGAAAGAAGTTTTAAATCAAAGAAAGAAGAGATTTCACTAGCTCAATTTTGTTTAAATTGGCAAAATAAAGAATTAAAGTAGTTCTGAAGTTAATTCTTCTCTTAATGAAGTATTGCGTTTGTTAAGAACTATCATTTTTTTATTTTTAGAAACACGAAAAACGTTAATAATTCCTATACTCTCTAATTTCATGAAGAGCTCTTCTAATAGTAATGCATTTACGAATGGAAATTCTTTCTTAAGAAGTTCTTCAAGCCTTTTATCTAAAATTTCCCCTTTATTTTTAATTAATATATCAATAACAGAATTTAATATCGGTTTCTGATTCCAACGATGAGATTCGATTTTGCTTCACCAAAAATAGAAATTTAATATTTAGAATAACTTATTTCTAATTAATTTTATCAATTTTAAACAAACAATCTGTCTTCTTTAGATTCTTCAATTCTTCTACTTTTTAACCTATCACCAAATTTAATATACCATTCTAGTATTTCAGTTGTTAATGTAGGATTAACTATCTTTCTCGCTTCTTTAAAATGCTCTAATGATACTTTTCGTGCTCTAATATTTTCTCTCAAAGCAATCATAGCAGCTTCACGACACCAAGTCTCTATATCAGCACCAGAAAAACCTTCGATCATATTATTTAAACTCTCTAATTCTATATTACTCGCTAAAGGCATTTCTTTAGTAAAAATTTTTAATATCTCAAGTCTTCCCTTTTCATCTGGTTGGGGAACTAATAATATTCGATCAATCCTCCCAGGCCTTATTAATGCTGGATCTAGGATATCCGGACGATTAGTGGCCGCAACCACTACAATATCTTTCATAACTTCTAATCCATCCAATTCCGTTAAAAATTGAGATAATACTTTCTCGGTTACACCAGAGTCTGATGTATGTCTACCTCTACTTGGTGCAATTGAATCAAATTCATCAAAAAAAATAATACAAGGAGATGCCATTTTAGCTTTGCGAAAAATCTCTCTAATTGCTTTCTCTGATTCTCCTACCCATTTAGATAAGAGTTCTGGACCTTTAATTGATATAAAATTTGCTTTACTTTCAGTTGCTACAGCTCTAGCTAATAAAGTCTTACCACAGCCAGGTGGACCATAAAGTAGAATTCCTTTTGGCGGGGATATTCCCATACGACTAAATAAAGTTGGATTTGATATTGGCCATTCAACTGCTTCAATTAATTGTTGCTTTAAATCATCCAAACCTCCTACTTGATCCCAAGGCACATTTGGAACCTCTACAAATACTTCTCTTATTCCAGAAGGTAAAATTTCTTTTAATGCATCCTCAAAATCGTCTTGAGTAACCTCTATTTGTTCTAATAATTCTGGGTCAATTATCTCTGATTCTAAGTCAATTTTAGGTAAATATCTCCTCAACGCTGACATTGCAGCTTCTCTACAAACTGCTGAAATATCCGCTCCTACAAATCCATGAGTTATTTGGGAAAATTCTTTCAATGAAATCTTCTTATCAAGAGGCATATTTCGCGTATGTATTTGGAAAACTTCTCTCCTACCTTTTTCATTCGGAACTTTTATCTCAATTTCACGATCAAATCTCCCTGGACGTCTTAATGCAGGATCCAAACTATTTGGTCTATTAGTTGCTCCTATCACTATAACTTTTCCCCTACCATGTAATCCATCCATTAATGCTAATAACTGGGCAACAACTCTACGTTCTACCTCCCCTGTAACAGTCTCTCTCTTTGGAGCAATAGCATCAATCTCATCTATGAAAATAATAGCAGGACTCTTTTCTTCTGCTTCAATAAATATTTTCCTCAATTTCTTTTCAGATTCCCCATAAAATTTACTCATAATTTCTGGACCATTTATTGAGATAAAATATGCCTCACTTTCATTAGCTACTGCCCTAGCTAATAAAGTTTTTCCACAACCAGGTGGTCCTCGGAGAAGTACTCCCTTTGGTGGGTCAATTCCCAACCGTTTGAATAAGGAAGGATGTCTTAGAGGAAGTTCTACCATTTCTCTCACTCTCTGTATTTCTTTGTCTAATCCACCAACATCTTCATATGTAATATAATTAAGCCCTCTTTCTTCTTCTTCAATAATTCTGTCGCTTAAATTAAGTATTGTATCTTGTTTAATTACACATATTCCTTTAGGTCTCATGCTTATAACTTTAAAAGTAATCTCTCGGCTAATTCCAATAGAAATGAAGATATAATCATCCATTGAAATAGGATAATTGTTTAATTTTCTTTTTACAAAACTTTCAAGTCGGGGATCGATTTTAATAGAAAAGTTGGAGGGCGCTAAAACAACATGTTGGGCAGTCTCAGCTTTCACTTTTCGAATTTCAATAGTATCATCGATTCTAGAACCTGTGTTTTTTTGAAGTCTGGAATCGACACGTACAATTCCTAATCCATTATCTTGAGGATAACTTGGCCAGGCTATTCCAGCACTCTCTTTCTTACCATTAACAGATATGACATCACCTGTTTGAATATTTAGTTTTTCCATTGTTTTTGGATCAATACGTATAATATTGCGTCCAATGTCCCTTTTCTTAGCCTTTTGAACCCGTAAGGTTACACTTAACGTTTCATCCTCTTTCTCCTTACCATTATTCCCTTTTGATGACATGATACTACAAATTTTTCATAATTTTATTATTCTAATATAGAGAATTATTAATTTCGTAAAAATTTTTTCTTTTTTTTATTAAAGCTTTTGTGTAATTTTCTAAAAGAAATCATCTAAGGAAACTTGAACTCTTGAAGAATCCAATTTTCTCAGTCTATCTAAAGCATTTTCAACCCTTTGTCGTGAAAAATTATGTTGTTCAATTAGTAATTCTTCCAAATTATCAAAATTGATTTTTTGTGTTTTTGGTATCTTGTAATCTTTTTTAACATCTGGTTTTAAAAATATATCCTTAATTTGAGCAACCATATCTAAGTCCAATATGATTTCCTTTCCACCTATCTTAACTTGGCTGTTAATTATGTTTTCTATTGTATTATATTTCCGAATCAAATCTAAAGCTGTTTTTTGACCAATTCCTTTAATCCCTTGAAAGAAATCAGTACCAATCATTATTCCCATCTCAATCAATTGCTCTCGTGTTATTCCCAGATTATCTAGGAATTTATTTAATGATACATATTCTATTTCTAAACTAACAGTTGTATCTCTCACCTTCCTACTTCGACTTATAGCAAAATTCCTTATTAATCTTTCTCCTCCAAATAATAAAGTGTCATAATCTTGAGAAGCACATGCCCAAGCATCTCCCTTTTCAACTATAAATGCTGATTGAGCTTCTCCTTCAGAGCTTGCCTGAACAATTGGCATCCCCATAAATTCAATCAATTTTTTACTCTCATCAATCATTCCCGTATCTAATGTAGACGTAAATTGAGCAAATTTTTTAGCTTGTTGAAAATCCTCCTCATCTTGGGCTTTTATCATTTTCTCCTTAGCTTCGATTTTAATTTTTTTCCTTTCCTTTATTGTATCCAATTTCAAATCAGAGGGAATACCATCAAAAACATATATTGGTTTGATATTATGCTCTAAAAAATTAATAGATCTATAAAAAAGTCCAGAGAGATGTGATGTTACATTTCCCTCATAATCTTTTAAAGAGGTTCCATCTCTTTGTCTAATGATTGCTAAAAATTGATAAATTGTATTAAATGCGTCTATAGCAATACATTTTTTAAAGAGATTTTCAAATGTGATAGTTCTTTTAACTTCATTTACTAGTTCATTTATTTTTACGCCCATTTCTTCATTATTCCCTATTTTTCATATATATGTATGATACAAATTATATAATTACCACTATTATATTATTTTATTTCTTTGGTCGTCTTCTTAATATTTTTCCGCAAATTTCACAAATTTTATTCAAGTCTTCAGCTCTATAGATTTTTTTGCAAAAGGGGCAATAAATTTCCCACATAATCATAAAATCAATACCATCTTTATATAAAGATGAAAATGGTATTTTTGTCTGAGCACAGATATTTTCAATAGAATAATCATTACTGTAGACTCTCAAACCTTCTCCTTGCTTTTCTAATAGCTCTAAACTAATAGCTAAAAGTCCCTTATCAGCATCTGATAATGCATTAAAATCTCCTGTGTCCTTAGATATCTCATTTATCTTATTGACATATTCTTTTTTGGGAACTTTTATTTTTAATTTCTTTGTCTCAATTGCGACGTTAATTTTATTTAAAATATTTCTATTTTTTTCTTTATATCTACTTTCATTTACTTCCTCAATTATGGAAGGTGTTGTATAAATGATTCCTTCAATTACATTAAAATCAATTCCAGTTAGGAAAATATTAGCATCAAATATATAAATTGAAGTTTTTTCTCTCATAATTTCTTCTTCGGTTATAGAATATTAGAAATGGTCTATAAATTTTTTTCTTAACTTTTATACTTCAGGAGAATCATCAATAGGCACTCTTCTCACAGTACCAATAATTTTCTTTCTCAACCGATTATAATAACTTCCAGAAAACCGAATAAATTGATTTTGAGAATTTGCTTTACGAACCCTGATTCTAGTATTTGGAGCAATTCTTCTAATAATTTGTTGTCCGTCTATTACGATTTTAGCGTCCAACCGTGGTCTTAGTAGCTGAATTTCAATTTCAGAATCAATAGGTACTATTATGGGTTTTAAACCTGACCCCGCAAAGCTATTTAGGGGTGTTATTTGTATAGTTTCCATATTAGGATTTATAATTGCTCCACCTGCACTTAGATTATAAGCTGTAGATCCCGTAGGTGTTGATATTATCACTCCATCTAGATAACTTCGATTTAAAAATACTCCATCTATTCTAATTGACACCTGTAAGACCTTGGAACTTTTAGTAGATACTATTAAAACTTCATTCAGTGCATTACTCAGTTTAATCTCCCCAGAATTTTTTGCTATAAAAGCAGTAATTTTAGAACAAGTCTCTAGTTTAAATTCACCATTTAAAACCTTTATTAAATCTTTAAATATTGTTCTTCCGTTTGATTCATCCAAGAATCCAATAGAACCAACATTAACTCCTAAAATAGGAGGAGGATTTTGTTGAGGTAGTGTACTAGCAACTCTTAATATTGAACCATCTCCTCCAACAATTACTATGAATTTAATACTCTTGGCATTCATTTCACCTAAATCCATACTATTATGTGGAAAAATTTTTGGAGCTATTCGTGTTTCCAGATAAACAATTTCGCCTTTTTGAACTAAATATTCAAAAAGTCTTCTTGTGAGTTTGATTGCTCTTTCTGAATCCAATCTACAAGCTAAAGCTATTGGTTTTTTTTCCATAAACCTAGGATTTTCTACTAAAACATATAATTTAATATTGAAATATTCTAAAAAAATAATGGATATTTAAATTAATGATAGATCTAAATTACCAAGATTAACTACTGAAAACTCTATTAATAAGAGTCTTTCCCGCAAGTTGCCAGTACTCTACTTGAGTCGATGAGATATTATCTGGATTAGCTTGAAGTTCCTTTATTTTTTTTTTTAAGTCCTCATCTTGAGGCCAATCTACATCTAAAGATTCATATGTTTCTAAATCCATAACATTGATTGAGGCATCTTCAATAAAGTTTATTTGTGCATTTCCTTTCGTGATTTCTGGCACTTCGACCATATGACCACTCGGTATTGTGAGTGAGCGTTTGTTATTATCAAACATGCCTACACAAACAACACGGACCTTCGCGTGCCCGTGTTTTCCAGATTTGGACCTTTCAGTAGCTTTAATAATACATGGTTCTTCATCAACCATGATATATTGTCCAGTCTTTAATTTTTGTATCTCTGTTCTTCTAATAGACAATTACATTTACACCTTTGTTTGTATTTTTCAATCCAAATATTTTTAATTTTGATATTTCTTTTACTTTATGATATATTATATTTTTTCAAAAAAAAATATTAGTTTTTGCCCACTATTTCAAATACTTTAAAAAAATTAATTAATGTTTTAAAATGGTTTTAGAGAAACTAGGAAGGACATTAGATAGTGCACTTAGAAAGATTAGACGTCTTCCATCAGTAGATAAAGATGCGATGAATGCTCTTATCCAAGAATTACAAAGAGCTCTGCTAGGATCCGATGTAAAAGTCGAACTAGTGTTTGAAATGACTGAAAATATCAGAAAAGAAGCAATGAATACTAAACTTCAAAAAGCACGAAGGAAAGATTTTGTGATAAAATTAATACACGATGAGCTTATAAAATTACTTGGAGGTAAACCAGCACCAATAAGAATTAAATCGGGAAAAAAAAATGTGATTTTACTTGTTGGTATCCAAGGTTCAGGTAAGACAACAACAATCGCAAAATTAGCAAAATATTATAAAAGTAAAGGGTATAAAATCGCAGCTCTAACAACTGATACTTGGCGCCCTGGAGCTTATGAGCAATTGCAACAACTATCAGAACAAGTTGGTGTCAAATGTTACGGAAATCCAAATGAGAAAAACGCCATTAAAATTGCCATTCAAGAAACTAAAAAGGCAATTAATGATGGAAATGATATTATAATTGTTGATACGGCTGGAAGACATAAAGAAGAAAAAGAATTGATGAAAGAAATGGCCATTATAGAGCAAAAATTAAAACCAAATGAAATTATTTTAGTAATTGATGGCACTCTTGGCCAACAAGCATTTAATCAAGCTGAAGCATTTGCTCAAACGACTAATTTAGGGTCAATTATTGTTACGAAATTAGATGGAACGGCGAAAGGAGGTGGTGCTCTTTCTGCTTGTGCAGCATCAGGGGTAGGAATTAGATTTATTGGTGTAGGTGAGAAAATTGATGACTTTGAGGAATTTGAGTCATCTAAATTTGTAGGCACATTACTTGGAATTCCCGATATTGAATCTTTAGTTCAGAAGGTTCAAGAAGCTGAAGTAGATATTGAACCTGAGATGGTTAAAAGAATGATGCATGGAAAATTCACTCTTGATGATTTATATTTACAGTTGAAGAGTATTAAAAAGGTGGGAAAATTTAAGCAAATTCTATCAATGATGGGGGGCGGAAACATCCCAGATGCTTTAAAAGAAGATGCTGAAGCTAATTTAGCAAAATGGGAAGTTGTTCTTAGTTCAATGACACAACAAGAAAAAGATAATCCAAAAATCATTAAAAAAACCCGAAAAAGACGAATAGCTATTGGAAGCGGAACTCAATACTCTGTAATAAATAAAATGCTCGATCAATATAATCAAATGAAAAAATTTATGAAACGATTTCTTCAAATGCAGAAAAAAGGAAAAGGGATGCCTGGGATGCCTGGGCTACCTGGTGGAAAAGCAGCTGCTGATTTCATGAAAAAATTGGGTAAATTTTAAGTTTGTTTTATGATATAACAAAAATTGAGCATTTTGGTTAACTTCTTATTACTTCTGAAAAATACCGTTAATTACTCAAAAAGTGATATTGATAAAGGTAATACCCCTCTAGAAGTTTATAAAATTTGTTCATGTCTAAGGGAAGCATTTTGCTTATCTTATAATATAAGAAAAATTAATGTTTTATATTTATATTTTCAAAAAGAGCACTTTTTAATTAAATTTGAAGGTAAGGCTTTGCGGTTTTTAGGCCCCGATGAGAGATCTCAAGCATTATTATTAAATAAAGCATTATCTATACTGAGTGAAAAAAGCGATATAAAATATAATAAATGGATAAAATCCACTCCAGGAATTAATGGTAAAAAATTTTCTAATGATTCAGAATTTATTGAATTTTTAGTTAGAATATCTCGGGGAAAATTTAACCTTATAATTGATGATTATCAAAATTTTGAGCAGAACGACAATTTAATCAATTATGATAATCAATACCACCCCATTAATGAATTTGATTTTTTTATTATACCAACTTATAAAATCCAAGAAAAAATTAATAGTATATTCAAGTTAATCAAAAAATTAAAAAATTTGAAAATAGTATCTCTTCCAATGATAAAAACAATTGCAGATAAAATTTTATATATTAACTTTCGAAAAGATCAACAAAGGACATTATAAAAGTTTTGAAATAATGATTCTAAAAAACGCAAAAATTTACTCTGAAGGATTATTACGTAAAGGAGAAATACTTATTAATGATGGAATTATCGCTGAAGTTAATTTTATTCAAAATCATAGAAAAACAAAAGGATTTATAAAAGAAAATCAAGATGGGAAAGAAATTGATTGTGAAAAGAAATTAATTCTACCAGGTATAATAGATATTCATTCTCATTTGCGAGATATGGATCAAAGTGAAAAAGAAACATTTATAACAGGAACAAAAGCAGCAGCTTCTTCAGGAATTACGACAGTTTTCAACATGCCTAACACAATACCTCCCGCGATTACATCTGATCAGGTTAAAATATGGATGAAAAAGGCTGAGAGTAACATTCATGTGGATGTTGGATTCATTGCAGGAGTTCCTAAGCAAATGAATGAGGATGAGATAGAACATATTGTTAATTTAGGAATTATTGGATTTAAAATATACCCACTTGATTCTATTAATGAAATTGAATGGAAAGAACCAAAAAATCTTCAAAAACTTCTTAAAATCTCCGCAAAATTCCAAATTCCTATTTTTATACATGCTTCTTATCCAATATCCAATGAACAGAAAGAGCAAAAAAAACGAGAATTTAATTTAAAGAAAAGGAGTAGTTTAGAATATCACAATTGGTTTGATTCAGTCGAAGCAGAAGAAAAGTATGTTAAACTTGTTATTGAGAATTATAAAGAATGCATTGATGCTAATAATTTGTCTCCCGAGTCTTACCCAAAAATCCATTTTTGTCACGTGAGTTGCATTGAAAGTTATTTAATAATTAAAAGAACACAGATTTCAAATAAAAAATTCAATATAAGTTTTGAAGTAACACCTCATCATCTACTTTTATCAAATAAAATTAAACTAAGTAATGAAAATATTGGTAAAGTCTTACCCCCTTTAAGAGGACAAGAACATCATAGATTCCTATTTGATAAATTAAAGGAAGGGGGTATTAATTTAATAGGGACTGATCATGCGCCGCATACATTAAAGGAAAAATCTCAAAACTATTTCGAAGCACCTTCAGGATTCCCAGGCTTTGAAACCTATCCATTATTAATTTTAGACAAAGTATTTAATTTCCAACTCTCTTTAGAAAGATTTGTCGAGGTAGCTTCAGAAAATCCTTCAAAAGTCTTCAACTTAAGAAATAAAGGTTTTATTAAAGAAGGGTATGATGCAGATTTAGTTATTATTGATAGAGTTAATGAATATAAGATTGATCCCCAGAATTTTGAAACAAAAGCAAAATTCTCTCCTTTTGAAAATTTTAATACAAAAGTTAAAATATGGAAAGTATTCCTAAGAGGAATCGAAATTAACAAAAAAGATTCTAAACCAACTGGAAAAATTATCAAGAAGTTGTTATAAAATATATATGTCCACACGATATAATATTATATAAAAAACTTGATTATTACAATATTAAAATGCCTAGTGAAAAAGAATTTAGTCTAGAAGAAGGTAAAACGCTATTAAAGTTTGCTCGAGAGAATATAGAATTCTATTTAAAAAACAATAGACGTATCCCCATTCCAGATAAAATAAAAGAAAACTTTTCTGATAAATATGGAGTTTTTGTCACATTAAATAGATTTAACGTTTCTGGCAACCCATTAAGAGGATGTATCGGTTATATTGAACCTACATATTCGTTATATGATGTCATACATAGAGTTTCAATTAGCTCTGCTACAGAAGATCCACGATTTCGTTCAGTATCGCTTGATGAAATGGATGATATTGTTATTGAACTTTCAATATTAACTCCTCCGAAATTGCTAGAAGTAGATAATCCAAAAGATTACATTGATAAAATAGTTATTGGAAGAGATGGACTGATAGCTGAAAAAGGCATGAGAAGAGGTTTACTTCTGCCTCAGGTTCCTGTAGATCATGGTAGAAATTGGGATGTTGAAACTTTTCTTTCCCACACTTGTTCAAAAGCTTGGCTAGATAGCGATGCATGGAAAGAAAAAAGTACAAAAATCTATTCATTTCAAGCTATTCTTTTCGAGGAAAAAGAGCCTCGTGGAGAAGTGATAAGAAAGTATCTCAATTAAATAAATACATTCCATTCTTTTCTTGTAGAAAATTTATAGAATATTTTGTATAAGTAAAAGACAATCTATTTAAAAAAAACCAACAATTATTTTATAAAAAGTATACTACAAATCAGAAAAATCCCAAAATGACCACTTCAGAAGATATTATTCTAACAATAGATGTCTCGTCTAATAAGATCAAAGTTGCTTTAATAACTGAAGATTTAACACTGGACTCCTCTCTAAGTCGAGATTTAATTATAATAAATGAGGATGTCGATGGTTTTGCTAAAAGATTTGATATGGAAGACATATGGCATAAAATAAGACTTCTAATCCATGAAATATTAAAAAGAAGGACTGAAAAGGCCAAAATCATAGGTATATCCTCTTGTGCTCAGAGAATGGCGGTAGTTTTTTGTGATAAGAACGGAGAAGTGATATATGGAGGCCCAAATACAGATGTTCGTGGTATAGATAGTGCATATCTAATAGAGGATGAATTCACAGAAGAAGAATTATTTCGAATCACAGGACATAGCCCATCAATATTATTTTGTCTTTCGCGACTTTTATGGTTTAAAGAAGAAGAGGAAAAATTATTTAATAATATTGATAAGGTGTTTATGTTAGATGATTGGATCGTGAATAAACTTACTGGAGAAGTATGTTCTGACTTAACATCTGCAGGAGAATCTCAATTACTCGATATTAAAAGAAGTAATTGGAGTTTAGAAATTATTGAAGCATTTGATTTTAATCCAGATTTATTCCCTGAATTTATTGATTCTGGTGCTATTGTAGGAGAATTAACTCATGAATTAAAAAATTATTTCGAAATAAACCAGGGTTCAATTCCAGTAATTAAGACAGGTGGAGATACACAAGCAACATTATTAGGAATGGGAGTTATAGAAGATGGAAATATTGGAATAAGCTTGGGGTCCACTGCACCCGTTCATTTAGTTATAAATGAACCTATCTTAGACCCAAAATATAATTTTTGGACAACTTTTCATTCTCTTAAAGGAAAATGGTTAATTGAAGGGAATTCTGGGAATACCGGGATAGTCTATGATTGGTTTAAGAATAAGATGTTATCTGGTGAATTGAATAATAAAGATAAAGTCATTGAAAGTTATTTAAAGGATGTAGGTCCGGGTTCTGGTTCTACATTTGCCTTTTTAGGTCCAGAGTTTATGAATATAAAAGACCAGACTTCTCTTAAAAGGGGGGTATTTATATTTCCTCCGCCTACCTTAATCACCGAATCTATTCCTAAAATAGCTAATTTTGCTCGTAGTATGATTGAAAATATCTGTTTTGGAATTTATGAAAATTATAAAGAACTCAAAAAATTCTCCAAATCTAAATTGGAATTATACTCAGCTGGCGGAATGGCTAAATCTGACGATTTTTGTAAAATTTTAGCAAATATTCTTAATCAAGAGATTAAAGTTCCTCGATATAAGGATTCAGCTTTTCTTGGATGCGCAATGAACACATTAGTAGGTTTAGATAAATATAATAATTATAGGAGAATTATAGATGAGTTATTAAAATTCAAAGAATTCCCTTTTGAAGAACAAATTTCAAATGAATATAAAAAAGTCTTTATTGAATGGAAGAATCTTAAGAAACAGGTTAATGATCTATAGTTTTTAAATTTCTATTTTTGTCTCTTTCTAATAATAGATTCGATATTGATTCCCTCTTTCCAATA
The DNA here is from genome assembly GCA_016839655.1 of Promethearchaeota archaeon. Next base: position 12,196 of record JAEOTW010000279.1, on the reverse strand, counting down.
AAAATCAAATAACTCTTTTGACCATCTGATAAAAATCTCATTTTCATCAAATAAGCATTCACTATAATCTACTTTTCCTTCTCTTCCTAAAAATAATATCGCTCCTTTATCTGTAACCAAAAGAGAGATATTTATTTGCTTTAACATTCGAATATTTTGCGCTATATCTATTTTTTGATAAAAGGCATGACGATCCTGAAGTTTTTCATATCCTTTTGACTTCAACACATTTTGATCAACCAGAGCTTTAATCTCTATTGATTTATTATTAATCTTTCTCTCTACTACAGGTAATATTGAATCTTGGAATTGTTCTGAGATTGCTAATATATATTTTTCTGATTTCTTAATCATTTCAGACCATAACTCTATATTTTGCATTGTTCCGCTATTAATTTTTATAGATTTTAAATTTCCTAACTGCAGGATTAAATTGAGAGGGAAAATATCTATATTATGAGAATTAAAAAAGGCTTCGTACTTTAAAGATACATCAAAAATGTCTAATATATCTAAAAAAACTTTCCCAATGTTAGTAATTGTATATTTATTATCCATTAATTTTTTAACCAAGTTTTTTTCTATAAGTCTCTTTAGGTGTCGAGAGATTTCAGAACCACGAATATCCAAATCTTTTTCTAATTGACTGTGTCTTTTTTTTTCTTTATATAAACTTTTAAAAACTTCAAAACGACCTTCGTTAGAAAATTCAAAAAACAAATCATTAATTTTCAAGATAAATCAGTCTATTTTCCATGTTTTAAACGATAATTTGAATTCTTTATTAGTATATGAATTTAGATCAATTAAAAATTCTTTTTATCATTCAAAATTTTTTTCTATTAATAGAATCGTTTTTAGAGGTATTATAGGGAGTGTTTATTACATTTTATTATTTCTTTATAATAAACTACAGTATTACTAAATTTGTTTTAATCTAAAAGATAATAATGTGAAAAAAATGACAGAGTTCAAAGAAATTCATGAATGTTTGGAAGAAATAAAAAATCGATATAATGATAATGAAAAAGTAAGAAAAAAATTAGCTAAATATGATGAACCAATCCAAATGATATTCCAAGATACTGACAGAAGGGTTTTAATTCTGATTAATAAGGACGAAGGAATTGAAGTTAAAGATAACACTGGTGATGACACAGCTCCAGTAAAAATTGGTTTCACAGGAGAACAAGTCATGATTGATTTATTTAATAAAGAACTAGGAGCAGTTAAAGCATATTCTGATGGGAAAATAAAAGTTATTGAAGGAAATATGCGAAGTCTAATGAAACTTCGTAGTTTAATGTTTTAACTAAGCTTTTTTTATCTATGATTTATTTTATTTATATTGTTTATCATTACAAATTAATTAATTTAAACAAGTGAAAATAATGAAAGCACTAATAACAGCAACAATCACAAAGAAAGTTTTAACTGAGTTAGATAAATTAATGGAAATAACTTATGAACCATGGAGAGAAACAGGAATAATTTATTTTGATGTAAAAGAACTTATTGAAAAACTTAAGGCTTATGATATTTTTATAACGGAAGCAGATGATTTGAAGAAGGAGGTTCTATTCGAAAAATCTAATTTAAAACTTATTATTTCATGTAGAGGTGATCCATTTAACGTTAATTTAAAAGCTGCAACTGAAAATAAAATTCCTATTCTTTATACACCACTTAGAAATGTTGATGCTGTTGCAGAATTAACTATAGGTTTAATGTTGATGCTAGCTCGAAAATTACATAAAGCTGATCGAATAATCCATTCTGATGAGTTTGAAATATTAGAATTTGAAGATTATGTAGAATATTTAAATAATTTTCAGGGTATTGAATTAAAAGGAAAATCAATTGGTTTAATAGGTCTAGGGCAAATTGGTAGAAGAGTTGCTGATAGACTTAAACCCTTTGGAGTCAATTTTCTAATTTATGATCCATATATAGATGAAAAGATTATAAAAGAATATGGTAAAAGGGTTGATATTGAATATTTAATTAAAGAATCTGATTTTATTACTGTACATGCTATAGCAACTGATGAAAATGAAAATCTGATTGATGAAGAACTAATTCTAAAAATGAAAAACACAGCGTTTTTGATTAATACTTCAAAAGGTAGTATTATAGACTATAACGCTCTACAAAAAGCTCTAGAAGAAGAGAAAATTGGAGGTGCTGCATTAGATGTTTTTCCTCTCGAACCAATTGATGAAGATAATGAGTTTATTGAATTAAAAAACGCTATAATCACTCCTCACATTGGTGGAAATACAGAAGAGGTAGTTAAGAGACAATCAGAAATGATATTAAATGATGTTACTATGTATTTAAAAGGTGAAGTACCTCAAAATGTAATGAATCCTGAATTATTTCAACAAGAATCAACAAAAAGCTTATGTAAAGTTGATAAACTTTATTTATTAAAAAAGGAAATTGTAGATTTATGTAAGCAATTACTAAAAGAAAAACATGTTATCGGTTCTGCAGGTAATGTCAGCGTAAGAGTAAAAGACGATGATAGAGAATTTGTATTAATAACACCTAGCAATGTACAATATGATGATATGGAGCCCTCTGATATTCTTACAATTAATATGGAAGGGAAGGTTATAGAAGGAAATAGGAATCCCTCTGTGGAGAAAAAAATGCACTTAAGTATTTATCAGAGCAGAGAAGATGTGAATGCTATAATTCATGCACATAGCATATATTCTACTATTCTTAGTGCATTAAATATGTCAATTCCCGCTATATTTGAGGAATTTGTTCCTTATATAGGTGGGGAAGTATTATGTGCCAATTATGGAGAAGCAGGTACTGAAGAATTAGCAGAAGGAGTTCAGAATGCATTAGAAGAAAGAAACGCCGTTCTGCTTGCTAATCACGGAAATTTATGTTGTGGTAGTCATTTAGATGGGGCCTATACAGTTTTAAAATATCTAGAGAGAGGAGCAAAGATATATTACTTAGCGAAACTCATAAAAGATCCAATTTTACTCCCCGAAGATACTGTTGACTATGAGATGGATATCTTTGAAATCTTTAAAGAATCTAAGAAAATTTAATCTTTTCATTCTATTTACTTGTTATTTAATGATTTTAACGCAATTTTTGTTGATTCCTCTGCCTGTTGCTTAGAAACCATTCCTATTGTTACGGCACAAATATTATGATTCGCAATATAATGAAATGCTAATTTTGGATTAACTTCCCCGGCCGCGAGAGTTTTCATTCCAATAAAATAATAATTTTTTGTTTTATCAACAATATCCTCTAACTCTTTTGGGTTTCCCATTAAAAAACCATTCAAATTAAATGGAACTAAAAAAGCTCTAACTTTTAAAGAATTTTCAATACAATATTTTATTGTGGGTATTGGATTATGGGTTGCGATTCCTGGGATAACACCATAACTGGAAATTTTATCTAAAAGGCTTAGCAAACTATTTCCTCTATCGTCAGAAATCATTCCATGGGCAAATATTAATTTTGCCCCATTTTCAATCAAAGATTCAATTTTTGGATTAATACCTGGATAAGTAGATCCTGTTATCACAAAATCACTATAAATTTCACTCATTATTCGGGCGGCCTCCAAAATCTTACCACTAGGTATTACTTCAATCCCACGAGCACCTTTCGCATAACTAGCTTCCAATATCTCTAAAATTGCTTTTGGATTATTTAAAAATGTGTTTTGCCATTCAAATGCTTTAGATCCAAATTGTCCGGCTCCAATAAAAGGAGAGGTTCCCACCGAAACTAGTGGGATATCGATATTATCAATTTTACAAAAAATTTTATTCACTTCATTAAAATTTAGTTAAGCCGATATAAATTTGACTATTGATCATTATTAAATGATTTATAAAATTTTAAGTAAAGAATCATATAAATACATAAAGAATATTATTCATAAAATATACTTGAAATTCAATTTAGTTCCTTATTTAATGCTGAGGAGATAAGAATACCACAGATTAATGGCGTGATTTGTAATGCATTAACATTTGACAATAAAGACTTTAGAATCATCGAAAGCCTTAACTCACTTCTTTTACGTCATATTCTTACGAATGATGCAAATTCACTTCTTCTTTTTGGGAGGATTGATGAAAATAATCGAACTTCCATCACAGAAAAAATTAAATTAATTGAATTAGCAGTAGAAATTACTAAGAATGAAACTCCTATTATGGTGGGGTTTTATAATAATCACGCTGATGTTATAATAGAACAAATCGAAAGTCTGGGAAAAAAATTCGAAAATTTAAATTATATGATTTCTCCACCTATCTCTGAAAAAACATCAATAGAAGGTATGGAATCTCATTTTGAAAATATTTTAGGTTCTATTACTTCTGGAAATCATATATATTTAATCAATAATCCACCATTATTTGCAGGGAATGAAATTGAACCAACTTCATTAAAATCTTTAATGAAGTTTTCAAATTTAAATGGACTAATTGATTCTTTCTACAATATTAAAAATTGTAAAGCTTATATTCAATATTTGAATAAAAATTTTTCTGTAATATGTGGGATGGAGGAAAATTCTCAAACATTTCTACAACTCATTCCATTAAACATGAGAAAATACAGCGGAATTCTCTCTAATATTAGTAATATAGTTAATATGTCCTCAAAATTATTTAACTACGCAGTAGAAGATAATCTCTTAGAAATTCTACAAATACAAGAGCAAATAAATGACATCAGAAATAAAATATTTGAAGTAAGAACTAATGAAGTAAAAGTGGATCTTGGGTTGAAATATGCCTTTATTTACTTATATAAAGATTTATTATCAAGAAATAATAATGATATAATTGATATTTATAAAGCATTAGAAAATCAAATTGATCCAATAAGCAAAGGAAGAATAGAAGCTACAGTGAATTATTTACTTAACAATAAACAGATCTATAAACTATATTTTCTTGGTAAAAAAGTTCTTTACCAATTTGATGAGATTATAAATACTTTCTCCAATATTGAAGTTTTAGTTAAACAAGGTAAAGTAAAGAAAATTAAGGGGCCTTACATTGCTGATACTAATACCATCTATAGGGTAAATTTTGAAAATAATCAATTAGTTTTCAGATTTCGTACAAGTCAACACTTCCAAATTGAAGATATAATTAAAGAAAAACTGTTATATCCATTTTTAGATAAAACATTAAGCTCAAATAATGTTAATTTAAGGCAGAAAGTAGAAGAAATCATTGATACTAAAACAGGATCATATCTATTTAGTAAAGAAAAACCTCCTATTATTCCTGTTTGTAATTTAATTTATTATGATGAAACCAAGGAAACTATCCCCTACCTTTTTTCAGTAAATGAATATATTCGAGGAAAACCTCTTTTTCAGGTTATTAATCGATATATCAGTGAAGGAAAGAACTTAAAAGCCAAAAAATTTTTAAATTTATTTAGTAATCTAGGTGAAATTTTAGGAAGATTACATACAATTGAATTCCAATCATATTATAAAAAAATTAGTGATATTGGTAAATTACCTAAAATTTCTTATTTAAAATACTTAGAAAGTGAATTTGAGCAAAACCTTCAAGAAGCAAAAAGAAATAAAATTGATTTCTATGATGAAATTAGAGCTTTTTACAAAGATAATAATTCATTAATTGAGGAAGAAAATGATTTTGTACTATTGCATAATGATTTTAAAAGTCAAAATATTATTGTAAAAGAGGAATTAGGTGTTATAAAAATTAATGGTATTGTAAATTTTGATAATTGGTGTGTTGGAAACCGAGCTCAAGACTTTATTAAAATTGATTATTGGATTTTAAAACCATTAAATAATCCCTCATTTTATAGGTCTTTTTATGATGCATATTCAAAATTCTATAGAATGGATAGTGATTTTAAGAAAAAAATTGAATTGTATAAACTATTCTGGCTCATTAATGAATATAATTTTGAATCAGAATTGATAAAAAAGACAGAGCAACTAGAACTTATCCATATGCCATCAATGTTATTAGATAATTATTTATTCGAAATAAAGGCAATAATTCGATAAATTTTCTCTCAAAAAATCCAAAAAAGTAATTAGAAGACTCAAATTTTTCTAATTGATTTATACTACTAGAAAAATTGAAATGATTTTATATTAATATATATCATCTCTAAATAAGTAAAGAAAAGCATGGCGAAATATAAAGAAGAATTAAAAATAGCAACTGAATTAGTATCTAAGGCATATAAAATAACAGAATGGTTTAGAAGAACAGGTTTCGAATCCTTTTCAAAGTCAGATAAATCGCCAGTCACTTTGGCGGATTTTGCCTCTCAAATATATATAGTTTCTCGGTTAAGAGATTGTTTTCCTGAAGATGAGATTATAGCAGAAGAGGAAAATATTAATTTTATAAGTAGTAAGGCAGAATCTCTAATAAATCGATGTTTCGATGAATTAAATTTAAAAACACTAAGAAATATAAAGGAAAATATTACATTTCAAAGCAAATCTTCTAAACGTCAATGGATCATAGATCCTATTGACGGCACAATTGGTTATCAAAAAGGACTATCTTATGCAATAGGTATCGGGTTAATGATAGAATCTATTCCTAAAATATGTGCAATAGCAATACCAAACTATAATAAAAATCCATTGGCTATTTTTATTGCTGAAGAAGGCCAAGGATCTCAAGTTTCGTATAATAAAAAGATTTTTAATCCTATAAAAGTAAGCCAAACAATGAATATAAACAATATCTCATTATGTCATTCTTTACATTATGATCAACCATGGGTTCTCAATTTTGCAAAAAAAATTGGTATATCGAACTTTATTCAAATTGATAGCATGGCAAAATTTTGTATGGTGGCAGATGGAAATGCTGACCTTTATATTAAACCTTTAGAGAAGACTCACTCATTCTCTTGGGATTTTATGCCAGGTGTTTTAATCGTAAAAGAAGCAGGGGGAAAAATTACAGATCTAAAGGGTGTAAACTTAAATTTTGAAAGAGATAAATGTTTATGGACTGCACCAGGTATTATTGCAGCAAATAGTTTCCTTCATAAAAAAATTTTAGAGTTATATCAAGATAATCTATAAAATGGTTTATACGCTTAAATCAATGCGTAATTCAACAAATTTTTCTGTCTATTTTTCTGATTTCTCTCAAAACTTGATAATTTAATACCTACGAGCCTAACTTTTTTATCATTATTTGAAAATTCTTTAAATAATTGTAAAATAGTTTTTAATACAAATTGTTCATCTCTGATATGAAATGGAAGCGTTTTTGAACGAGTAAAGGTTTGAAAGCCTTTAAATCTGATCTTTAATGTAATAGTTTTATAAGTAATCTGATGCTTTAAAAGTGATTTATGGATTCTACTATTTATATCTTCGAATTTTGATAATATTTCATTAAAATCTTTTGTGTCAGTATAAAATGTTCTTTCGGCACTAATGGATTTTCTTTCTTCATGAAATTCTTTTACTTTTCGATTATCTAGACCATTAGCAACATTCCAGATCCATCTCCCATGTTTTCCAAATAGCTCTATCATTTTAGGTAAGGGTGTCTTTATTACGTCTCCTATTTTTTTTATCCCTTTTTTATAGAAATATACTTTAGTCTTCTTACCAACTCCTGGAATACGGGTTATATCCATATCTTTCAAGAAATAAGCAATATTCTCAGGATTTACAACGGTAATACCATTAGGTTTATTTTCATCAGAGGCGATTTTTGCTAGCGATTTTGTAGGAGCAATACCTATGGAGATTGTAATACCAATTCTTTCCAATATTTCCTCCTGAATTTGTTTTGCTATTCTTTCAGCTTCACAATAATGTTGAGCTTTTCCTGTTAGTTCTAAATACGCTTCATCTGCCCCTACTTTCTGGAATTCATTACTATAACTTTCTAGTATCTCCATTACTTCTCTAGACACCTCATGATATTTAGTACCATTAGGTCTTAAATAAATCCCATGAGGACATCTTCTATATGCTTGAGATATTGGCATGGCTGAATGTAACCCATATTGTCGTGCTTCGTAATTACAAGTTGCTATAACACCCCTTCCTTTACCTTCTTTTGGATCTGCTCCAATTATAACTGGCTTATTTTTATATTGTGGATTATCTCTTATTTCTACCGCAGCAAAAAAACAATCAAGATCACAATGTAAAATGATGCGATTCATTATTTAACGAAGGAGAGTTATTCAATATTAAATATGGTTTATAAAAAGGATAGATATAATATATATTTAAAAAAATAGACTTTCAAGAATTAATATAATTTCTCAAATTGTATCCTTTAAAAGCCAAGTAAGAATAAAATCGTTCAAAGTATATTTTTAATTGAGTTTTAATTATTTAAATTATGGAATTAAATAAAGAAGATCAAGTTCGTAAGGAAGTTGTTCAGGGAGCAAAGAAAATTTTCTCAAAGGGATTAGTGGATGTTGGAGAAGGTAATGTTAGCGTTAGAAATGGTAAGAAAGAGGAATTTTTTATTACCCCTTCCTTCAATCAATATGAAACACTTAAAAAAGATGAAATTGTACATCTGGATTTTGAAGGAATTCCACTAAGTGCTGGAAAATTACCTTCGACTGAAGCAAAAATGCATATCGCGATTTATAAGTCAAGACCAAAAGTCCAAGCAGTAATCCACACACACTCGCCTTTCGCAACAATGCTCTCCATCGTAGGGAAAGGTATTCCAATTATAATGGAAGAAATGCATGTATTTTTGGGCGGATCAGTAGATATATCTGAATTTGGGGAGGCTCATACAGAAGAAATTGGAGAAGTGGCCCTTAAAGCTCTAGGTATAAAGAATGCTGCTTTATTAGCAAATCATGGTGTTATAGTGTGTGGAAAATCCTTAGATCATACTATTAAGTTTGCTGAACTCGTAGAAAAGCTAGCAAAAATGTATTGGGGAGCTTTACAGATAGGAAAACCAAATCTAATCTCTGAAGAACATCTCGATCGATTTCAAAAGATTTTTGATAGTCTTTTTGCTAGCTACCCTCGGAGTATGCGGAAAAAGAAATAGAATATTCTTTTAAATGAGGTAAAAATTATGGAGTTGGGGATTAGTAGTTTAGGGCATATTATTGATGTTGCACGTACAGCTAAATTAAATGACCTTAAAGAGTTATTACTTAATGCAACAACACAGTGTCTTAATTTCGCTGAAAAAAAAGGAATTGAAAGAGTAGAATTGGTAATTGAACCACCACAATTATTTAATGATGAGTATAAGCAAAAATTTATTAACCTAGTAAATTCTTATTCTTTAAAAAAACAAGTACATGGACCTTATATTGATTTAAGTCTTTGCTCTCATAATACTCGTATATCAAACGCATCAATCGAATCATATATAGAAGTAATTAAAATATGTTCTCAAATTGATGTAAATCTATTAACAATCCATCCCGGATTAGCTAATTTTATGTTAACTTCAATAAGGGAACTGAACAAGGACCAATTAAAAAAGGCTATTCATAAATTATTGGATTTCACAAGTAATCAGCAATTTTTAATTTGTTTAGAAAATATGCCTAAGAAAGCCTATATTATGACTGATAATAAGAATATCGATGACATATATACAACTATCGCTCGAAAAGATCTCAATTTAACTTTTGATACCAGTCATTTTTATACGTGTGATGGAAATGTGAAGAATTTATGGGAGAGATATCACCAAATTATAAAAAATATTCATTTAGTAGATAATTTTAGTAAAGATTCTGACACACATCCTCCAATCGGTTCAGGAAAGATTGATTTTAAAGAAATTTTTGAAGTATTAAGAAAATATAATTATAAAGGACCAATGATTATTGAATTATCTTCTGCAAATTCATTAAATCAAAGTATAAATTATATAAATAAATTTTTATAATACATTCTTAATTTTTATTAGAAATTAAAATAATCTGGTAATGATAAATGAGCCCAATAATCTCTTTGCAAGTTAACGATGAGTTATTAGAAAGATTCGAAAAAGTAAGAAAAATAAGTGGTTTTACATCCAAAAGTGAAGCTTTGAGGGATTCAATATTCAGTTTTATTGAAAAGCATGAAAAATATGAGAATTTAGAAAATGACATTTTAATTATATCTATAAGTCTAGTTTATCCCTTTAAAGAAATAATAATTGATCAAATAACTGAATTATATTCGCGATTCCATCAAATTATTAAAACTATTACAGATTGGCGCATAGCTGAAAAAAAAATTGAGTTACTCCTAGTTGTAGGAGAATTTTTTGTTATAAAAGATCTCTATAAAGAATTAGCTAAGATAAAGGATGTAATTTGTTCAATACGTGAAATTATTATTGACTAAGTGATAAACTAATCAAATCGAAGTGAAAAATCGACCTGTTCAGAAGGGAATTGGGTAATTAAACCTAAACTTATAACATCAGGTTCAGATAATAAATAGTCAATGATATTCTCTTGAGTTATTCCACCAGAAATTTCAATTATTACTTTATCCCTCAGATTATGTTCTTTCAATGTATTGATTGCGTCTTCAACCTGATCTGGATCCATATTATCCAACATTATAATATCCGCTCCATTCCTAGCAGCAGTTAAAACGTCTCCCACTTTTTCGATTTCTATCTCAATTTTTTTTGAGAAACTATTCTCTCTTCTAATGTCACTCAACATCTTTTCAAGTTTCCCCTCATAAAATTTTAAGTGAGTGTCTTTCAGGAGAACCATATCATCTAGAGAAAATCTATGAGTATCAGCAAATCCTAATTCAGCAGCTTTCTTCTCAAAAATACGTATTCCAGGTGTAGTTTTTCGAGTACAAGCAATTTTAACATTCTTACCTGAATCTTTGATGATTTTGAAATATTTTCTTGCTGTTGTCGTAACAGCACTCATATGAGTAATTAAATTTAATCCTGTCCTTTCTCCTAATAGAATATCTCGAGCAGTTCCTTCTAATTCTACTAGCACATCTCCATTGTTTACTTCTTCTCCATCTTTTTTCTTAAAATTAGTAGAGACATTTAAAATATTATATAATATTTTTAATTCTTCTAATCCTGATACATAACCAAAACTTTTGGAAAAGATCTTTGCAGACGCATCTGCATTTTCTGGTATTATTTTAGAGCTTACATCAATAAACATACAATCTTCATATAAAAAATGTTTAATTTTCTCCTCAATTAGAATCTTATTATAGCTCATATTTCGCACAAACCTATATGGTATTATTATTATAGTTTAAAAATTAATTAACATTATGGTACAAAAAGAAAAACTATTCATTACAAACAAAAAGATAAGACTTGAAGCGGAATATTTTCACTCCCAAAGTAACATAATTAATCCAGTAGTTTTAATTTGCCATCCTCATCCACAATACGGAGGGAGTATGTATAATAATGTTGTATCTGGAGTCTTTAATAAGTTAATTGAGAATAAAATTTCTTGTTTAAGGTTTAACTTCAGAGGTGTAGGAAATTCAACTGGATCTCATTCGGATGGGACTGGAGAATTAGAAGATGTGAAAGTTTGTATTGATTTTTTAATAAATGAGAAGAATTATGAAAAAATAATGTTATGTGGTTATTCTTACGGTGCTGCAATAGGGAGTTCAGCTATAAATTATTCAGATAAAGTTATTAGTTATATTTCCATCTCATTTCCATGGGATTTCGTTGATTCAAAATTTAAAGTCTTATCACAAACTGATAAACCAAAACTATTCATTCAAGGTGATCAAGATACAGTTGCACGATATGAATCATTTGAAGAAAATTATAATTTCTATATTGAACCTAAAGTTAGCAAGATAATTGTTGGAGCCGACCACTTTTACTGGGGTTTTGAAGAGCAAATTGTTAATGAAGTTTTGAGATTTTACAGCTCTATTATTTAAATTTTAAAAATGAAGTCTAAGCTAGAGATAAAAATATAAAGAAAGAAAAAGTGTATTATAAACTTGAAAGCTTTTCTAAATCCGCTTGTGAATTATCTACAGCCCAATTAAGAAGTTGGTCAAAGTATCGTTCCACATCTTCACTTTCAGGAGCTTTTGATAAAATTGCTAAAAGGAATTGATTCTTATTATCAGGCATTATTATATTCCTCATCATAATGAAATCTTCTTTATACATAATTTTCATACTTTTGATTTCAGAAAGGC
>JAEOTW010000374.1 GCA_016839655.1 Promethearchaeota archaeon | reverse complement strand
AATTGCGAGATTTATTATTCAAATTTTTCGAAGCTCAAATAGAAAAAAAACAAGTCGCGGTTGTTGAATTTTTGTTAACTACAGTAATAAGTAATTTAGATCAAGTTGAGTTTAAAACTATTTTTGGAGGTTGTATGCAAGAAATTTTTGAGATAATATATAATCTGGATAATGTATCTTTATTTGATTTATTGTGGGAGCAAGATTTTGCAAATCATATAGGAGAGAGCTTTTCTCCATTCATAAGAGAAAATATTATTCATTCCTTTGAAAATAATGAATATGATAGGTTTCTAAATTATTATTTTAAATTCTCTTATTCTGAACTTTTTAAAAAAAATGATGCGTTGTTTCAGGCTAAAATCCAAGATCTAAAAATTACTCCTGAGATAATTAAAGCTTTAGTTGAATCTTTTAAAGAAGGTTATTTTTCCGATTTCTATTCTGATAAAAATATATTATTAGCTCCAGTTAGGTTAAGAATAACTGATGAAGGACTAAAAAATAACATTGTTATGCCTTTAATTAGAAAAATACTAACAATGGATTCAAAATATAAGAAGTTGTTTTTCGATGAAATTGAAAGGTTTGATGTAGAGAGTATATTATTTGAAATTATTTTGAGTAATATAGATGAAAATGAGTTTAAATCTTATTTTGGAGATTCCTTGCAGAGATTTCTTAAAATACTGCATAAAATAGTCAATTCTAGCCATGAGACGGATTTCTGGTATGATTTATTCCTAAAACCTATTGGAAAATCCATATCACCATTTCTTAGACAGAAAATTTTAGAAACCATAGAGAAAAAAGAATTCTTAGAATTAATTGCTCTTTATCGCGGATATAATCATTTTGACCCTTTAAATAAGCAAGATGCCGTTTATTTATTTAAAGAAACAAATTTAATAGAATTTCTAATTACAACTTTCGCAAATGAAAATAATGTAAAAGAGAATCCTGAGTTAGAAGATATATATTATGAGTTTGGTATGTATTTCTCTAAGGAAATCGAAAATTGGATTAGACCTTACGTTAGCGAACAAATAAAAATAATCATTAATAAGAGAGATTATGGTTTGAATACAGCATTAATCCATTTAGGTTTAAGAAGATTTCTAGATGGAGAAGAAAGAACACCTCGTTTAATAGATTATGATTATACATTAAATATTCACTGGAAACAAGGCGATGATTTAGCATGGCATCTTGAAGATCAGAAAGGAGATGCCGTAAAAGCATTGTTTTCTTGGGCTGATGAAATAGAAGGCTATGTAGAAAGGTTAGAAAGATTAGTAGACATTTTTAAAGGTAAAGATTTGGTGGTTATTGACGCCCAGGTACATCATATTTCAATAGGTGGAGATTATGATGATTTAGAACAAGCTGTAAAAGAAAACCTTCTAAGTAAAGAAAAAATATTCTATTAATAATTCTAATTATGGGCTTATTCTATAAAAAATACATTAGACGTGGTTAATTAATGAAAGTCCTTCTAGAAAATATCAAAGAGATTGAAAATGAAGTTATTCTTATAACAATTCGATTAACTAGCGGGCAAACTATTACTTTAGAATCAAAATTATATAAAGATGGAGATATGAAGGATTTTATAGGAAAAGAAATCGATGTTCTACTCTCTGGTTTTCGCTCTCCGATAACGGAATATAGATTAATGCCCGAAAACGACTCGCCCTTTGAACTGGAGGGAAAATACTATCAGTTTGATTTGATTGAAGAATGGGAACGTCAAATACAGGAAAAAATAAAAAAGAGCAAACCTAAGGCGATTTCTTTGAAAAGGTTAGGGAATTCAGCCCTTATAATAGGGGGAACATATATCCCAAAATATTTTTCTGATCCTAAATGGAAGAGTAGAGAATTACGTCTATATCCAGATGGTGGTCCTGCTTTTGATACTGATGATGGAATAATTTTGTTATCGCCTTTCCATCTGGAACCAAAAATTCCATTTGAAGACTTTCCAAAGCGATTCAAAATGTTCCTAACACTCAGACTCGTAGATTGGTTGGTTAAGGGGCATGAGAGGAAATTACTAGAGAGAAAACCTTTTTACGAGAATACTAACAAAACTTTTAGAATATTTATTAAAAATGTCAGGTCAGTCTCACCGAGTGCTTTTGCGGGATATGTTGAAATTTATCTAGGCGATTATTGTCTCATTTATGAGCCCTTTCCTGTTATACATGTAGACGCACTTGTAAAAGGTATTTCAGAAGATATTATCTCAGAGAGAGACAATGACGATTGGGAGGATGATTATATAATAGTTAGAGGATGTGGGCATCTGGGATGCTGTGCGGGACTATTCTGGGATTTAATTCATATGAGAGATGAAATACATATTTCTAATATTAGATGGACTCGTGGAATGGGATATCCTATTGAAGATAGCGTTGATGGAGTATATACTATTAAGCTTGAAGATTATAGGTGGGAGGTACTGAAGCTTAAGGAATTTTGTGACACTAAAGCTAAAAATCTTGATTATTATTAAAAGCTCATTATTATATTTTATTGAAAAGGATTAAAAGTTAAAAAATTTTAAAGAAAAAATTGAGAGATTAATAGAACAAATTTAGAAATTCAGGTACTCTTTTGCTTTATTAGAATTCTATAATGGTCTACCCATAAATATT
>JAEOTW010000278.1 GCA_016839655.1 Promethearchaeota archaeon | reverse complement strand
TTTTGACATCTGGAATTGGTACGTTATTTTCTATGGGATTTTATTCAAAAAAATCACCACTTTTAAAAGCACCTCCGTCTGGATGGTCCATTCAAATGAATGCATTTTTTAGTGGCATAATAGAAATAACATTTATTCTTGGACAAATTGTTGCTATACTTGTAGATAATATTACCATGCAGGAAGTATTTCTCATATTAGGTTCTATTCTCTCTTATATTGTTGCCTTCGTTATTTATTTCTCATTCACTACTATTGGACGTAGTGGAAATATAATATTGGCGCTGATTCAACCACTTACAATAATAATTACCTACAGCTTATATACAGGGCAATTTAATCTGAATTTTTTCATAAGAGCTATGATAGTTTTCATAGTTTGTGCATTTTTTTTTGCGGTCCCTTACAGAAGAGGATTATTCAAAGTAAGCAACATCTACCAAGTAGCAACAGGAATGAGAGGATACGCATTTATTAGAGCATTTGTACTTTCTATGTTGACAGATAGAAATGATGAGCTTATTGAGAGTTATTTTGATGATATCGGTAAAGAATCTGAAGTAAAAATACAATATTTAATAATCCGAAGTATCAATAATAAAAAGATAAAAGGATTATTCGTAATACCAAACATTCATTTTGGACCTTTTAAGACATGTGGATCCTCAGATTTACCAGAACATATTTATAGAGCATTTCAAGATATTCCCGGAACTACAGTTTATCATACAACCAATGATCATTCTCAAAATTTAACAACTCACGGGTATGTTGAAGCGATAATTAAGAAAATCAAACAAGATATAAATGAAATCACCAAAAACGTAGAAATTGAATGGATTAAAGAAATTAGGGGTTTCACGAGGAAAATTTCTAACTCAGCTAAACTTATTGGTACTGAAGTTGGAGATGTTCCACTTGTGTTTATAACAAGACATCCACTTCCATCTGATGATATTGAGTTAGAAGTTGGAAATGATATAAGAAATATTGCTAAATCTAATGGTTATAGAGATATTATTGTTGTAGATTCTCACAATGCTATAATTGGAGATGAAGTTTTAATTAAAAAAAATACTATAGAAGCTAATGATTTAATTGATGTCGTTAAAAAGTACATGGAGAGTGAAACTGTAAAAAAGATCCAATATGCTCCAAAGTTATATGGCGTTGCTAAGGATAAGTTAGAGGAATTTTCTGAAGATGATGGGATTGGATATGGAGGAATGGTACTTCATTTATTTAAAAACACAATCACGAACCAAAAAACTGTATTAATTCATTTCGACGGAAACAATGCCTATGTAGAAATACGATCCAATATCTTAAATTTTCTACAAAATCAGGGTATTGAAAGAGCAGAAATTACCACATCAGATTCTCATACAGTAGCTAGGCAATTTTCAAATCGAGGTTATTCTCCGATTGGAGATAAGATAAAAATAAATTACATTTTAGCAAAATTAGAAAAATTGATCAAAAAGGCTGAGGATAATTTAGAACCTGTAGAATTCCTTTATAAGGACTCGTTTGAAAAGGTTAAGATTTGGGGAGACCCATTATATTTCAATGCTATAATCAGTACTCTTAAGGAATGTATCAGGGTATCTCAAAGTCTATTAACCATAAGTTTAATTGCCCCAACATTATTTTCATTGATATTTTTAATATTTTTATATGCTCTCTAAATTAATTAATAATATTTTTTTTTCTAAAAATTCAAAATTTAAATAATCCAAGCTCTTAATTTTTATTTATACAAATTAAATTAAATAAAATTAGAATATGTCGTTAAGTCCTTTAGATACTATAAATGGAGTATTTTCTCTTATTTTTGTAGCGATCTCTTTATTAATAGGTTTAATAATACTCTCGAGATTCTTTAAATATAAAGAAAAGATTTATTTTTTAGTCGGAGCAACCTGGATTTTTATATCTGAACCATGGTGGCCCTCTAGCCTCTCCTTTCTAGTAGCACTAATTAATGGTGTTGGAATTCCTGAAGGGGTATATTTTCTAATAGGAAATCTTTTTATCCCTCTAGCAATAGTTTTTTGGTTATTAGCTTTTACGGAGTTCTTATATTCTGAAAAACGTAAGATAATTCTTTCGACCTTTGCCATAATTGGAACCATCTTTGAGATCCTGTTTTTCACTTTTCTATTTCTAAATCAAAGTTTAATAGGAGACTTGAATGGTCCAGTAGATGTAAATTATAAGTCTTTTATAATGGTATTCCTAATAATCTTTCTTTTAATCGTCGTAATTACAGGCTCTTTATTTGCCAATCTTTCTCTAAAATCTGAAGATCCAGAAGTAAAACTCAAGGGGAAACTATTAATAATCGCTTTTATTACTTTTTCAGTTGGAGCATTGTTAGACGCGTCTGTACCTTTTAGTGAAGCAACGATCATTATTATTAGATTAATTTTGATTTTAAGTGCAATTTGTTGGTATGGAGGATTCTTATTACCCAAATGGATGAAAAAGTTCCTTTTAAAAAGTAAATAATCCGTTTTTATCAAAAAAAATAATTTTTTTTATAAAAAGAAGTTTGGATTTAAGTTTTATTATCTTTTTTCGAGGTTATTTATTCTTTCTGCTAGACTATCCATCTTATCTGTAATATTAGAAATATTTCTTTTTAAATCACTAACGACTTCATCTAGTATGAGACGGAATCGCTCATAAATATCTGTAATACCTTTTTCTCTAGCCTCTTTTTCCAATAAATCAATTTCTCGTTTAAAATTCTCAATGTATTTATATAAATTCTCACAAAAAACTTCAAAATTATCCCTATCAAATTCTAATCCTAGTTCGCGAGAAAGGTTCTTTTCTGCTAAATTTGTCCAATCTACATCATAGCCTTTTATAGGTATAATTGGAATAGAAAATTTATCCGCGAGTTGTAATTCATTAGCACAATCCACAGAATTAAATACAGATTTATTGGTTGCTATAAACAACAACAACTGACATTTTTGCACAGCATCTAACATCCATTCATCAATGTTTCCAGCAAGATCTTCCTCACAGAAGTAAACTTGAGAAATTTCTTTTTGCTTTTCCAGATATTCTACAAGATGACCTATGTGATATGGTTCAAAATCCACTACTGCATGAGATATAAAAACTCTAATTGTAGCTTTCTTTCTTAGGTATTCTCTGATTAAATCAGGAACTTTTTGAATTATTGTATTTTCTTCGCTACTTAAAGGATTTCCATTTAAATCTAATTGTGTTAATTTTTTAAGAGCCCATAATTGTGTAGGAATCTCTTTGAACTGGTTATTACTTAAATCTAATTTTTGGAGTGAAATTAAATTCACAAACGACTCGGGTAGTGATGTTAAGTTGTTACCAGATAGCATGAGTTCCTTTAGATTATTTAACACCCCAATTGATTCTGGTAAAGAAGTTAATTGATTTTTTATTATAGATATAAAATTTAGGTCTTTTAAGTTTCCAAAATCTTCTGGAAGATTCTCTAAATTAGTGTCGCTAATACTCATTTGTAAAATTTTACCATTAAAAATCCGAAGACATACACCATAAGTGCGAGGATCTCTCCAAGGTTCATTAATGGAGTTAAGTTTTTCAGAAAAAACTCGGTTTAGCCCATCTTCATACCAACTGATCTCTTTGATTATTTTGATTTGATCAAGAGGAACTCCCAAGATGACATTCAATCTAAATGTGGGATCAGATAATTTTACATTTCTTTCATGTAAAGTCCTCAGAATATCCATATTCGATTTTGTTAAATCAAGAGTCTGAGCTCTATCATTTAAATTGAATATTTTTAAATCACTTAATGTGGTTAACCATTCAGGTAAATTGGTGATCCTATTGCCCATTAAATAGAGGGCATTGAGATTTTTGAATTCCTTTATATATTCAGGAATCTTAGATAATTCACTGTCTGTTAAAACCAAAGTTTTAATATAATTTAACTCCTTTAACCATTCTGGTACTCCTTTACCCTCGGGACAATTTAAAAGAAATCTCTCTACATTTCTCAAGTTCTTTACAGAATCTCCTAAAAGCTTTAATTTATAATCATCTAAGTTTAATTCTTTTAAATCGAAGCCAAGCATAGTGATAAAACCCTCTTCATTAAAATTAAAGAGATTTTCTACTGTAGTATAAGAGTCCATATTAACTCTTCTAAATGATATTCCACAAACTGATTCAATTTCTTCTATGATCTTCCTATCATTCTTATTAATACGTTTATCATCACTCATTTAATTTCCACAATTTATATATTCTCAATATCTAACTAAACAAAATTAGTATATAATGTTAAAAATCTAACCTATTTTTAAAATTAATTAAAAAAGATATTGAATTCTTAAGGAAAAAATAGTAATTACTGGCATCAATTTTTATATAAAAATATAATCTACTTATAATACTTGGATATTATCCAGATTCATATTCTCTATTTTTTCATTTCTTCTTAATAAGTCAAAAAAAAAGAGAAGAGATAAAATCTTAAGTTCTGAAATAAGTCGGCTCGTAAAAATTACGTTCATTGGAGCTCCAGCTGTAGGAAAAACTACAATGTTAAAACTACTATCTGAACAGACGATAGACAGACTATACATTCCAACTCATGGATTAGATCTCAAAACAGTTAAGTTTGAAGATTATTTTTTAAGAGTTTGGGATCTAGCGGGTCAGAGCGGTTATCTTAGGGCATATTCAAAAGATTATCTTTTAGGATCAGATATTATTTTCATAGTAACTGACTCGACTCCTCGAAATGTTCTAAGTTCAAGGGAACTTATTAACTATGCTTGTAAATTCGTAGGAAAGGAATGTCCTATTATTGCAATTGCAAATAAGCAAGACCTAGTAAAAAATGATGGGCGAATGGATATAAAACGTGTTGAGGATGTACTTCATTGTAAAACTTATGGATTAACTGCTATTAATCCTTCAGAACGGCTTAGATTGATAAATATAATTAAAAAAGAATTAGATAAAATAGCAATTAGGAGGAGATTAAAAGATTGAATTTTACCGAAAGTGAAATGTTTGGAGCCGCTTTAATCGGTTTCGATATGATAGATGGCCCTTTCCTAAAATGGAAAAAGGAATTTTCAAAAATAAATAATCAAGTAAATTTAAATGATTTCGCAATGAATTTTTATTTAGCTTTTCGTGGTGGAAATAATTCTGTTAAAAAACCACGAGCAATCCTATATGATGAATTTTACATTGTTGCTTTTCCAAGAGATTTAGAACTTTGTTGTCTTTTCATGAAACCTCAGAATGTTGATAATAATATTAAGCAGTTAAATAAAATTGCCTCACGAATAATTACAGAAATGGAATCAAACGAAGAAGAGGACAAAGAGGGGATAGATATTGATTCTGATGAGAATACAATTGAAGAAATAATAAGAATAATCCCAAATTTATTGAGTGGTACACAAATGACGACTCCAGAATTAAGAAGGTACTTTAAACTAAGCAATTCACAAATTTGGAAAGTAATGTCAGATTTAGAAAATT
>JAEOTW010000277.1 GCA_016839655.1 Promethearchaeota archaeon | reverse complement strand
TTTCAACTAAAGCAACTTTACATGGAGAATAAGCATACCTTTCGCTAGAATTTTGAATTTTCATAGAATCACACATTAAATCTGCTAATGCTCCTGCTACTGAAGCCATTGGTCCAACATCACATATCTCTGCTACCTCTGACATAATATTAATGATTTGGAATTCAGTTTTTACTTTTATTGGAGAAAATGAATTAAGGAAGTTTTTATTTTTTGCTACATATCTCTCTAAATTCCTTCGATGATAATAAAAACTCTCCTTTGCCTTTAATATTGCTCTCTTTGAATCAGATATAATAGAAATATCAGATTCTTTTTCTGAAAAATGTGTTTTGTAAGTTTTCAAATCTAAATTTTAAATTATTATAATACTACAATTATAAGGAGTCTAATAACTAAACAAATATAAATAAATAGATTTTCATTATTAAACTAAAACCAATATCTCTTAAAGATGGAACAAATTAATTACGAGGATATTATTTCTCAATTAAAATCTGATTTGAATGCTGAATGCGCTATAGCAAATAAATATGGAATTATACTAGGTTCATTAATAAAAGAATTCGCTAAAGGAAAAGTTATCCCTCAAGCGATTTTATCCTTGATTGCTAATTCTAAAGAAATTGCTAATGAGCTAAATTTGAAAAAAATTAATTCTTTTGCATTAGAGGCACAAAAATATAATTACTTATTTACTTTTAGTCATCAGTTAATACTAATATCCAAATTAGATTTAAACGTAAATTTAGCAAAGTTTATGCCCAGTATTAGTGTATTTCTAAAGAAATTAAGTGAAAGTGTATCTGAAGAAGAGATTAAAAAATTCTCTGTTTTCGATTTTTCAAAAGAGATTACGAAAATTGAAGAATCTTTGGCAGCAGAGAAAATTAGAAAAGATAAATACTCGATCATTAAAGAATTGGTCAAGCATATATCAAGTTAAATATCGAGATAAAAATTTTCTGATCGTTCTGGTGGAAAAATATTCTACGACAAGTATTTGTTTACAGAGGAAATGAGCTTCTATATTATAGGCATTTTGGAAAAGCTATGAAACAGGAAGCTTTAGATCTTTTGGTCGATGATATCATGGGGGAATTTTTGATTAAAACTGAATCCAAAATAGATTATCATGATTACTATAAATTTCGAGTTGCTTATATAACAGAAAAAGAAGCAAATCTCATATTTTTATTTGTTACAAGCTTAACAGATAAATTCGAAAATATACAGAAAGAACTGGTAAGATGTAAAAATGAATTTCTTAATCTTTTTGAAGATATATTGCAGCATCGTTTTGATGCCAAAACTTTTGAAGTATTTGATCCAACTATAGATTCTATTCATAGAAATTTGCGTCCCAAAATATCATTAGTTGGATTTTCTGGTGTTGGAAAAACAACTATTACTAGATTGATCAAAGCCGATGAAATTCCTATGCAACATATACCAACAATTACAGGTGACATAGCAACGATCAAAATTGGGAAATTGCATTTTCATTTATGGGATTTCGCAGGTCAAGAGCAATTTAGCTATTTATGGAATAACTTTATCAAGGGAAGTGATGCAGTTCTCCTTATTACCAATTCTACATTAGAAAACGTAGAAAAAAGTAAATATTTCTTGGAACTGATTAAAGAACAAGCGCCTAATGCACAATCTGCTGTGATAGGAAATAAACAAGACCTAAAAGAAGCAATGAATCCAGTACAAATTGAAAACGTGTTAGGACTAAAAGCTTATTCTATGATTGCTGTAGATATAAATAATCGCAATAAAATGATCCAAATTATTGCTGATGTTTTGGAAATGAGTGCAGAAGTATCTCCTCTTTTAAAGCCTTTACTTGAAAGAGATAAATTCACTGAAGAGGCTGTAAAGGCTTTAAAGAATGCTGATTTCAATAAAGCAGCCTTTCTATTTGACAAGATAAGCGATCTATGCATAGAATTAGGAGATGATTCTTTAGGAAGAGAATTTTTTGATAAATCCCAAAAAATAAAAGATATGCTTAAGAAAGTAGGAGCACCTCCCCCAGTGCCAGCAACACCCATAGAGACAGAAGAACAGGTAACTTCTGACAAATATAAAGCACAAGAAGAAATAGAACACACTGAAATTCAAACAACACCTCCTCTTCCAAGATTACCTCCTGAACAACCAATAACAAGACCATTAGAGATTTCTAAAGTTCCTCAACCACCTAAAATTCCAAGTTCAAGTATAGAATTAAAAGAATCAAAAACTGCTAAATCTCCCACAATTGAGTCTAAAATTACACAAGAAGATAAATCTATAACAACCACTATAGATTCTGAAATCAAACAAGAAAATCTTAGTTTAAAATTAAACCCAGAAGATTTTATGATAAGAGCTAGACCAAAAACAGTAAAAACAGTTCCTGTGGATGCAAAATCTAAATTAAAAATGTCCTCTGATAATAAAGTTACCAAAGAAGTTGAAAAAAAAGTTCCTAAAGCTGTTTCACCATTAAAATTAATGGACGATAAAGCGAAATCTATCAAACAAAAACCAGAAATCAAAATTACTGCAAAAACCACATTGCAGCCAACAATTGAAAAACCAACAACTCAAAAACCAGAAATTCAAACAACTCCTATTTCTGTTATTGAAGAAAAAAAGGAACTGTTATCTAGTGATGTAAAAAAAGAGCCTCCAGCTATCAAAGTAGAAAGGAAACCAAAAGTAATATCCCCTCAACAAAAAGAAAGACTGAACCAATCTCTCTTGGATTTAAAGATTAAAAAAACACATTTAACAAAAATGACTTTAGATTTTGATATGCAGGAACTTACAGGTGAAATATCATCAGAAGAACTTAGAGATAAAAAAGAGAAAGTAAAAATCATGATGGATAAAATTAATAAGCAGATCCAAGAGATTGAAGATATGCTTTATGAATAAATAAATATATCTTATTGTTAAATAAAACTTTTTAAATATTCATCTGGAACATTTGCTTCTCCCATGATAATATCTTTTTTTCTTCCATGATAATCTGATCCTCCTGATTTTATAAGATTATAATCTTTTGCCATCTTTCTAAAGTAATCAGGAAAATAATTTTGAGCCCAATAAGATTTATTAGTTCCAACATATGGTCTGTTTTTGGCATAAGTATATTCTACTTCGATGCCTTTTATTCCTGCCTTAATGCACATTTCTATAAATCTTTTATGATCAGAGACATCATAAATACCTGGATGTGCTAAAATTGGAATTCCTCCTGTGGAATTAATTAATTCAATTGATTCTTCAAAGTTTAACTCTATGTCTCGATCCACAAATGCTGGGCCACCAATACTAATCATTTTGAATAATTCATTTTTAGATTTTCCTTTAACTTTGTCAGGATTATTTTTTTTCATAATTTCAACAATGTGAGGGCGCCCTACAACACTATTTCCTGCTATCGATTTAACTTCTTCAAATGAGATAACAAATCCAAATTCATCTCTTAAACGTTTACAAATAGCTTTCTTTTGTTCTAATCTTCCTTTAATTTGATTATTAATAGTGTTTACCAGTTTAACTGAGTTATGATCGATATTTAGACCAATAATATGAATCTCAATTAATTCCCGTTTTGGTTCATGTCTAATTGAAATTTCTATTCCCGGGATGACAATAATTTCTTTTAATTCTCCGATAGATAAGAATTCTTCTAAACTTGCTATAGTATCATGGTCTGTTATTGCAATCGCCTTTAACTTTAGGTCAATAGCTTGATTTATTAACTGAGAGGGTGTATCTGAACCATCTGATGCTGTTGTATGCAAATGAAGATCAATCATCATAATTATAAATTTATAATTGGATTTTAGTTTTATTTGAAAAAAGGAAATGAATAAGATTTATCTAATTAAATATAATAAATATTTAATATTTAGAAGAACAAATATTTTAAAAGAAAACAGTGAACATAATGCCAATTATAGTAATGAAATTTGGAGGTTCTTGTTTAGTAGATAAAGATGCTTTCAATAAAATTATCACTATTACACATATTTATACTAATGTGAAAAAAATATATGTAGCATCTGCTCTGAATGGAATTACAGATTTACTTTTAAAAACAGCTAAATCCTTAGAATATGAAGGAGAAACTGATAAAAATATGGCTTTAATTGAAAAAAAACACATTGATATTATTGAACAAATCTTTGAAGACGCTTCTGAAAATTATATTAAAGCAAGATATTGGATTGATGATAAATTAAGTGAATTAGAGGACGTATTTTCAGATATTAAAGAATTCGGTTTAGAACCTTATTATGCTGATTATATAATGAGCTTTGGAGAAATTTTATCAACTTATATATTAAATCAATATCTTCTTAGTAAGGGGATAGATTCAGTATTTATTCCTACTAGTAAGCTAATTATAACGGATGATGAGTTCAATAACGCATACCCATTGTATGATTTAACAAACGCTCGGATTGAAAGACTATTAGTTCCTTTTCTTGAAAACCCTAATAAAGATATTGTGGTTTGTTTGACTGGTTTTATTGGGAGAAATAAAATAGGTTATATAACAACTCTTGGAAGAGGTGGATCAGATTATACTGCTACAATATTAGCACGATCCTTATATGATGTAGGAGATGATAAAAATATTAAAGTAATTCTATGGAAGGATGTCGATGGTTTGTTAGCGATAAATCCTAAATTTGTACCTGAATCTTCTCTTATAAAAAATATAGATTATGAAGAAGCTAAACATATTGCTAATTTTGGTGTCAAAATTCTCCATCCAAAATGTTTAGAAGCGATTGAAAAATATAAGATCCCTTTAGAAATAAGAAATTTTGAAAAACCTTTGGATAAAAACTTCACACTTATTTCTGAAATTACAGATAAGAAACATATTAAAGGCATTTCTGCTGTAGAATTTTCAACAATAATAACAATCACATCTGGAAGTTTGGTAGATGTTCCTGGTGTATTAGCAAAAATATTTAAAGTTATGAGTAAAAATCAAATAAGTGTTTCTCTAGTAGCCCAAAGTTCATCTGAAATTAGTACTTCATTTATAGTAAAGGAAGAAGACTCTGAGAAAGCAATTAATGGTTTAAAGAATTCAAATTTTTTCTCTGAATTCTTTGAAATTAATTGGGAGGAAGTTGCTGTAATAAATATAACTGGTCTAAAAATTCTTGAAACAAAAACAAAAACAGAAATTTTTAACGCTTTAGAGAAAAAGAATATAGGTGTAAAAGCAATTTCACAAAGTTATAATGAACTAAATTTATCATTAGTTATTGAAAGAGAAAATCTAGTAGATGCCATAAATGCTATTCATGATCACCTTTATGAAAAATTTGAAGGATTTAATTAATTTAAAAATAACCTCAATTCATACTCTAAATTTAAATTTAAAATAATTAAAATGAAAATATTATATTAAATTAAGAAAGGAACAAATAGTTGCAGAAGTTAAGTTCTTGAATCAATAATTCGACGAGTAAGTTCAGTAAAAGCATCATCAACATTAATCCCTGTTTTGGCAGAAGTTTCAATATAAATACTCCCTTCACTTTCTGCGAAAGAGCGAGCTTCATCCCGGTCGATGACTACTCCCACATCTTCCATTAAATCCGCTTTATTTCCAATTAGGACAAATGGTATATCACCTGCGAATTGGCGTATTTCAGTAAGCCATTTCCTAATTTCTGTATATGTTTGTTCTCTAGTTAAATCAAATACCAATAATGTTCCGGCAGCACCTTTATAAAATGTTGATCTTATAAATTCAAAACGCTGCTGACCACCAATATCCCAAATGCTCAACGTAGCAATTTCTCCTGGTCTAAATTCAACATCTTTAGTTAAAATATCCACACCAACAGTCAATTTATAGTTGGCTTGAAATCGATTCTTGATAAAACGTTGAACAAGGCTAGTTTTTCCTACAGCAGCTGCTCCAGTCAATAATACTTTTAATTTGAAACTTGACATAAAGCTTCACTCATGTCGTTTTATATTTTTAAGTTATGTATATAAGATAATTTAAAGATTTAATAAATTAAAAGTTTAAATATTTTTCTTTT
>JAEOTW010000276.1 GCA_016839655.1 Promethearchaeota archaeon | reverse complement strand
TTTGAAGTTCTTTTTCAGCAACAAGTGCTTGATAAAAATGAATCTTAGAAAATAACTCAGTTATCTGATCTGATAATTTATTAATCGTAACTTCATATTCAGATATAGGTTCCTCTGAGTTGTTATATATCACAATTCATACTCCTCATTCTTAACAATATTGTCGGGTCTTTCTATTGTACTTAGTTTGATTTAATATATAAATGTTTTCGGAGTGAAATTTTTGAAAAATAGATATTAATATGAGCTATATAAATGTCGAGCTTATTATTTGCTTCAGAGTAATAACATTTAAAAAAACTATAATTTATTTTACTATATTAAAGAATTCAAAATATAAAGCGATTGTTAATGTCTAAATTAAATGATTCTTCAATTAAAGAATTGGAAAATCAAATTAAAACTCTTGAGAACAATCTACAAGAATTGAGAAATGAATTTATTAAAAAAACTGGGCAATTACCCTCAAGAAATTTAAGAGATTTTAGCTGGAGATGGACAATTTTCGCAACTCTGGGTTTTGCTTTTATATCAAGTATTGTCTATCTCTTAGGTATAGCAAAAGTTGGTATCTCAGAAAATACGGGTATTCCATCATTCTTTTTTCATACTGATTTAGCTTATTTTAACATTCTCACTCTTTATGTTATTATCATGGTATTAATTGTTCAATCAAATAAAATTAACGGATATCAAACGATAGTGCTGATTTCAGGTTTTTGGTGTGCTCATTGGTTAATTTATGATTGGTCATGGTGGGCTCTTAGAATTGGGATGGGTACAATTAACTTAGACGGTTTCTGGACACGTGGATTAGGGTCTCCAATAGTCGTACCTCATCCTTCAATGGGGATGTTCTTATTATGGGCTATCTTAGGAGGGATTATGGCTTTGTATACCTTCACAATACCCAAAAACTACATAGAACTTCTGCCTCCTACGATTTGGTTATATACTGGATATCCCAACGCAAGTATTTGTGAGATGATAGGTATTTCAGATGATATTATATTAATTATTGGGATAATACTTATAGTTATATCATTTTCTATAGTTGGATTCTTTACATATCGAAGATTCAAGGGCAGATCTATAGAATGGCACAAAAAACGAGAAGAAATTAAGAATAGCTTTAAAAAAGAAAATCTAAATTTTGATCCACTTACACTGCCTTGGATTTTTATTATAGTAGGAATGTTGATACTTATGTATCTTTTTTTTGTATTGATTCCTGTAATAGGATTATTCTTAGGATTTATTTCGTGGATGCTTATTCCGCTTTTTTATATACTCTTCAAAGGATCAAGTGCGTTAAAGTATAGAAGGGCAGGTCAAATAACAATTGCTATTACTTTAATCATATCACTAATTGTGATAATGTATGGTATACATATGTGGCCTCTTTAAATACTACATAAGATTTTTTAATTATTCTTTAAAATTTTGGAGCAGAATTTTTTTTAAAATTTATAGAATATGACTAAATTTGTTGATATTTTATGCATTAGAATCCCAACAATACATATCATAAGTTGGGTCATCACTGAGTTGCCCATCTTTAATCCAAATATTATTTCCACGTGGATGTTCTGAAACTACTTGAGCAATCCTAGGATCGTGTGTGACAATAACGATAGTTTTCCCTTCTTCTGCTAATTTAATCAACAATTCTATGATTGATTTTCCTGTCTCTGAATCTAAATTACCTGTGGGTTCATCAGCTAAAATAACATTTGGGTCATTTATCAACGCTCTTGCAATAGCTACTCTTTGCGATTCACCCCCAGATAATTTCCCTACCTTACTATCCCCTCTATCTCCTAAACCTACAATATCTAATAATTCTTGAGCTCGTTTACGATCTTTATCCTTAATTCCATATGGTACTTTAGGCAATAAAACATTTCCTAGCACATCTAAGTTGGGAATTAAATAAAAGGATTGGAACACGAATCCGATTTGTTCTTTTCTATAATTTGCTAATTTACGTTCAGGAAGCTTTCCAATATCAATTTCGTTAACTAAAACTTCTCCTGATGACGGAGTATCCATAGCCCCTAAAATATTTAATAGAGTACTTTTTCCACTACCAGAGGGGCCCATTATCGTTATAATTTTCCCTTTTTCAATCTTTATATCGATATGATCTAATGCTTTAATTAGAGTTCTTTCTTCACCATAAACTTTACTTACATCTTTTAAAGTAATCAATGACAATCATTTCACCTCCTTATTCTCCTTTTAAAACGACTACAGGTCTTACTCTAGCCGCTTTAATACCTGGATATAAACCTCCAAGAATTCCTAAGCCTAAGGCATAGGCTACAACTTCAACTATTCCGTTTAAAGTAATTATAGCTGATGCCCCTCCAAATGGACTTCCCCCACTGCTGAAAAATAGGACCAAAATACTTCCTAGAGTTAATCCAATTACAGCTCCCAATATTCCAAGAGTTAATGATTCAATGATAACATTTGTGAAGATATGACGATTTTTCCAACCAGTAGATTTTAATATTGCAAATTCCTTCAATCGAGTGGTAACTGACATTAATTGAGTTACAATAATTGCAGTCCCCCCTGCTAAAACTGCAATAAACCCTATTATTCCCGCAAATGCATCAAATAATGCAAAAGTTTCCTGAATAGATTCAAGGAAAGCAGATAAAGCTGTAGCGGTAACATAAACAGGGGCATATCCTCCACTTTCAGAAAAAGAATTTACTTCTTCAGCGTACTTTTCAGTCTCTTGAGTAGTTTTAACATTGAATCTAAGTTTTATCGAGGAGTATGTGTTTGTTTCTAAACCAGATTTATCTAGTAAATTCCATAAAGTCTGTATATCTGTATAAATATAATATTGCCTTGGAACAAATGAAGGTGCACCAATATCATCTTCTTGATAAACACCTACTATAGTAAAGTTCACTAAAATTGTTCCACCTAGATCTAATTTTATTTTAATGGTATCACCAATAGAAACAGGAAATTGTGCTACAGTTAGTAATCTTGAATCAATAATCGTCTCATTTTCCTCCAAATTAAAAATGTTTCCTTGCAGAATCTTAGTTGTTGGACCCCCCCATTCTTGATCTAGAGTTAAATTTATCCCAATTAAAGTTAAAGTATCTTGAGTATTTACTAGTTTATCTACACCAGAATAATTAGATGTATAAAAGAATGGTGCTTGGGCTTCAGGAGTTAGTCTTAATATATCTTCTCCTACATTAGGAGTATTGTATAGATCTTTCGTAAGATTTTTTGGTAAATGGCTATTTTCTCTACCTAACACATCTTTTTCGAG
>JAEOTW010000275.1 GCA_016839655.1 Promethearchaeota archaeon | reverse complement strand
AGATGGGATCCTGTTCTTGTATTTTAAGATGAGATTGTCGTAATATTTCGGGTGAAATTACTAATGAGTCTTTTAATTCTGATTCCCTTTTTACATCAGGCTCATCTAAATCTACTTCATTATCTGAATCATAAGAATTAACAATTGGTTCCTCATTTTCCTCAATTTTTTCATCAATAAATTCTTCATAGTTTTCAATAGGATTGTCATAATTCTCTAAATTGTTGTCAATAGTCTCAGATTCAGAAGGATCTACTTCTGGTGAATACCATGTTTCAGTTTCGGGTTTTTCATACTTTGGTTCAAACCATTTATTGGGTTCTTCACTTAAATTTGATTCTTTTCTCATTTCTATATTTTCTTCAGCTTTATTTACATCTGGAAAATCATTTAATTTTTTCATCCCCACATGCTGTTTCGCATTTTCTATAAATTTTTGAGCTTTTGCTAACCCTATACCATTAATTTGAGCTATTCTTCTTGGCGATGCTTCTGCTAAAGCTGAAATTGAATTTATTCCAATTGTAGCAAGTTTTTCAGCAACTTTCAAACCAATACCATTTACAATCGTAAGGGATTCTCTCTTTATACTTGGAACTAGGGAATGCAATTGAGAAACATTAGTGTTAAAAGTATCAAATTTAACCACCCAATCTCCTTTATTTAACAATTTCGCTTGCTTAAGACCACTTTTTGATATTTTCAGGGCTTGATCTACATCATTTGCTTGAAAAGCCTCTTGTGCCATTTTGTAGTAAAATTTTAAATCGGATTTCTTTTGCATTAGACTTTCTTGAGTATCGGTCATAGGTATTGTATAAGGTTAGTATAAGGAACTGTTACTATTTAAAGCATAAATAATGATATTGGTATTTAAAGAAAAAATTGAAATAGAAGAAATTTCTATTGATAAATATTTAGACTTTTTTTCTTTAAATTGAATCACATCCAACAGTAGTTAAGTAAATAGTAAATATCAAGTGATTTATTATCGTTATAGTTTTTGGAAAAATTAGGGATATTAAGGAGGTTAAACATAAATCGCAAAGAGTGGTATGTCCCTTGTGTAAAGGAAAGATAACTCTTGGTATAGAGACCCAATTTACAAAAAAAATAAATACAGATATCTATTTCCCACATATTCATTTACATGGAGCCCCTCTTCATGCCTTAATTTGCTATATTAATTCAGAGTTAAAAATAAGAAATTTAGGAGTTATAGAAAGTATCGAGATTTCAAGAGATTCGCAGACTTTCCGAGAACTTTTGAAAAAATGGACAAATCCATATTGATATAATCCAAGGTGGATATTGATAACATTAACGGATTTTACGGATAAGATTAAAAAAAAAGACATAGATAATAATCCTGAAAGAGAGATATTTAAGTACATTTCTGACAAGCGTATTCTACGTGTCCTTTTTGAGGGAAAAATCTTCAGTTTACGGCAAATTCAAATAAACAGTATAAAAAAGGGATTGTTTTTTAGGAACTCTTTTTTAATATGTGCACCTTCTGGAAGTGGGAAGACCTTAATTGGTGAATTATGTGCTATTAATAATATTTTTCAAAAATTTGGAAAATCCATATATTTAGTTCCTTATAAAGCACTAGCTACAGAAAAATACTCTCATTTTAAGAAAAGCTATAGTAGGTTTGGCCTAAAAATCGAACTCTCTATAGGTGATTATGATGTGGATGACTCAAAGTTAGAAAAAGCAGACTTAATTGTTACCACATATGAAAAAATGGACTCAATTCTTAGAAATTTTTATGATAAAGAGTGGATTTTCAATATATCGACTATAGTAATTGATGAAATCCATATCATCGGTGAATCTGATAGAGGACCAAGGCTAGAGTCCTTAATAGTTAGGTTAAATGAATTCCTTCATAATCCACAGATAATTGGACTGTCCGCAACAATAGCCAATGCAGAATTCTTTAATTCATGGCTTTCTTCGCTTGGAAATAAGACAACTCTAATCAAATCAGATAATCGTCCTGTTCCACTCCATTATAAAATTGAAATTACTCAAAACAAGGATTCAACTATCAAAAGATTTATCAAATCCACCCTTGAAAAAAATGGACAGTTACTTATCTTTGTAAACCGTCGGAAAGCAGCACAGAAAGTAGCAGAGAACATTAAAAACCTGGTAAAGAAATATCTTGAAGAAAATGAACTTAATGTGTGCAGATCGTTAGAAAAAAGGTTATCCTCAATTAAAGGCGGGCATCGTGATTTAAAAAAAGTCGTGAAGTCTGGTGTTGCATTTCATCATGCAGGACTACTCCCAAAGGAGAGAAAAATTATTGAAGATAATTTTAGGAAACGGATAATCAAAATAATCTGTTGTACAACAACCTTATCAGCCGGTATAAATACGCCTGCTCGTGTGGTTATCCTAAAAGACTTTAAAAAATATGTAACATCTGGCCATAATATCAAAAATTTCTCTGGTTATTTTGAGAATGGAGATGGCTTTTCTTATTTTAAACCATTTTCCGCAAATGAAGTTTTCCAGATATTAGGGAGAGCTGGAAGACCTGGACTTGATTCCGTTGGTTATGGTATAATTTTAGTTAGAGATATTGAAGAGAAAATATGGGTTGAGGATTCTTTTTTCCAAAATCATGTACTTAAGGATATATCAATTCCCAAATATAACGATCTTACCTCAGGTTTAAACAGAATAAATACTCTTAAAGAACAGGTTTTACTTAGAATTTATGAGGAAAAGAAAATCACATTGGAACAGCTTAAGCAATTCTTCGAAAAAACTTTTTTCTGGTATGGTATTAAAAGTAAAATGAAGGAACAGAAGATTCCCATCGAACAATTGCTTATGATAAAAGAAATTACACCTATAAATATTCTAAAGCTTCATACTGATGTAAATACTGTAAGAGAGTTAAAAGATAGTAATTACCAAGTGAAATTAACAAATCTCAATGATTCAAATATTTCTGGATATGTGAAGACTTCATTTGGAGTATATTATTGCCAATTTGATATTGAAACTGGTATTCAATGTACTTGTGGATTTAAAAATGGTATTTCTGATAACTTTGCAAATGATGAATTCTCATTTGAGTTTTGTAAACATATTACATCATTCTTACTCTATTTGATCCAACTCCCAGATCCGAAATTTCAGAAATATGTTGATTCTATAGTTCCAAAGTCAGTGAAAAACCAATACATTCTATCATACTTATTTGAGAAAGGGTTAATTCTGGAAGATGAAAATGGGTTAATTAAATGTTCTCATTTTGGCAAATTAATAATAAGATTATATTTATATCCAGTTTCTGGTGTAATGATTAGGTTTAAGCTGGAATACGTTGAAATTAATACATTTCATGATTTAATCAAAGAATCTTTTGATATTCTTAAAGCAGAATCCCGTGTTAAAGACTATAAAATGTTGCAGCCTGTTTTAGAATGGGCTGATGAGGAACCTATTGACCAGATTCTAGATAAATATAATATAATGGCGGGAGATCTGTTTTCTGTAAGAGATAATTTAGAGCGAATCATTACATTTATTGGAATCATCGCTAGTAATTTAAGCACAAATGGGATTGACCTACACGATAAGTTAATTAGAGTTGCTGAAATGTGTGAAACACTAAAAATTCGATTACACTATGGAATTCATGAAGAACTATTTGATTTGGTCTTAAGACTACATGATGTAGCTCGTGTAAGAGCAAGAATTTTATATAAAGCGGGTTATCATACAGCTACTCAAGCTAAAAAGGAAAGCCCTTATGTTCTAAATCAGAAAACCGGATTGGGAATAAATTTATGTAAAAAAATCATTAGAGATAAAAAATCAAGATAACAAAAATATTTTGCGTATATGGATTCTAAAATTGATAAGAAAAATCGTATAAAAATAGATAATGGAGAACCTTCAGAAAGAAATTTGGAGAATTCTGAAGAGATATCAGCTGAAAGGGTAGATCATAATATCGAAAACTTATGTGACGAAAATCTTACGACTCTTAAAAAAATCCATGCTATATTACTTAACTGTATAAATCTTTCTAAACATCAAAAACTAGAATTTTGTGAAAGTGAAAGATATTTCATGAAATTATATCTTAAAAAACTAAAAACTAAAAAAGAAGATTAAGACTTTATACGTTATTGTTTTTAATATTTTTTCTAAAATTCCATATTTTTTCTTGATTGATAAACTCTTACAATTGTATAGAAGTTTATTACTATTCTAGAAACCACCATGTTAATAATAATAGACCACGATGCTAAATTTAGAATATCCATCAAATCTGGTGGACCATATAATATTAAATAGGGAAGAGACCTAACAAAATTAACTAGTTGAAAAAGAAGGGAATATGCCATTATCAGTATTCCTAGGATTGCAGAGAAAAGGAGAATCATTATAGATGTTCGAGATAAAGCAAAACCGAACCACCTAATACCAATATCATCTGTCTCGTAATTTTCACTTTCTCTATCATTATTCCTGGATTTAGAGCAGATAGATAGAGTATAACAAGAAACAATAAAAGCAATGACTTGCATTATTATACTGAAAATCTGAGTTGATAGCATTACAGACGGGAAGCCATAAATGTCAATATAAAATGCAATGTTAAAGATCCATCCTAAGAAATTTGAATATTCTATAATTCCTATTAGAGCTAAATAGAAGAGAATTACTTTAGAAGTCTGGCTTAATTTAAAGCCAAACCATCTCTTTTCATCTAATCGAGTCGTATCATTGATTTTGATTTCGCTCATAAAAATCAGCTTTTGATATTTATCTTTCTTACATTCCTTTTAAGTCTTTTTTACCAGTTGAAATTGGAAAATATAGAAAAAAAAACTTCAATTTTATTCCAATGGATTTTTTATACAAGTATTTAGGTTTTCAATATAGATAAAATAAGAAATTAAGAAAAGGTTTTAATCATGAGTTCTCAATCTGTAGAAAAAACGGAATTAATTCTCCTCAATTTTGATACCTATAAAGAGGACTCCATCAATTTTAATAAGATCATAATTCCTTTTTCTAAATTCGGTATAACTAAAAGACTTTTATATATCTATGAAGGACGTGAAAATATAACATTCAAAGAAAGACATCCGCTTTATAAAACGATTCTTTTGGATGAGTTTACTGAATTAAATAAATCGGATTTTAAAACTTAAGTTTTCACGGCACCAATAATTCCCCCTACAATAGCAAATATAGCTCCAAGGCTATATAAAAGAGCTACACTACCGGTAAAAAACATAGCAAAAAGTAAAAAAGGGGATCCAAGAGTAATAAGCCCTAAAATTATAATATATATAAATGCAAAAAATCCTGAACCGATACTAAGTAGATATCCCTCTTTTTTTACTTTCCACCCTACTATTGCTCCAACTATAACGAGGATCCCTATTATTAGTGAGGGGATATACTGAAGACTAGCTCCATATCCATAATCTAATTCTAAGATGAATTCATAAATCCAGAAAGCAATACTCATAAGGCCTCCAACTATACACAATCCTAACCCAATTAAAGATATTTGTCTCTCATTCATCATAGTCCTCAAATAGTCTTCATAAACATATAAATATTACCAATATGTCAAAAAAAGTGTTAATTTAACCTTCTGCTCTAATTAAGAAATCATAAAATCTCATAAGACTAGAGATTTTTCTTTATATATTTTTGATTCTATCCTATATTAAAAGGTGAAGAGAATATGAGCTCAAAATCGACAGATAAAAAATATCAAAAAATACCTATTCAAGATTTAGAGAAACCTCTGAAATTAAATAATGTTATCATTCCATTTTCCAAGTTTTCTAAAACTGAAGAGTTTATCTACTATGGGTATGAAAAAATTCCATTTTCTGAAAGACATCCTGTTTATCAGACTCTTTTGAAAAGAGAATTTGCAGAAGGAGTCAAAGAATTTTTAAAGAAATCTAAGAACTGATTGAATTTGTAAAATTTTTAAACTTTTATTTTATACACAAATTCACCATTTTTTCGAATTAAATTACCATTTTTTAGAAATTTTCGTGTTAAGAATTTCACTTCAGTTAGTGGAATTCCATAGTTTTCTGCCATAATTTCAATAATGTAATAAGGAAAAGATTTATGGGTTTCAGATAAATTGTACAGCATAGTTTTAAATGTATCAAAATAATCAGAATCAACTGAATCAGATTTTAAGAATTTTTTTAGCTTTACTACTTTTCCAGGAACTATAAAATCTCTTGATGTTCTAAACTCTGGCTCTGAACCTAACTCCTTTATCGCTAGTTCATTTTGTTTCATTTTCACAAATTCAACTGCACTTGAGATACCATTTACTATTATACTTCGATCTGTAATTTTACTTACACTTTGTGTATGCCCACATCTAACACATTTCTTAGACTTTTGGGAACATTTTACATAAGTATATTGTTGGCATTTATTACACGCAAATATTATATAAGGAGTCTCATCTTTTTTCCAAGCTATATCTTCCATAGTTTAATTCTCCACTTGTGGATTTTCCAAGATATTTTTCAAAATAAAATATAATTCTTCTTGATTATCAATACAAATCGCTTGAATATTATGATTTTTGGCAAATTCCTGTGTTTTTTTTTCAATGACTCTTTTTTCTCCTTCAATATTTTCAGGGAAGTCTATAAAATCAAATATCATAATGAAAAGTGAAGAAATTTGCTTAAAATCATTAAAATCTGCTAGTAGATTCTTTTCATTGTACTCTTTTGGATTATAAATCTGAATTAGGACTTTATTATGAATTACTATATGGAGATCCGATTCTAAGATATCATAAGAGATATTATCTCTTTGGAGTCTTTTTCTCAGTCCAAACTTCATCGGTAAGAACTTACTTATCTTGAGAGGGTTATTTATTAGGGGAATCTCACTCTGTGGTTTTTTTTCTATAAATGTTTGCAGTTTAGATTGATATTGTTTTATTCCAGCTTTCTTTTTTACAAATTCTATTGGTATATTTTCTTTTTGAGGTTTCTCAATTTGACTCTTCTTTTCTATAATTGGCTTTTGATCATCAACAGGAAGATATCGGAATGAATTTTTTAATTGTTGAGGATTTTTTAATTGAAGATTCATTCTTTTCAGTTTACTCATAGCAATTCTTAAATAAATCTCGTCTCGTGTTTCCTTACTATAAAGAATGACGACTTTACCCTCTCGATGTCGAGCAGTCCTTCCTTTCCGTTGAATAAACCTGATATCTGAAGCAACCACATCATAAAATATCACTAAATCACATTCAGCAATATCCAATCCCTCTTCACCTACATTAGTAGATACCAGGACATTATAGAGTCCATCTTTAAACTGATCTAAAATTTCTATCTGTTGTTTTTGAGACATTCCTTTATCATCTATAGATTTAGTTGCTTGTCCAACAAATCGTACCGCATTAATAGATGGAATTTCTTGAAGTTTTTTTGTTATATTTCTCACAGAATTACGCAATTTTACAAAGACTAAGATTCGTGAATTAGGATTATTTTTAATTTCATCAAGGATGATTTTAACTAAAATATGATATTTGGGATGAATTAACTGCTCAGGAGAAAATTCTACGTTTTTTTTTAGTTCTAAAAATACACGGTGTAATCGTCCATCTGAAGCTAAAATTTTGGTGGCTTTTGAACTACTCTTCTTCTTTGCATCTCGATGAAGTTTATTAAAATAGTCTAATAACACATCTAATCCTTGTTGCTCTACTAATTCAAGCATATGAAATAATATTAAAGCTTGGGCATTTATCGATAATGCACTATACACTCCAGTTTTATCGCCATTACCTTTAATATTATTTACTAACTCTGAGTTTAACTTTAGTAAGTCTTTTCTTATAATTTTTTTATGTAATTGCTCTCCTTTCGTTTCTAAAAAATTGAGTTGAGACAGATAGTGCAATCGTTCTTCTAACACATTTGTAAGTAATTGATACACATCTTCCATTACACTAGTTAAATCTACTCCAATTTTGTAGATATCCATCGGTTTGAGGTAATTTTTTACATCCTCATCTTTTCGGGTTCTGATATGAATATTATCTATAGGGATATGCAAGTTTTTGCATAATAATGTAATTTTATTTTTTGAAGCTCCAGGTGAAGCGGTTAGGCCTAAGATAATTCCATCAGGATTATGGTCAATATATTCATCTGCTACCAATGTATATGGGTAATCTCCCATAGAATGGTGAGCTTCATCAAAAATCACTAAAGCTGTATTCAGGAGAGTGTATTTTTGATTTACTAGATCATTTCTAAGAGTCTGAGGAGTATAAAATAATATTTGATTGTGACTAAAAAGTTCTATTCGCTGATCAGGAGCTACTTTCCCTGTAAGGATTGCAAATTTATCTTCCGGAATTTTAAGGAATTTTAAAAATGTATGATAATGTTGATTTATCAATGGCCTTGTAGGAGCAAGTAAAATAATTTTACTATCTGTAGGAAATCTTTCCAATACTTTATTAGCAACAAGAACTGCAATTATGGTCTTACCTAAACCTGTGGGGAGTACAACCAAAGAATTCTTTCCAGCACATTCTTCAGCAATTTTTATTTGATATTCTCTAAGTTCTAAACCATCTGTGTTTAAATTCGATGTACTATTTGCTACAGTTAGTCTTGTCTCAGCTATCTTTACTCACCATAAATTTATGATTTCCTATACTAATTGTTTGAATCTTCTTGTTGCTTTTATTGTAAGATATAATTAGTTCGCCTAATTTTAATCCAAGCTCAGATGGATACACAATACCATTTCCTTTTGTTTCGAATAAATAGGGATGTGTGTCTCGTAATTTTTTTACTTTAGTCAATAATTCTGATCCATTTTTAACTATATCAAATCCATTTCCTCTCTTTACATGCTTAAAAATATAGATAATATCATTAAGTAGTTTTATGTGAGAACTTGAAATTTCAATTGTTGGAGGAGCTTCAATTTCCTTGTATTCATCCTTTCTTTCAGTTATTAAATATATCTTGTTATTTGCGAGATATTTCCGTATCTTGTATTTATTAAACACATTTTCAAATTTCTCTTGAAAATTTAACAATAAATAGATAATATCATCTGTTTGAGATTGTGGTATCTTCAAGAGTTTTACCAGCTTACTAAAATTAAACTTTCTATCATAATGATTTTCGAACCTTCCTAAGTAATCTACGATCTGATTTATTACTTTAAGAGTCTTTTGAAATTGTTCTTTATTATAATGCCCAGCACTATTCGTATCTGAGGTTAAAGTCATCAAATACTAATAAAATACTATATAAATAAAAAGAAAAAATTTGAATTAGTTATTCTCAGATTCTTTTTTTAATTTATTTAACTTTTTAGACGAGACAAAAAAAACTGTTCCAGGAACCGCAATAAATACTATCGTTAATGGAATTGCTGTTATCATATTATTTTTATAATTCTCTGAAATTTCATTTATATCAAGAAGATAATTTTTAATATTAGTTGAAGTACTAGAGATACCATCATCAATATAAAATTCGAAGTAATACTGTCCTGTTTCAGTCGGATTATATATGATATTGAAAGTACTGTATTCTAAAAAAATTTGATGAGTGGCTTGTAATTCACCAAGTAATACATCATTTCTATAGATTCGAGCAAAAGCTCTGCCAGAAGTTATTGGATATTTCTCATTATTCGCTAAAATTGAAGCATTGATTTTAAAGAGTAAGCCAGTTAAATCTGTCT
>JAEOTW010000274.1 GCA_016839655.1 Promethearchaeota archaeon | reverse complement strand
GAAAGAGGGATTATCCAGATTAATATCGAGAAGAGTAACATCCATTCTAATAATGGAGTACTATCTATTAAATTCAAAATAGTAATAATTAATGGTCCGAATATTCCATATATTCCTAAAATTTTCGAAATTTTCGTGTCATAAAGCACTATCAACCACCCCATGAAGAAAGCTGCAAAAGTAAATCCACCAAAAGCGAGAAATGACATAAGTCCATGTGGGCGCATTCCTAAAACTGATAAGAAATCATAATCACGATCCGCACTAAAGATTCCTACCCCAATATAAGCAAAATTCCCCATAATACTAAACAGGAAAGCAAAACTACTTAATCGAAATCGTAATCGAGAATAATGTTCTCCTCGAGTTTTCGTTCTTTTCGGTAATGGAGCAAGTAATTTCTCCATATAATATGTAAGGGGAATAGTCATAGTTCCTGCTATAATACAAGCAATATCATATAAATAAGGCGCAGGTGTGTGATCAAATGAGCCAAGGTCGGAAATCCAATTGTCCCAAATAGTATATCCATCTGGATCAAGAAACGTTGCTACGATCACTCCAATTATGAGAAATAAAATATATCCAAACATAACCCCCATAGCACTTATTTTAACTACTTTGAAGTTTGTAGCAAATTTATATAGTTTAGCTCGAAATTTATTTATCGATTTGCGAACTGTCATAGTAGAGTTCATTTTCCAATTTTATTAATCATATTCATTTTAAATTAATATAAATATGATTATATTTTAGGCATTTTTTTTAAGAAAAAAGGAGTATTAAAAAAAAATATTTAGGATTTTTTTAAGTTGGTCTTAATTCTTGTTTTTGCATTATCATTAGAGTAAGTGGTATAATCCAGACAAGAATTGAAAATAATAGTATCCATTCCCATAATGCTTCCATTGTAAATAGGAAAGCGAATAACATACTTGGAGGTCCAATTATCCCATAAATCCCAAACAATTTAGGTATTTTCGTATCATAAAGGACGATAATCCAACCGATAAAGAAAGCTCCAAATGCAAATCCTGCAAATGAAAAAAAAGAAAAAACGTCATGGAAACTCGCAAAATCTAATAACGGAGGATTTCGATCTTCACTAAAAATTCCCACAAAAATATAAGCTATATTTCCCATTAAACTGAAGAAAAATGCGTTACTGCCCAGTCTAAACCTTAAACGAGAGAAGTGTATTGTTTTGAAATTCTTTCTTGTAGGTAAAGGAGCAAAAAGATTTTCAATGTAGAATGTCAAAGGGATTGTCATAATTCCTGCGAAAATACAAGCGATATCGAACAATATTGGTACAGGAGTATAATTACTACCACCTAAGTCTGAAATCATCCGTGTCCAAATTGTATATCCATAAGGCCCCCATATTGCTGCGATAATAACCGCAATTAAGAGTAGAAAAAGATAGATGGTTATTACAACGAGTGATGTTTTTTTGACAAACTTGTAATTTGTTACTACATTGTAGAATTTTGCTCTAGCTTTATTAATTGACTGACGAACTGTCATAATAGTATTCAATATGCAATTCTATTAAAATATATTTGATAGGAGAAATTTCTATAGAAATCAATCAGATTATTATTTAGAGAATAATTCATATTAGCATAAGTCACATCAAAAATGATTCTTGTTTCTTAAAAAGTGATAGCATTTGAATAAGAAATATTTTGAAGCAAACAAAGAACTTTGGGACGAGTTTGCGAGGATTCATTATGAGCTCGAAGGTGAAGAGTATAATATAAAATCATTTTTAAACGGGCAAACCACTCTAAAATCTTATGAATTGAAAGAAATGGGAAATGTGAAAGGTAAATCATTATTGCATCTTCAATGTCATTTTGGTCTTGATACTCTTTCTTGGGCAAGAGAAGGTGCAATAGTCACAGGAATTGATTTCTCCAGCGAAGGAATTCGATTGGCTAAATTACTAGCAAAACAAGCTAAACTTGAAG
The DNA here is from genome assembly GCA_016839655.1 of Promethearchaeota archaeon. The sequence goes on along the minus strand of JAEOTW010000274.1, from coordinate 11,240 downwards.
CTAAATTTATTGAGTCGAATATTTATGATTTACCTAAGGTTCTTTTTGAAAAATTTGATATTGTGTATACTTCAATTGGAGTACTTTATTGGCTAAACGATCTTAAGGAATGGGGCAAAATTATTGCTAGTTTCCTTAAAAAAGGCGGATTTTTTTATATTGCTGAGAGTCATCCTTTTTCAAATATTTTTGACAATGAAACTAAAGATATCAAAGAACTTCAACTTTATTATAATTATTTCCATGATCCTAATCCTATGGAATTTGTTGCTGATGAAACATATGCCTCAGTCGGGTCTAAATTTAAACCAAAAAAAGAATATGAATGGGCTCACAGTATATCTGATATAGTCAATTCACTAATTGGAGCTGGTTTGAGAATTGAATTTCTTAATGAATATCCTTTTACGGTTTGGAAACAATTTCCGTTTTCAGAACGCGGAACTGATGGATTTTTTCGATTGAAAAATCAAAAAGCTATTATTCCTCTTATGTTCACTTTAAAAGCTATAAAATAGGCTATTCTAAAGGGATATGATGGGTTCTTAATCTTGATTATATTATTAATGTGATTGCTGTACTCTTTAAATAATATGTATGACTATATTGCAGAAATTTAATAATTAAAATAATAGAAATGTGATTTTAAGTGCCAAAATGTCCTTATTGTAAAGAAGAAATCGAATTAAAAGTCGAAATAAAACCAGCACCTATCAATGACAAATTTAAAAGTGATTTAATACAAACCTATGAAAGTTTCATAGACATTCAAGCAGAAGTTGTACCATTTGGGGGAAAAATGATAAAAAAGATGGCAAAATATAGTCTAAAATTTGTTGACCGATATTTAGATCTAATTGGAGCCATACCCCTTATATTACACTCATGTTCAAAATGTGATTCAGTAATAACAGCTGAACCCTTGGTCGATTTAATGACTTCAACTGGTTCAGGCTCATCTTAAAAAAATTCGTATTTCAGTTTATTTCCAATATTTGTTTTTTTTCTTTTTTATCAACTCCAAGAAATTAAGAGTACAGATTAGGAAATATTTCAGTAATCAATGTTTTACAATAAGTGTGGATTTGACAAAAAGTTCATTAAAATTTAATACTGAATTAACTTTTCAAGCAATGTGAACCATCAAAATAATTTAAATTTTTAAATACTCCCAAATCTTATAGATATAATAGATCGTAAAAATTATCTTTCAAAATGGTGTATTCTAATAACAATATCAAAACAAGTTGTACAAAACGAGAAAATAAGGACAATTATTAATTCAGATTATGAAGATAAACAATTTATAAATCTGATGAAAAACATCGTGAAGGAATCCATTGAAGCCAATTCATTTTATAAAGAATTTGCTAATAAGCAAGGATTTAATCTGGATGATGTGAATCAAATGGATGATTTAACATTAATCCCTTTTATAAATTCAGTTGCATTCAAACAATCAGCAGGGTTGTTTAAAAAATTCTTAAAAATTCCGTTAGAATCCCCTGAATTCAAGACTTGGAATGTTTCTTCTTGTACAACTGGAGATCCGTCTTTAGTAGGGAGATCTTTGGACGATCTAGAGTTTTTATCCAGCATGACCATCAAATGTATATATGAATTCATCCCAATACCGATGGAGGAGCACAATCAAGACGGGACTATTTCAATGAATTTTGCTCCACCCGTTAAGTTTTTAGATCGGATTGCGATGAGATACTCTGATTTGAGACCATTGAAATTATATACTAGCACTTTAAATGATATTACAACTAGAATAACAAAACCAAAGTATTTGATAAAATTCTATATCCTAAAAGCATTTAAAGAAATAATGAAGAGGCGTAGTTTAGTGGGTGCTTTTGGAATTAATGCAAAATATGTGATAAAAACAATCAACAAGAACTCAACTAAACCAGCTGATAAACAAAAAAATATTTCAATTGGGGGAAGTCTCCAATTATTAAACACATTCATGAATAAGCATTTAAAAGAAGCTAATATCAAATTTGAGTTACCCAATTGCTATTTAACAACAGGTGGCGGTGGATGGAGTGGACATAAATCTCAATTAAAATATCCTCCCATAGCAAAAACTCAGTTTGTTTCGGATTGTATTGAATTCTTTGGAACTACAGCTGAAAATGTTAGAGATATTTATGGCTTTACAGAAACACCCATAGTATTCGGTAGTCATTGGTCAGACAAGTATAAGGATTTTATATTTCACTGTCCACCTCAAGCTAGAATTATAGTAAGAGATCTGAATACTTTAGAACCTCTCAGAAATGAAGGTGATAAAGGTTTTCTGGAAGTCCTTACTCCATTTGGAGTTTCTGCCTCTGTAAATCATGCCGTTTTAGTCGATGATCTTGTAGAACTAGTATCAAAAAATAAGTGTCCTGAATGTGGTTATGAAGGGGATACTTTTACAGTTCAAGGTAGAATTGAAGATAAAGAAGGTCTCGGATGTTCATCACTCGTTGAATGGATATAATTCCAATTTCAAGGGAAATTTAGCCAATAATCTCACTATTTTAATGGATTTTTAATGAGGTAATCATAGACACGCCTGAGTAGTTTTTTTTCAACAGCCCACATTATTATCTTATATGCTGTTTCAAAGCTATACCATTTCCAATCTGTATGTTCAGCGGGATCCAATACAGGTTCTTCAGGTTGATCTATACGAGCTATGAAATTATAAAATATAATCTCATTTAGAAGTTCGTGAGCTTCATCTGGAGGAAAATTCTCCTCCACCTCTTTGATCTCTATTTCATTATTAAAATATATTTCTTGAGGAATGTTAACCGAAGCTATAAAAGCAGGAATGTATCCTGTTTCTTCAAAAAGTTCTCTTTTTGCACATTCAAGAGGACTCTCTCCTCTCGGGTGATCAATTGCTCCCATAGTATCCCCTACTGAGCCAGTCACACATTGCCAATTATAACTAGGAGTAGCCCTTTTTATCATAAGAAACTCTAATTTAATATCTTTATATCTGATAGGATAAACACTAACCATTGCTTTCTGAACCATTATAATCACTTTAAATTATGTTATACAATAAACATATAAAATGTGTTATTCAAAAATCAATCTTTCGAATTTTGTTAATAGATGTTTCATAAACATTATTTTTTATAATTGTTCATCTAATTGTTCAATATATTACTCAAAAAGGAAACAAAAAATATAAATATAATTGTTCTAATATGTAGTATAAGGGTGATTATTTATAACAGTGATGAATGAAAAAGATAGAAAAGAAATAATTTCAGAAGTACAAAAATTTGGTGGTATAGGTCTACGGCGTCAGTCTTTAAGAGTACACAAGAATGGAGCGAAATTTCCAATAAGTAAAACATACATTGATGATGAACTTTTAGATCCTGAAATTGCATATACTCTTCTTTTAATACCCGAAATAAAAATCGCTACTAAAACTACAGTAGCATTAAGTTTTTTTGCTCGAAGAAAAGGTCCTCTCGTTTTCTATTCATATCCCGAGGGTTCTCTTGATGATGGATTATCTATTCAAATTGCAAATATAATGGTTCAAGGAATTAAAGAGGGTTTCTTTGTCCACCGCTCAAGCACTGTACCAGCATCCTTGAATTATTATTTTGAAATCCCCTCTGAATGGGCTCGTGGAAACAAAGAAATGCTTATGATCAGTATAAATTTAGATATACCAACAAATCAGTTATTAGAAGAGGATATGAAAGAAATTTGTGTGGATTTTGTTTCACAATTAAAATCCACAGAAGGAATTTTTAAAGCTCTATATTTGAAGGAGATTGACAAATTTCAAGAAAAAGATCGTTCAGATATCAAAAAAACTGGTGAAAGTTTAAAAGCTAAGTTAATAGAGTTTTATAAGGAAATAGCTATATCGACTAAGCAAAAAAAACTTTAAAGGAATGTATAAATATTGCATTCTAAATCCAATGTAATTGGATAAAATCATCAAGATATAAAAATAAGAGGTGATAGACATACCATATCTCAAAATACAAATAAATCAAGACATTGAGGAAGAAAAAAAAGCAGAAATAATGGATAAAATCTCCAAACTTGTAGCAAAAAAATTAGGTAAACCTGAAAGTTTTGTAATGGTCGCGCTTGAGACTGCTACAAAGATGTTATTTGCAGGAACTAATGACCCTACCATATTTATGGAATTGAAGAGTATTGGATTACCTGAGTCAAAAACAAGTGATTTATCTGAATCATTATGTGATTTTGTAGAACAACATTTTAGTGTTAAAAAAGAAAGAATATACATCGAATTTGCCAATGCCGTAAAATCTATGTTCGGTTGGAAGGGGACAAATATTCTAAAATTATTTCCAGACTAATTTCAAAGAAATTTCCATTGAACTCAGGCTCTGAATTTATCTTTCAGAATTTATCAAAATGAAATTAATAATAATATGAAAAACAGTAATTTTATTTTAGAACCTTATTGTTTTTGATATATAATTTCAAAATTATGCTTGATTTGAGTAATATATTTATAATTGCTGATCAATAATTGATAATTAACCAAGATAATAAGTTAGATTTAAAAAAATCAAGTTAAAACGGTTAACTTATGTTGAAAGTAAAAATTCAGCCTCGCGAAATTTATCAGAGAACTGAGGAATTGGGTTTAGAAAATTCAGCACATATGTTAACAGAAATTATAGAGAAAGAGAAGGATAATAATAAGCGAAGAGAGGCAATTAAATATTTAGGATTAATCAGTCATAACTCAAGTAAACTAAAAAATGAATGTTATGGTTTATTTGAGAATTTACTTATCTCAGATAATATTATTAATATAAAATGTGAAGCAGCTAAAGCCTTAGGCAGGATAAAAGACCAAAAAGCGTTGAAACCGTTAAAATGGGTTTTGGAACAAGAGCCTATAAATAATGAAATGAAATTATCCGCACTAAAAGCCATAAGAAAAACTAGGTTTGATAAACCAGAGATAGAGCTTTTTATAAGTGAATTAGATAATAATTCTAATTCAATTAGAGAATATGTATCTATTGAATTATTAAGTATCGATCCTGGAAATCTGATAGACTTATCATTGGAATCATTAAAGAATAAAAAATTTTCAAAGAAACATAAAGCTGAATTAATTAAGCTCATGGGATATGAAATCTCGAGTATAAATGTTTCTTTTGAAGATAAAAGTTATCTTAAAATAAAATATCCGGAAATTTTATCAAATTTGCTCAAAAATAAATCTGTATTATTAAATGTTATTACACTAATTTTAAAAGAAGAAGATTCTAACTTAATGGACTCTGTGGTGGCTATATTAACAATTCTCGGTAAAGAGGTAGAGAAGGACATAATTAAATTGCTGCTAATTGATGATTTTATAGTTAAGAAAAATGCAGTGTTATTATGTGGTAGATTAAAACTCAATGATGCGGTAGACTTATTGATATCGAATTTGGATGATATCTATAATGAAGTAAGTATAGCGGCTATTGAAGCATTAGGAGAAATTGGAGATTTATCAGCTGTATCTGAACTTTTAGATGTCTTGGATATTGAAGATGTAAGTTTCGAGTACACTGATTTAGATATGAAGCTATACATATTAGATGCAATAAAAAGGATTTATCAACATAATCCAAATGCTTCATTTGAGTACTTATATAACTCGATTAATAAAGAGAATAATACTGTTAGAGAAAGTGTTGCATTTCTTTTAGGAGAAATTGGTAAAGAGGAATTTGTTAAGCCATTATGTGAATTATTGAAAGTAAGGAATCTTGATGTAAAAAAGAACACCATTATCGCTTTAGGGAAAATAGGAAGTGTCTTGCCGTTAGATGATATGCTAAATATCTTAGAAGATAAAAATGTTTATTGGCTTATTAAAAAAGTAACAATCGATGCGATCTATAACATTTTCCAAAATAATTGGTACATAAATAAAGGAGATACACAGAAATTAAAAAGAACATTAAATAAAAACATAGCAATTCTTACTGATTTCTTACGAACAAACGAAAGTGAAAATTATAAAGTAAAACTTAGTTTAATCAAACTAATAGAAAACTTTGGCGGTGAGCCTGCTCTTGACGCATTAATTAAAAGAGTTAATGATTTTCATAGAGTTGTACGAATTTATGCTTCTAACGCGATTAAGAAAATTGAAGAAAGACTAGAATTAGAAAATTCTTAGCTTATCTGTATAAAATTTTAGTTTAACTTTTTTGACTTATTTTTCAAAAAGAGTAGTTTATCAGTAATAGACTACACCGTCGACAAATTCTTGCCTTAACATCTTTTCAATATCAGCTATTTAAAATTCACCGCAATTGATCTAATTTTAATAGAAATCTCTCTTTTTGTTATTATTGTCATTGATGACCTCAAACTGCACCGTATAGATTATTTGATAGCGATTTAATATTTTTGTTAAGATTGAGGTTAAAATTTTTATACACTCTGGATTTGCCTCAACTTCAAGGATAGCCTTTACAGGATTTAAATTTTAGGATCCAGAGTTACTCAATCTGATGTGTTAATATTTTAGTAAACTAAAAAGATTATAAAGAAAAAATTCTAAATGGATTGAGTAAAAAGCTTTAGGATTTTATAATATTCTTTCATAAACTTATTCCTAAGCTAAATTTATAGAGAAAATTAGATTTACATATATAATGATTTAATGATTTTCTGAGGAAAGGAGCAGATTATGATAGAAATTACGCCGACGAAATCACCGAAATTACTACTAATCCGAATATGATTCTGTGGATTTTATTAATATGGGATTATCTCAACTTATCCAAATCTTACAATAAAAATTAATATATAATTTAAATGGAGTATTAAAATGATTTTCCAAATGGGAGATATATTGTTAGCTGGTCTTATTTTGGATTTCTTGTTATGGGGAGTAATTTTTGTATTAGGTGTTATAGTTACTAAATGGTTCGCTAAAAAGAAGGGTTTTGAGGATGAATATAAGCCTGCTATCAAAGTAAATCTTGTATGGTTTGTAATAGGACTTAGTATCGGTATAGTAACGACTTTTGTAATACCTGAAGCGGATTGGTTAAGCTCACTTATAGGAGGTATTATAAACATAATTGTTGGCATATTTATTGTTAAATTATTTTATAAGATGGAATCTAGTAAATCGTTGATATTCGTCATAGAAGTTCAATTAATACTATTAGCACTTGCTGTAATCCTTGGATTCATTTTCGCATCTATAATTGCTGCGATGATTGTCTCGTTAAGTTCATAATCCTAAAAAATGAGAAATTTCTACTTTTTTATTTAGTTTATTCCTTTTTTATTTAAAAAACATAAGAAAACAACTCCACCAATTAATTAACAGAATTTTTACGTGTACCATTAAATACTTTTTTAAGGATTCATTTGTGGTTTTATTTGATATTGTTAATTCAAATATTTTTTGAACTTTCTAAAGGTGTTTTATTGTCTTCAAGCTTTAACTTTATATATTTGTTAACCTTAGATTCTAACACATTATTCTTGTATTGTCTTCTTAATAGTTAAGAGAATTCAAACTATAAACATATAAAGAGTTCATCTAATTTTAAATTCAATAAAATTTTTCAACCTAAAAATTTGATAATGTTTTTTTTAAAAAATCCATTTTATTTTAATGATTTTTGAATCTATAATTAAATAAACACAAAGATTATTACTATAAATTAGCATGACAGAAGAAAAAACAAATCAAAGCGAAACTCCTTATGAGTACTCATTTGAATATATTCAGAAGAAGCTTGAAGGAGCCAAAGACAGTTTCGGTCTGCTTGTCAAGGAAATCATAAGAACAGGAGTCTGTACTGAATGTGGAACTTGCGCAGCAGTGTGTCCTGTGTTAGAATGGGATGATCTAACAGCACAACCGAAATTGATAGGTAAGTGTACCGGATGTGGTATCTGCTATAATCAATGTCCAAGAACCATAACAGATCCTTATCAACTCATGGGAGATTTTAAAACAGGTTATGTTTCGAATACAAGCATCCCTGAAGTGATCGGAGGGCAAGATGGGGGAACAGTAACAAGTCTTCTTTGTTACCTTTTTGATGAACATCTAATTGATGCAGCAGTTGTAACAATGAAGGATCCAAATAATCCTTGGCATCCAGTAGCTCAAATTATTACAAGCAAAGATGATGCCATTAAGTCTTCAGGTTCTATTTACAGTCATTCTCAAACAGTTGAGGCTCTTATGGATGCAGTCAGACAAGATTTTAGATCTATTGCATTTGTTGGAACTCCATGTAACATTGATGCTGTTGCAAAGATGTTCGACAGCCCAACTGGTATGTTGAAATATTTTATGCGATGTCATGTACTTAAAATTGGATTATTTTGTATGGATTCATTTGCCCCTGAAGCTATTTATCCATTCTTTGAGAAAGAAGGGATAGATTTATCAAAAGTTCAAAAAATGGATATCAATAAGGGAAAATTTCACTTATATCATGATCCACAAGGGGAACCAGTGAAATCATACACTATTAAGCAACTGGATAAATTTAAATCCTCGAGTTGTAATTTTTGTACTGATTTAACCGCTGAGAATGCTGACATTTCTGTTGGTTCCGTTGGAAGCGGAGCCAATAAAAACACAGTATTTGCTAGAAGTGGAATAGGAACCGAAATTATGGAAGACGCTGCTGAAAAAGGTTTTTTAAAAATAGAACCATTTAATGCTATTAATTTGAATGCAGTACTGTTTTTAGCAAAACTCAAAAAAGTTTCTCAATACACTATTCAAAAAAGGAAGGTATTTATAGTACGTGATTCTGAGGAAAAAGAAGAACCTAGAATTGAAACAAAACCAGAAATAGATCAAGCAGCAACTACTCCTCCATTGGGAGCCAGAAAATTTCTTAGTGTTTCAAAAACTCTAAAAGAACAGGATAAGATCCTGAGTATCGCTCTAACTAATACAATAGGATATGTTTTAGAAGATTTGAAAATTAGAATTGTTACGGTTGAAGAGCTATTTGAAAAAAATCCATGGATAACTACTATAAGAGAACTATTTCCCTTTGAGACAATTGAAATAGGGTACCCCATGGATAAACCAGATGGTGAACCTATTAAAGCAAATGTATTAGTTGAGGCATCAACTGAATCTTTTGGAAAGATCTTTTCCAGAACACTCAAAATAGCACCAAAAGAATAAAAATCTAAATCAAATTTTATTAAAAAAGTTAAATGAAATAAATTATTATAAAAACTATTAAAAAAGAAAAGTAAAAAGGTGAAAAATTATAAAGATAGCTCTTATTGGTCTTTCAGGCTGCGGAAAGACATCAGTTTATTCTGTTGCTTTTGCTGCTAAAAGGCCTGAAGATACGAAAGGATTATCACCAACAATTCTATATGAAACAAGACGACACCCATTCCTTGGCTTACAGGTTGGAATATTTGACTTCGGAGGGCAAGAACAGTTTCGAGAAGAATATTTAAGCAAGCCAGAGATATTTAGAGGAACAGATATTTTGATCCCTATTGTTTCTCTACATGAACCGAATACATTCGAAGATGCGAAAGAATACTTTATAAGTTTATTAGATTTATACCGAAAAAACAATGAGAAGCCAAAAATCTTTTTGTTCCTTCATAAATATGACACTGAGGATTACCAGAAGGAACTATTAGATACGAATGTGAAGAACGCGAAAGAAATCTTTTTAGATCTCTTTAAAGACTATGATTTTGATTATATGCTAACAAGTATTTATGAACAGGATAAACTAGCGAAAGTATTCAGAGATGTTTTAATTTCAGAATATGCAGAGCTAAAGGCTCATGTTGAGAAAGCAGAGAAGCAACTTGATGAAATTCACGCAAAAGTTATTATAGCTGATATTTCAGGTAATGTCATAGTTCATAATGTTCAAGGTGTTAGTAGTGGCTTAACATTACGAGGAGATTTAAGGGATTTTATTAACGCTTGCAATACAGTCAGAGAAAATATATTTATGGCAGATTCCAGTAAATTTTGGGGTCGGGATGGAGATGGGAAAGAAATTGAACTTCATATCTTCAAATATATCATTTCTGTACTTGTAATGAAATCTGGAGAACTTGATAGAGATTCACAAGATAAATTGAACATGCTACTTAATGATATGAAGCTTTTCGCGGATTTAATTATCTCAGCCCATACAGATTAATCTTAAATTTATATTATTTTTACATTTATCTATTTTTTTGTCGGGTATTCAATTAACTAATTTATAACTATCTAGAGGCTTAACAGAATGTGAAAACTCTTTGTAAAACAAAAAAGCTAAGATTTTCCGTATTTAGAAGACAAAATAAATTAGTCTTTATCTGCGAATTTTTTATATGTATCATCTAATATTGGATCTAAATCATGTGGTTTCCTTACTTTAAAATCCTTATGAAATATACTATGTAGAAAAGTCAAAAATAAAATAAAACTTAAAATAAAGAAGATTGCGCTAATGTATGAAAATATTACCACACTATAATAAGTTCCGCGAATATGGCCGATTAGAATCATTAATAAACCTAAAAGGAAAACAGCCAATGTAGCAATTAAGCTTTGGTATGTTTCTTTCATATTTAGACCATTTTAAATTAATAATTTTTAATAAAATAACTTTTGTAAAACATTATATTTTTAAATTTTTTGTTTTCTCTCACCATATCCTTCGGGTAAAGGATCATTTACAAGGTCTTGAGCGTGTTTTATTTTCCATTTTTCCCAGTACTTTACTTCTAAATCTCTTTTAACTAAATTATGCAAAAATGTGACAAAAATCAAAATACTCATAATAGTTGCCATAGTAAATAATACATTTGTAATTAGTATTTGATAAGGTGTTATTGATAGAGTACGAAGAAAAAAGACTAAAAAGTTTAATCCTAAAAAAATAAAAAAGGCAATTAGATCTTTTAATGGTTCTCTCATTAAGGGAATTAAAAAACTAGTAGTTTATATTCTTTTTCTTTGCTAGTAGAATGTGACCAGATTTTCAAGATAATGATAAGAAGTCAATATGTTCTATATATTAGAATTCTTTTTATCGTAAATTTGATTCTTAACATTAAGTCTTTAATATTAAAGTAAATATGGTTAGTTCAAAATGGTAAATCGATGCAGATGGGCAGGAAATGACGAACAAATGATCTCTTACCATGATCTTGAATGGGGTAGTCCAGTACATGATGATCAGCTTCTCTTTGAG
>JAEOTW010000273.1 GCA_016839655.1 Promethearchaeota archaeon | reverse complement strand
TTACTTTTTTTAAAAGAAGATCTGGACCACATATATTTTATTCCTATCCAGAAGGTGTTCTGAACAATATTGAAAAAGAAAGTATTGCAGGAATAATGGTTCAATTAAGTAATGAAAAATTCTTCCAGCATCAATCGAGCAGAATTTCCTCCCTTAATTTTTATTTTGAGCTTCACTCTGAATGGGCTCGCGGAAATAAAGAAATGCTGATGATAAGTGTAGTGCTAAATCAAAAAATTACAGCGGCGATCGAAGAAGTAGTACAATCTCTCTCTATTGAATTCGAATCTCAATTAAGTTCTACTCAAGATATGTTTAAAGCTTTATATATGAGTGAACTGGGGTCATTCTCTGACGAGGAACAAGCAAATATTGTTAGGTTTAGCGAAGATTTGAAGTTAAAATTGCAGGATTTTTATAAAAAAATAAATATATTGCAACGCCGGAAAAACGCGAAGTATGTTATAACCGTTTCCCTGGAAACTGAAAATAAATTAGAATTGAATCAAATTGCTCAGAAAATTGAAGGTGCTGTATTTAATGCAGAGAAATTTCCCGGATTAGTTTTGAAAGCTGAGAATCCACGCGTCACTATCATCTTGTTTTCATCTGGCAAAATGGTGGTAACTGGTTTAAAAAATTCCGCTGAAGCGGACCAGGTCGTTGATAAGGTTATAACCAAATTAGGGAACGCTGGTGTAACGATTACAACTCACAAAATTGCAATCGAGACTGTCAAATAGGGAAATAAATTTTTTAAATGAATTAATCTCCTTTTTTTTTCAACTTAAATACTTAATAATCGAATTATAGATTCACGTTTTCTAGTAGTATTTCACCAATGATTTTATAATAAATTTACAGTCTGTATCCCTTTATTTTTGTTTAATGTTAAATTTTGAATATGTCATCAAAAGTAGTGTCTTTTTACGATTGGGAGAGTCAATTCAAAGCGAAAAATTCAATTGAGAAAGCAGAACTAAATAATACAAAAAAAAGCAACTTAAATTCAATTGGGATGACTGACACTGACTTTAGACGACATATAAAAAAGTGGAAGAACAAAAATCTTTAAAGCATATTTTTGTTCAAAATTTTTTATAACTCCTCATATCTATTTTTATTTTAGGTGAGTTCATTTATGCAGCAACCTCAAAAAGGTAAAAGACAACAATTAACGATACCCAAATAATCGCAAGAACTATTAAAATAATTGTTGTATAAAACCTCCACTTGATTGAAATCTTCTGCTTTTTTTCAATCCTGTATATATATATTGCCAATATTGCTCCTAATATTATTATGGATGAAAGAATCAGAATAATACCAAAAAGAATCGATGTAATATATGGTATTATTAATACCAACACAAACATTGTAAAACTAACCCAAAGAGTTATAAAGCGTCGCATTCTGTTCCTAAACATTATATCTATATCGTCAGTTTTCTTTGGTGGGATTAAGGAAATTAAAATTCCAGAAATTGCTAAACCTAATAACATCGCATGATACCATATTAGCAAAGGTAATAAACCAATTTCAGAAAAAGTTATTCCCACTATTATACCTGCTATTATACACAGAATAATTGCGATTACTCTGACATTCTTTTTTAAGAAATTGATGAAAGAATAATATACGCCTAGTAAAGCATTCTTTAGACTAATAAATATTAACCTTAAATTGTCTAATATGTTATTGATGAATGCTTTAAACTCTTCCAACATAAAAACGAATAGGTAGAATAGAATCCCTATAAACACCCAAGAGAAACTCCATCCTGAAAAAGAAATATTAAATGTAATTAAACTTAATAGTAAAAATAAAGTTAGAAAATAGAGGAAAGAGCTAATTTTTCTACGTTTGTGGGGTTTAAATAGAAATAGATTTAAGATCATAAAACAGAACGAAGAAATACTGAGGTTTAGAATTAAATTAGGATTCACAAAAATTTCTAACACTAAAAATATATCTGAGGATAACAAGACTTCAGTAATGACGAAACTAGCAACCCTTAGATTCTTTCTAATTTTTTCAGTTATCGCCTTAATGTAATTGTCCAAGAATGTCAATCCAAGTAAAATTATAACCGATAAGAGGACTAAATTCAAAGAAATAAATAAATCAAGGATAATATAATATAAAGGCCAAGTACTAAAGTTGAGATAAACCAATAACACAAGAAAAACTTTAATTTTTGATTGGTTTGATTTGATATATTCCCAATCCCTCAATAATCTAAATAAGTAAGCGAATTGAATTATTAGGAGAAGGATAATTATGGGAATAATCTGTATGGAAAATCTTAAAATCCAATTAATATAAAACAATATCGAAAATCCAATCAAGATAATCCACGAAAAGCTTATGAAGAAATTCGATGCCTTTCTTAGAAATTTCAATGTATATTTATCAAAAAGTGCAATTAAATGAGTAACCAAGCTTAAAATCAATAAAATTAAATAAAATTCAAATCCGACTAATATCAAAATGTTATAAACGCTTACAATAAGAAGTAAATAAACTCCCCATCCTAGCATACCTTGCCTATAATCCTTCCATTTTACAAAT
>JAEOTW010000272.1 GCA_016839655.1 Promethearchaeota archaeon | reverse complement strand
GCAACATCATACCCTAATTCTGATTGACCAAGTGGATGCGCAGGAGAAGGTGGATTCCACGCTCCCGGTTGGGATTGTAATGCTTCCAGGAGGGTATAAGGAGTAAATATTTGAGGAACAATTGAAACTAATGTAAACAATATAACTAAAATAAGCCCTACTATTACAAAAGGAGACCTTATTTTTCTTAGTAAAAATTCTTTAATAGTCTCCTCAATACTTATTTCATTGGCTGTTTTTTCCATCTACATATCCCCCTCTAAGTTTGATTCAACTCTATAACTAGAATATTTTTCTATTCGAAATTTATGCAAATTATAACCCAAATTAGAGATTAGAGTAATAATCACAAACATTATTATCAATACATTCAAGCTTGCAGAAATAAGCCAATAATCTATTAGAGCTATTGCTTCTACTAAGAGTGAACCAAATCCATTTAATCTAAAAGTAATTTCTACTAACAATGTAAACATATATACGAACCCAAATACAATTCCGCTTACAACTACATTTGAAATTACCGATTTATCTCGCGATTGATTTAGCATATAAGAACGAGTTATAATTGTTACTAATGAAAATGAAACTAGAGTTAAGCAAGTAACTGGCAGAATTAAATGATATATATAGTCAGGTATTTTATAAAATTCTCCTGATATTAAAGCATCAATCATGTAAAAACCAGTTACAAAAGGGGGATCCTCAAAATCGATATTTTTATAGTATGTAGCCGGAAAAATAGGAAATTGATATGCTAGAGCATATTGAAATACCATGCCTAGAAAAAATATAGGAAGCGAAATGCCGATGATGCATACTAATTGAATTACTCTATCCTGGATTGATCCTCTATGTTTTGCTAAGAACCTACCTAAAATAACTCCACATCCCACTGCTATTATACTAGAAACCATCATTAAATCTATAGTTCGGGGGAATCGAGTAGCAATAAGCTCCCAAGTAGGGGTTTGTCTAGCAACTGAAACTGATACACCCCAATTTCCAGTAAATGTATCACCTAAATATCTAAAATACCGTAGAAAAATAGGAAGATCAAACCCAAGTTGATGTCGGTATGCTAAAACAACTTCAGGTAAAGGATCAGTTATTCCCATAGCTTCCAATAACGCATAGACGGGATCTCCAGGCAAAAACAAAAAAATGTTAAAGGTAATTATTGTTCCAATGAAAAAAATGCTTCCTCCAATAGCTAATATAATACCTATATTAATATAGAAATTTTGAACATTATCTCGTGAACTGAAAATTTAAAACAGCTTGTTTTTGTTAGAATTTCGCGTTTGAATTTTAAAATTCAAGTTATAATACTAATAATAAGTACTTATTTAAAAATTATGAATTATCTCTTTGTTGAGTTAAATCTTAGTTATGAGTTAATAATTGGTAAAAATTGGTCTATAAAAATTATTAATAGCAGTTTAAATTCTTTTAGCATAAGTAAAAATTGAATTTATATAATCTTTATAGTGTTGAGGTATTTTAATGAAAGTTAGTGTTAAATTTCATGAAATTATGGAGGAAAATTTGAAAAATGAATTAATATGGTTGATAGAAGAATTTCGAATCTTATTCAAAGCTAAATCTGATAATTATTCTGAAATCGATCAGAAAATTGCTAATAAAATTTTAGATCATATAATGGACAATACTCCTGCTTATGATAGCTTAAAATTATACAATATGTTATTTGACACTATGGATGAAATCGAAAATATGTACCCTGGATTATTTTAACAAGTTCTGGATAATATTAAGAGGTGAGAAAAAATTGGAGAAAATTATAATCGTATATAACGATTTCGTTCCCATTCAGAAACGACAACACGATAGGCATCGTACTCCTCAAGTTTAGCATAATAATAATTCTTAAATGCGGTCTCCCCAAATACATCTTTCATCAGTTCAGAATTTTTAAATTCAATTAATGCTTCATGAAGGCTTCCTGGTAAAGATACAATTCCCTCCTTTTCCATCTCTTTAGATGAGAGGTGATATACATTTCTATCAGTTGGTTCAGATATTTCAATATCTTCTGATAAAATTCCTTCTAGTCCAGCAGTTAAAAGTACACTGAATTGAAGATAGGGATTTCCCGATGGATCCGGACACCTTATTTCACATCTTGCAGCATTTGGACGTCCATGAAAATCGGGAACTCTAATTAATGGCGATCGATTTCTAAATCCCCATGCGAGGTAGACTGGTGCTTCATACCCAGGTACAAGTCTTTTGTAAGAGTTAGGCCAGCTACTTAAAACAGCGCACATAGCCCGAGAGTGTTTTAATTGCCCAGCAATCCATTTTTTCATGATATATGAAATATTATCTTTATCATTTTCATCATAAAATATATTATTTCCGTTATTCCATAAAGATTGATGCACGTGCATTCCCGAACCGTTTATTCCATGAAATGGTTTAGCCATGAAGGTCCCTACTAAGTTTTGATTCGCAGCAACAGTTTTAACTATTGTTTTTATTGTAATTGTATTATCTGCTGTATTAACAGCCTGATCATATCGAAAATCTATCTCATGTTGCCCAAAAGCAACTTCATGATGAATACATTCAACATTAATGCCCATTTCATCACAGTATTCTGCAATTTGATATCTTATCATTTCACTAATATCATATGGGTCAAAATCAAAATAACCTCTCATATCTGAAGGTTTGAATTCTTGTGTAGTATCAGGTGTAAGAACAAAAAACTCCATTTCTGGTGCACAATAATAAGTATAACCATGGTTTTCTGCCTTTTTTACGGCACGATGTAATATATATCTAGGGTCTCCTTCATAACGTTCACCATCAGGTTTATAAATATCACAAATAACTCGAGCTACCTTATTTTCCCTTCTCCATGGCAATAAATAAAAAGTACTCGGATCTGGAAGCGCAACTTTATCACTCTCTTCAATCGCCCCATATCCTGTTATTGAGCTTCCATCAAAATTCTCTCCGACTTCAAAGATCTCTTCAATTCTTTTCGAATTTATCTCAAATGATTTTATAATTCCATGGATATCAGTAAATTGTAGATAAATAAATTTAATACCTTCCTCTTTTATCTTTTCTATTACTGAATTACATAAATCCTTTCTTTTCGGGTTGTTTTTTTCTATCATTTTCTTGATTAAATCTATCTTACATATATTTTTAATACGAAATTTTAAGATTTGATTAATAGATATGATCATATATATAAAAATCTTCGTGTCAACTAGCTCACACGCTTACATTTATGGAGAGAAAAACTTATAAATGATCAGAAATAATTAAGTATTGTGAACGAATGATTTATTTGATATTTTCTGTCGCACTAAAAAATGGTCATTCGAATGTTTTATCAATAGACTTATGGACATTTGTTCACTATCAAAAAATTATAATATATCTTTATGAATTATGACCATGGATTCTAAATTTGAAAATCTTTCTATCTTAGATATTGATATCCTAAAGAAATTAACTTCAGACAGTCGAATCTCACTTCGTCAACTTGCAAAAGAACTAGGCAATAAATCCCCTGTAACTATCAAAAATCATATTGAGGGTTTGGAAGAAAAAGAAATAATAAAAAATTATGGAGCTCAAATTGATTTTGAGAAAATTGGATATGATATCATTGCACTTATTGAATTAACAATATCTAAAGGAAAAATGTTAGAGGTTGAAGAAGATATTGCAGAAAACCCAAATATCTTTGCTGTGTACGATATAACAGGAGAATTTGATGCGTTAATCTTAGCAAGATTTCAAAATCGGGAGGACTTAAGTAAAATGATAAAAAAAATTCATACATCACCATATGTCGAACGCACTAATACACATATCGTATTAAATGTTATTAAAGAAAACAGTTCTTTCACCGAATTAATAAATAAAAGAAGTTAATAAAATACCCGTATTTAACAGATCTTTCCACAATTCGCAATATCATGACAGATAGAAGTCGTGGCTTCTATATTTATTTGTTCAGCGATTTAAATTTGTTTTATTATATTTTTTAATCCCAGTTGCTAAACATATGTTTTTTTTATATATCTGTTCAAAATACAAATCAAATATTATAAGATTGTTCATCAATCGCCAGTGATTTTTACAGAAATGTTTAGAAATCCACCATAAGATTTATAAATATATATAATCTTTAGTTATATAAAAGAAATGGGAAATCATTCCCACAATAAAAAAAAAACAAATTGATATAAAATGTCTTTAAAACAATTTAGAACTAAGTTTCAAGAGAAATTAAAGACAGTTGAACAAATTCCAAGAACATATGAACAAATGTGTCTGGAAAAATTGAAAGAAATTGGAATTTCTTCAGTAGCAGAATGGTCTTTCGCTATGGGTTATAAAAGTCCTAATGGACTATCGAAAGTAATAAAGAGAATCAATGAAAGAATGCCAGAGAAATTAGAAATACATTATAACAAAAAACCTAGGAAATATGAGGCTCTATAAAGAATAAACTAAGTATGGAGATATAATTTATGATAAAATGTGAAGAATGTGGAGATGAATTTTCTTATGGTAGAAAGATTAACTGCTGCAAATCAGTTTATTTTGGAGT
>JAEOTW010000271.1 GCA_016839655.1 Promethearchaeota archaeon | reverse complement strand
TTTTTACAGATTTAGTCATTTTAAGAATATGTTGAACCACAGGGATTTGATTTTCAAAAGTCCAACCTGTTATTGCTCCTTCAGAGCTTCCTACTCTGTTTGAAATGCTGACGGGTGTTAAAGAGAAACGAAAGAGAATCTTATCCTTGATTTTCGGGTATACAGATTTTGATAAAACCTCTAAAATGCGATTCTCGATATCTATTTTGAATTCTTCATACCATCCTCCCTCTTGAACCTTTTTCATGAGATCATATTCAAAGAAAATGTTCACTATTAATCCAGTCTTTCCTTTTGGAACTAAGGTGGGATCTCTAAGCCCTGGAATGGAAATCTCATATGTATTCAGTTGGCAATAATCGTCTAGCCAATGCATAATGGCATCTTTGGGAGTTGATTCAAAATTCTCTATAATTTTTTTTAATGTAGCCCAAGTTGATTCTCCTCAACCTTTTTTTGATGGAGTATAAAAAAAATGACCATTCGAAATCGATTGAAATTTGTCGAGAGGTTCGTCTATCCCTAGGAATAAAGAAAAGACTGAATCTCCGCCTCGATTCGATAGCAATTTATCTTTTTGGATTGATATCTTGCGAGAAACTTTTTCCTCTAAATCACGGAATTCAAGAAATCGATATAAAGATTTCAAATCCGCGCACCAAATAAGATTTTCATAGGAAAACGTGTTTCCATCGATATCAATTAACCTACTTTCAGAAGGAATGATCTCGTGTATTTCTGTATTATATAAAATTGATCCTCCCCAGTCAATGATTTTTTGCATGACAGCTTCTGTAATTTTACCTGTACCCCCCTTTGGATAAAAATAATCAAGGTAAGTGTGAAAATATCCTAACGCAAAAAAAGTAGGCGTGTTCTTGAAGAAATGTTGTGTCATAATATCGATAAGTGATTGGTTTGAAGTCATTTTTTTTAGAGTATTTTCAACCGGTTCCTGCCTTCGATTTATCCGGCGATTAGCAAGAAGGAACTTGCCTAAATACGGAAGAAGTTCCTTAATAAGATAACCTATATCTTTTTTCATGTCTTTGAAAATCGGATTATCAATCTCATTTAGAATAACCATATCTTTCAAGATTTTTTCGATTAACAAGAAAATTGCGGCAATCTCCTCTTTGTTATCGGGATACAACTTTTCTAATAGGGACTGATATTCATATATACTATCGTGTGATGTGAAGTGTAAAATTTTATTCTCAATGCCAATCGAAACCGGACTTTTAAGCAGTTCAAGTGAAATCCCAAGGTCATTTAACAAGGGTCGAACGGCTCCTGAATTTTCAATGGACCTCGGACCAGTGTCAAAAACAAAACCATCTTTTTGGATTGAATTTAGCAAACCACCACAAGTTTCGTTCTTTTCAATTAAAAGAACATCATGTCCCGCCCTTGATAAATAAGCTGCAGCGGTTAATCCTGCCATCCCTGCTCCTACAATGATAACCTCATGACTTGTAATCGTCATGCTAACTCGCCTAATTTTATACTTAAATCCCACAGCTCTTCTGCAACTTCTCGGTCCAAGGCAGGAGGAGCGGGCTTTTCTTCGTTAGTAAGGTTGAAAAACTTACCACTCACGCCCTCAATATCCTTCGAGACTCCAAGATAGTATAAGGATTTAGCGGATATCTCTATCGGTCTGTATGAGCGTTCAATGAATACCCTCTTGAAAAATCCAATATTATCTTCTCCCATGTTGGTTTTTACATTACCAGGATGCATTGCATTAATCGTCACACCACTATTTTGGAAATAATCATTAAATTTGATCATTGTCAGAAGTTGGGCAGTTTTTGCCGATCCATAGCTTTTGAGTCCTGAATAGCGGCGCTTCTCCCAGGTGAGATCATCTAATTTCAAACCAAGAAGAGCAAAACGGTGGCCATCAGAATTTACTAATATAATCCTACCTTTTTGCTGGGCTTTAAGCTTATCCTTTAAAATATAATTTAAGATAAAGGAACCGAGATGATCCACTTGAAAAACCATCTCAAGACCATCGTCAGAGATCGTTTTCTCGGTTAAATAGAGCCCTGCGTTATGAATGAACACATCGATATTCAGATCGGAAATTGCGAGCCCTTCGCCAACTTTCTTCACCTCGGAAATGTGGGCAAAATCCGCAAGCATGTAATTACATTCTACACCAAAATCTTGTTTAATTTCTTCACACAGATTAAGCGTTTTTTCTTCGTTTCGATTAATCACTAGTAGATTAGCTCCGTGTGAAGCATATTCTCGTGCAGTTACATATCCTATCCCTGATGTGGCGCCAGTTATAGCCACTAAACGCCCATTAAAATCATCTTGACATTCCAATGGCTCTGCTTTATTTTGAAGCATTGCCTTAATATTTACCTTAATATTTGATATCTTAAAATACTGTTTCAAGTATTTATTCAAGTAATTCACCCGAACATTTTCCTCATGAACTTTCGATACCCTTTAGCTATACCGGGAATGTTATCGAGGATATCACCCCAGAGATCATAATAATCCCTTTGATCTATGATTTTTCCATTATCATTCAATGTCAGGCGACTTGCCCCGAATATCTTCGAATTAGGAGATTTCTTAAAACTTAACCCCATCTCCCATTCAAAAAAAATGATGTTCCTTTCGAAAAGAGTATTGATCATTTTCATTTTTATATCTTTAGATCGCTCAACTAATCGTTCCGTCATAGCTTTAAATTCTTTTATGCCTCGAATTTCTTGAATAGAATCGCGAAAATATATCTTATCGTCATAATATGGGAGTATATGCGACCAATCAGGTTTACCTTCGGTTTTGTAAATATTAGTCCATAATTCGACAAACTGGTCTTTACTTTCAATTCTAAAGCTCATGATTATTTTCCCAAGTTTAATTTTTTACATTAATTTCTAATATAAGATAAGAATTTACAATATAAATAAAATTCATTAATAATTTTTAAGTCATAGATTTTACTAAAGTTAGATATTATTATTGATGAAGGGATTTTTACTTCTCAATGTATTTTTTTTTCCAGTCTTTCTAAAATTTTCGATTTTGTGTTAAAAGCGACAATTTCAACTAGTGGATTCTCAAAAAGCGCTGGAAGATACAATATATTTAAATATTAGATATGCACCCTAATACGTAATCCAATAATCTATTAATATAATCTAAAGAGAGGAAAAATTTCCAATGTCTCCAATTTGTTCAGAATGTGGATATAATAATTGGTTTAGAGCAAAATTTTGCCGGAAGTGTGGCAGTGCATTATCAGAAGATGTATTCGAAATAAAGGAGACATTACACAAAGCAATCATCTTTTCAGTTGTATGTGTTTCTTTATTTATTTTTTTAATGATAGTCGCAAACATTGGTATATTCGTAGAAGTAGGTTTGGTTCAAGGATTTATAGGCATGGCTATTATTTGGCCCTTAACGATTCTTTTAATTCTATGGATTGCTTATTATTTGAGGGGTGGTACTAGAGTAAGAAGATTTGTAATTTCAGATGATTCTATTATAATTCAAATTCCTTTTAGAGATTTATTTCAAATTTCTTGGTCAGATTTTAGATCTATTGAAATAGTTAGAAGGGCTACATGGGACATGGTAAGTAATACACAAACTAGATTCTATAATTTTATTTTCAAAAGAGATAACGTTCTCAAATCATTTGAAATTGAATCGGGGAGAGAATTTTCAAGAAAAGCATTAAAACAAATAAGAGCTAAATTAGAAGAATTAGCTAATAATAAAGGTATAGAATATACTTACTTTAAAAAACCTCCTAAGAATAGTTAAAATTAAAAAACTTGAACAATAAAACCTTTTTTAATATTTTTTTCCAATTAATATCCACATTGTATGAAATTCTGTATCTTTCGCATAATTTTTATGATAGAACTCGAATAAGTCAAGAATTCTCAAAAATTTGAAATCCTCCAGAAGCTCCTCTTTGGAACTAAAATGAATGAAGTACTCGCTTTGGAATGAGTTTGCATCGTTCTTAACAGGTATTCCTTTTCCATAATATTGTTTATCATTTGAGGAAAGAGTACTCAAGAAGAAATAACCATTGGGCTTTAAAATATTCTTAATTTTTGAAATAAACGTGGATCTATCACCCAAATTGAAGAAATGATACACCCCTGACATGTAAATTATATCATATTGAGTGTCATCTAAATCCTTCCAATCCATGCATTCAAATTTAACATTATCTTTATTTGAATTGAGCTTGATGGCTTTTTTAATAGCTTTTGATGAGATATCGATTCCTTTTATTGTGAAATTATGAAAAATCGAAGATATAAAGTTGATATCGCGTCCATCACCACATCCAATGTCTAGAAATGATGATCGCGTAAACTTATTCAGTTCTTTTTGAAGAAAACTTGAAGCTACACTAGCTACTTTACTAACTTTATCTTCGCCACTTGGAATATGGTTCATAATTCAATCATTCTTGATTTCTTTAATAAGATTAGAGCATCTAAAGTCCATATTGGTCTCCAATGAGATAAATCCTGATAGACTATTTTTAGACCACCATCGTTTTGAAGACCATTAAAAAAAATATCAGCTTCAGTTTTTATAATTTTTTTATCTACTATATCAAGGGCATGGTACCAATGCCGACCAAACAACAGGTAATGTTCCCTATTTTTTTCAAAAAGACTCGGGAGTTGATTAATAATCTGTTGAAGCGTCTGTTTTTCCTCATTACTCTCTCCTAGGTATTTCAGATATACAAAATAAGGATACTCATATAGTTGATATTCTTTAGGAAGAGTGCATGTTGAATAATAACGTTTCACTTTTTCATAAAAACTTGTGTCTTTAAATCCCCATTTTTTAAGTAAACCTGATAGAGCCAGTATTCTTATATCATCAGGGCGACCCCACCATTCTTGAAACGGATAATTGTACATATTTTTAGGAGGATGATTAATATATCCTTCTTCATTCTGTTCATCAATAATCCAGTTAATTAAAGGATCTATGATTTCATTATCTACATATTCTAAGAGATCAAGAATATACATAGCAGTTTCAGCACCAATAGCAGTACTATCTGGACATAATAAATCTGGTTCAATTCCATTACCGAATCCCCCATCCAGATTTTGATATGCCATTAAAGCCTTAAGAACATCATCTTTGTTTCCATTTTCAAAAAAGAATGAAAATAACTTTCTCTCAATGAGCCTTCCATTTTGAAATATGAATTCTTTTATCTTTTTTAACTGATTTTCAAGATTAAGTCCCATAATAAACACCATTACTAATTTTATTTATAATTCTAATTAATGATTTTCACTTATTTTATTATTACAGTCTTTGTTTATTTTCTATATTTTTATTCTATTAGTGAAGGATTATTTCTAGATTACTTTTAAATTTATAAATTACTTTGTACATCATAGTTCACATTTTTAAGGTGGAATTTTTATGTATCAATCATAGTGCCTTTAGATAAAAAACATCTATTGTCGCTCTGTGCTAGAATAGCCACTCTGAAGTCCAAAGATCTGAATGAAGAGGATACGAGAGTCATCCTTATAGATCCAATGTTGTTAGCTTTAGGTTGGAATATCTTTGATTTGGATGAGATCTCGAGAAATTGTAAAACTTCAAGTGGTGGCTATGTAGATTATATTCTGAAATATAACGGAAGTCAGATCTATCTTGAGGCGAAACCATTACGCAGTAAATTAGAACAAAAATATCAAATTCAAGCAACAAATTATGCGTATGAGGATAATATCGATATCTGTGTACTAACTAATGGAAATCGTTACCAGATTTTCGAAACCTTCAAAAGGGGAACAGTTGCAGACAGATTATTAATTGATGTCGCGTTAGATGACAAAAAAATATCCTTAGATAAGAAGGTAGAGTATTTGAGTTTTATTTCGAAGGAAACTATAAGAAATGAAGCCTTAGAATTTGATAATTCTTTAAGCCTACAAAATAAATCACTTCAAGCTGAAATGCTTCCTGAATTAAAAGATCTCTTTTTAATTTTAAGAAACAAGATTCTGGCTTTAGGAAATGATATTAGAGAAATATTTTATCATCAACACAACGCATTAGGCTTTAGCCGGACTACAGAATTTACAATAATTAATATTAAACCAAAAAATGAAGAGATAGAAATTATTTTAAAATTTGGAAAATTTGTACCAAAACTTGAAAAATTGGGGAATATCAAGATAGAACCACTTCCTAGAACATATGGAAATGGAAACATTAATTTTAAAGTAAGGATAACAAAAAATGAACAAATTAATGAAATTATTGACTTAATTAAACATTGTTATGATTTACATATGAAAAAAGCATCATAAAATCTCTGGTAATGGGTATGTATAGCGAAAATCATATTGAACAATTAAAAGAAGTATATAACAATTATAAAGAGAAAAAATAAAATTTTGGAAAATACAAAACTAGCGATCAAATTCGAGAAGAATTTCTAAATGGAAAAATTTTTGTATTAAAAGGAGGTTTAAGGCGTGGAGATTGGGCTATTTTAATAATCACGTCAATTTTTGGATTGATATTCTTAATCTCATTATCTTTTTTTCATATTGGAGTTGCATTATTTATATTTATATTCTGGACATTTTGGCCCTCACTTCTTCTGTTAAAATTAAGAAACGCATTAGTTATTAGTTCAATGGGAGTTTATTATCAAAAATCTATAAGTAAAGGATTTTTCTTATGGGAAAATGTTAGAGACATTGAAGGAAAAGTAAAAGTGAATGATTTAATTGAAGCCATGAGGGTTACTATCTATCTACCACGAGGAGTAAAAAAGAGGTTCATATCTATTTTTTATCTTATCCAAGAATTTCCGAAAGACTTAGAAATAAAGATGTTTTTTAGTCTATTTAAAATACCCTATGATTTAAGAAAAAATTTCATAGAATAGAATCACCCAAATAAGCGTTTTGCTCTTGCACGTTCTAGTTCTCTTAGTTTCTTAAGTGTATCTTCCAAATTAGTAGTAGAAAAGAGTCGTTTAATTTCATCCAGATTGCTTTTCAAGAACTTTGCTTTCTCAATATCCATTTCAGCAGAAGGCTCAATATTGCCTGTGACTAACTGTTTGACAATATCAATCGAAAACCAATCTTTTTTACGATTTGAACTTGTTGGCTGAAAATCAAGGAAGAGTTGCCCTCTGTCTTTTATGAATTTCAAGCGCAAATCCTTATGTTCGAGAACCAGGAATGCATTTCCAAGGCTTTCGGATGAGTCAGATTCAACAAATCGAAATTGATTTGGCAAATATAGGAAAGAACAGTGCTTCATTAAGTATTGATGGATTTCTTCCATTTAAACCAACTTTATAAAAGATTTTTTTTTAATAAATAATAGTAAAGTTAAAATTTATATATTTTCTTCAGGCTATAGTCTATATAAAATTATAAATTTTAAGCACAATAAAGATCTTATGACCAAGATCTATTCTATTTCTACAATTAGGAAAAAAGTAAGGGAATACGGGAAAAGAATCAACGCTCCAAGTCATTTACTATCCGTTCGCTCCTCCAGTGATGGATTTGGTACTCCGCATATAGAAATTAAAAAAAAAGAATACAATTATGTAATTAGTGAGAGAGGAACAGAATTTGAACGAAGACAGACGAAAAATCTTGATAAACTATTATATTGGATATTCAAATCAATAGTGTTTAATATAGCTAGTGAATATGAATTAGAGCATCGTAAACCCAATGAAGATTTTAGGAGACAGTTATTTGCTAAACAAATCGAATTAATGGAAAAACTAGATTCGAAATTTGCATTTTGGGAGAAGGAGGACCTTGAGAAAATACTCAAAGAACATCCTTTTGATGATGATGAATAAATTTTTAGAGGAATGAAATCGAAAATGGTTTTAGAGGAGGTACTTTCAGAACATCCATTAGTTTTGGCCGAAGGAGCGGTAATCGAAAGAGTTAAATGTGAATTTAATTATCAATTAAATCCCTACATTCAGAATGCGGCCATGGTGTATAATACAGATGGTAGAATTATTCTTGAAAAAATATATAATCAATATATCTCGGTAGCGGAAAAATTCAACCTCCCAATACTCAACTTAGCTCCTACTTGGCGTGCAAATCCAGAAAGTATCGAATTGGCAGGATATAAAGAAAGGAGTTTGAATGCTGAGTGTGTAAATTTTCTAGATCAAATAAGAAGCCGTTATAGGCATAAAGGGATAAAAATATTGATTGGAGGATTGATGGGATGTAAAGGAGATGCATATGATCCTGAAATTGCTCTATCAAGCGAAAAGGCATACGATTTTCATAAATCTCAAGTGCAAGAGTTAAGTAAAGCAGGAGTAGATTTCCTAATGGCTAGTACTCTTCCAGCATATTCAGAAGCACTTGGGATTGCTAAAGCTATGGCAGAATCAGACCGAGAATATATAATTAGTTTCGTAATTCGGCCTGACGGGACACTACTAGATGGTAGATCCCTTTATGAAGCAATATTTTCAATTGATAATTCAATTTCACCAAAACCTACCTTTTATATGGTGAATTGCATTCATCCAACGAATTGTAAACAAGCAATCAATACTGAACCAAATAATACAGAATTGGTTAAAAATCGACTTAAGGGTATACAAGCTAATGGTTCTCCAAAAAGCCCTGAAGAATTAGAATTACTTGATAAAGTGGATTCTGAAAATCCAAAGAGTTGGAGCAAAAAAATGATTAATTTATACTTAAACTCAGACATACAGATCCTTGGTGGGTGTTGTGGTACTGATCATCGGCATATTCGTAATATAGCTAAAAATTACAGAAAGATTAAATAATAAGCTTATCAATTACTCATTATATTCTTGGATAATCTAATTATTAAATATTCTTAATATCTCTCTAAATATCAATTCTTTTATTCATAATCCTTTTCTTTTTTTATATTTTCATAATATGATTTAGGGACAACTAAATTTAAATATATGAATAAATTATTTAATATTAAAAAAAGTAATATAGGTGACAAATATTAAGGAATCAATTGATTATGGAAATTGGGTACCTCGAAATATGATATATTTCTTTATTGTGGTATTTTTAGCTTTATTAATTCCTACATTATTTCCAATATCTCCGATTGCGAAAATAGTTTTATGGATACTAGCAGGAGTATGGCTTTTACCTTTCAGTTATATGATGTATCTTTATTGGTATTTTTCATTAAATAATAAAGAAATACAATATAAGATTTGGGATATAGTAATCCAAAAATTGCCTTGGAATGGACAAGGAAAAGCACTTGACGTAGGTACAGGAGCGGGAGCATTAGCGATAAAATTAGCAAAAAGATTTCCAGAATCTGAAATTTACGGAATTGATCATTGGGGTAAAGGATGGAATTATTCTAAACTGCAATGTGAAGAAAATGCCAAACACGAAGGGGTAGCCGATCAAGTAATATTTCAGAGAGCGAGCGCTTCAAAATTACCTTTTAAGGACGGTCAATTCGATGCGATAGTAAGTAACTTCGTATATCATGAAGTTAGAGATGCAAGGGATAAAAGAAAACTTATCAATGAATCACTTCGCGTATTGAAAAAGGGAGGTACATTTTCATTACAAGATACATTTAAAAATAAGAGAAGATATGGGTTAACTGAGGATTTAATAAAACAAGTAAAGAATTGGGGTATCCAACAGGTTGAATTTGTCGAAACTATAGACGAGATATCGATACCAAGATTAGTGAAATCAGAATTGAAAACTATGGGTTTATTATGCGGAATTAAATAGATTAGAGTGTAAAAATGGATCTCAAACAAGTACTAGTAAATCAAGTAAGAAAACCTAATGGAAAATTGGGAAGAATAATAGCAAAAGGAATGAATAGAGGACATTCTAAGTTAGCAAAATGGGGTTTATCCCATATCTCAATAGAATCAAATTACAAAATTTTAGATATAGGATGTGGCGGTGGAGCCAATATAAGACATTTTGCCGAGATTATAACAGAGGGAAAACTGTATGGAATTGATTATTCTGAAACATCTGTCTATATTAGTCGCAAAGAAAATAAGAAATATATAGAAAAAGGAATTGTAGAAATTTCTCAAAGTACAGTATCAGCTTTACCCTTTCAGGATAATTTTTTTGATTTAGTCACTGGTTTTGAAGCTTATTATTTCTGGCCAGATTTAATAAAAGATCTAAAAGAAATTTATAGGGTACTTAAACCGACTGGATTTTTATTGTTAGTTAATGAAGGATATATTGGTACAAATGAAATGAAAAGAAAAAAAGCTGAAAAATGGGCAAAATTAGGTAATTTTACAATTCATACTCCAGAGGAATATAGAATGTTCTTGAAAAAAGCGGGTTATTCCAATATACAATTATTTGAGAATTATATGAAGGGCTGGATCACAGCCATCAGTTCCAAATAAATATAAAAATGAAACATTTTGGTGTATTAACCAATGGAGCATAATTCCCAACTCATGATTAACTACCTATTCCCGGTGAAAGTATATTAATCCATGCTTATCATGGACTTCTCTTTGAATTGGAATAACTTCCTTTAAAATTTCTATAAATTCAGGAAAAATCTGGTAAGGTATAAAAAAGCCTTGCCCAGAAGGTAATTCTATATCAAAACCAATAAAATAATTTTTATATGAATCCCTCCTTTGCACAAAGAAGGATTTAATCTGACTAAAATCAATTTTTATTAGATCTTTTTGTAAAGTAATTTGTAATGGAAATGTAGATTCATTAACACTCAAAATATCTAAACTCTTTTGAATCCACGTTCTATTTGTAAGAACATAAAGTTCTTTATATTTTTTAATCTGTTTGAACGTAACCTTAAGGATGTTAGCGTATCTATGGTATGGTAAATAAAGAGCTAAAGTTGTAAGAACAAAAATAGAAACTATAAATCCTAGTAATATGCTAAAAACAATAAATGATATAAAAATCATAAATCCAGTGATAAAAATTGTAAGAAGAATTAGACTTGTATACCCCATAATCATAAGGCTTTTAATATTTTTTTTATGTGCAGGATTTATAAGAGTTCGTTGAAATAGTATCTTCTCATCATCTTCTATATAATCACTTATGGATTGCATAATGATTATCAATAGCAGAGTTTACTATTTAATTCTTTTTCATTAATTTTGTAGTAATGCCAATTCTTTGACATAATTTTCCAAGAAAACGACTAGTCTTAATATATTTTTTGAGCAATTCTAAAACAAAAAGTAGTATTAATTCTTTCTTAACCTAATTCTCCTATTTCTACCAGTAAAAAATTGAATTTGCCAATGACTTCAAGTATAACTTTTATATTCAAATCTGTCTAATTAAATTTTGATATATTATAATTAGGAGGATAAATATAATGAATGAGTTAATGGTTGGTACTAATCAAGTATTGGATATGATTAAAGGCGAACTTGAAAGTCCAAGGCCAAATACTAAAAAAATCATGAAACTAATATTTGATTTCGAGAAAGACCACCTTAGTAGCCCTGAATATTTCGATTTTATTGGAGAAACATTTAGATTAAATCCTGACTTTTTTATGAAAAATCTTTATGAAACTTTTATGGTTAAAATACGTAAAATCATTGGAGTTGAAAAACGAACAGAAATGAAAAGATATATCCTTGAAAAATATTGTTTATATGAGGATGAAGAAATACTATATGATTGTAGTGGGAATGTAAAACAAACTGAATTGATACAGCAGAGTGAATCGGGGACGTACAAAATGAAAACCACGCCACTTACAGTTTCAGTAAATTCTGGACACGTTTTTCTTACAAATTATAGAATTATAGCGCATGGGTTACTTAAAGTAAAAGGTGGTGAAAGAACAAGTGGATTTTTATTCTACGCTACAAGCCTCTGGGTATTTACTGGAGGATCAAAAAGGTCTGAAAGAAAAGAGGAGCTTAAATCATCCAAACTATTTGGATACCAATTTCCAATCAAAGATCATTGGGGATTAAGTAAGAGCAATTTTCTGCGCCTTGTTGCATATTTCGTAAAGAGGGATAAATTTAAATGTACAGTTTCCATAAAACCTACTAATCAGTCAAGTAGAGAAGCGGATATGGTTGCCATTTTTAATTTATTACGTAAAACTCCGGAAGAAACTTTAAATGTTATAAAAGAAATTTATGACTTTGAAAAAGTAGAAAAATGGGCACGAAGACAGATTTGGGGCATTTTGAAATCAATTTGGAAGCTTGACGAATATCTGGGTGTTCCTAATTCAGAGATTTTAAATATTGTGGTAGAGACGTTTAAATTAGATCCCGAGTTTTTCGAGAATTCAATTTATCCAAAAATGGTAGCTTGGAAAAATGAATCGTTTCTGAATGTAAAAGAAGAACTTTTTAGTCTATTAAGGCAAGTAGGAGCAAATATTAGTTAATAAAATCAAAATTTTTTTTATTATACTTTTTTTTATTTAAATTTCAAATGATTTTGATTCTTACAATTATTCATAAATTGAGCTTTTTATTAATAAACCTAAAATATAAGGTTTTATTATTTTGTAACTTAGTTTCCTAAAGCAAGATAATACTGAGCGAATTATAATGAACCAAAAAAGAGAAAAAGTCAAATGCCCAGTCTGCGGTTTAAAGTTTATTCCAGAATCTTTTCATTACGAAAAAACAAGTTATGATCAGCAAGAAAGTAAAGGGGAGGAGATAGAATTTCCAGATGGAAAACATCAACTAGTACTCAAACCTTTCACTTCATTTCGGGGATCTTTTGTAACGTATTGTCCTGATTGCAGATATCTGATTAAATTTGCCGCAGAAATAGGCACTAAAGAACAAGTAGAAGATCCCACTCTAATAAAGAAGTTGGGTGCTATTAAGGAATTTGGTAATATATATAAATACCAATATGAACCACTTTTAAAGCCTTATATGGATTTTTCCGATTATTTCTTGGAAAAGACTGATAATATTAAAAAAAATATTAAAGATGCTTTGGATAAAGTTAATCTAGCTCAATGGAGTACATCCTATAACCAATGGAAGGAGAATAAATCTGTAGATTCATTCAAATTTTTGATTCATTTCTTTTCTAATCTTATAAGTTATTTGGATTCTCAGATTGAAGATTCAGATAACAAAACAGTCGCACAAAAAATTGAGGAATTGAATTTATCGAAGAATCTAGAAGTTTTGTTAAACAATGTAGGAGAATTGAGAAATAAAATATCTCATGAAGTGTATGAATTAAGTGAGGAGGAAGAAAAATTAGTACAGGATGCATTTACTCAATTCATACGTTATCTACTCCTTGAACAATTAGCACCTTTGAATCTAAACAAAATAAAAATTGAAAAAGAGCATAGTTTCATTGATATTGATAAAGTAAATTACGAAGTAATAAAATTCCTCCATTTATACTTAGGAAAATTGTTACATTTCACTAATTTTTATCATGAGTTTTTAATCCCTTTATTTACAGAACTAAAAATAAACTACTCTGGATATAATCCCAAGTAAAAGTTAGATTTTAATAAAGTAAAAAAAAAGAAAAAAATGTTTTAATATTGCTTTAAATATTTGAACAGGATATGTAAATCAGATAAGTTCCCTATAGGTTTGAATATGATATGATCTGCGCCTGTTTTATTTAAAATTTCTTGTTTTCTGGTTTTCGCTACAACAGCTGATATTAAAATTACAGGGATAGAACTATACTCACCATGAGATTTCAAAATCCTACAAAATTCATCTCCATTAATATTACTTGTTTTCAAATTAATATCAACTAAAATGACTTTGGGAGTCAATGTTTTCAATAAATATAATCCCTCATCTGAGGTTTCTACCGTTTTGATATTCTTTCCCTGTGTTCTAAAATATGTATCTATAGTCTTTCGTTCTAATTCACTATCCTCTATGTATAAGATATCGATTTTCTTCACGAATCGTACTAATTTCGGTTTCTCAAAATGTTGAGTCACAGAATCTTCAAGATCTTTAAGAGCTTTTTGAATACTATCGATCGTTTCTAACAAGGCTCCGGGATCTTTAAGATGTTTTTCCAACATTAATATTGCGAGTTTAAGAGGGGAGAGTTTCTGCTTTAATTCTTCATGAAATCCGTTATCTAATTCATAAGTATCAATAGCTTTTTTGATATAATCATTGAGATATTCTTCATCATAAGTGGTTGGGCCATTTAAAGGTTTTTTCTGAAAGACAGTATTAATATAATCAATGGTGTTATTGACAAAAGTCCGTATGAGCTTAGCCTGGTTTTTAATTTTAAATTCTTCCATGAATTCTTTTAATTTAGCGTCTAGATAGGGATCCACATAAGAATACCATTTAATATCCTTCTTTACTTTTTTACTAATTTGGCTAATAATTATTCACCTTTTTTTTGTTTTTCTTTAATTTGTTTTAAGTTTCTTGAAAAGCATAAAAAGTCAATTCTGATTGAGTTGTTTTTGGAATTAAAATCACAAAATTGCTTCCCTTAGAAGACTCCCCTTTTATTCGATCTTCAATCCACATCTTCCCTTCATATAAGTCAATTAATTTAGCAGCAAGCGATAGTCCGAGACCCATACCTCTAGAATTTTTGCTTTTTCTGGGATTTTCTTGAAGAATTTCTTTTTTTCTTGTATCATCTATTCCGATCCCATTATCTTTAAATTCTAACTGAATGAAATGGCTTCTGAGTTCCATAACTTCTGTTATTGAAACATCAATATAGACCTTGTTATTTCTATTATAGACAATTGAATTCATCAGAATATTCTCAAAGACATCCAGTAGTAATTCATTAGCAAGTACACAGGTTTCTTCAGTTTCAGAGTTTATCTCAATATGTACAATTCTATTTGAAAAATTGGTTCTAATATAATGAACTGCATTTTTAAGAGTTTCAAAAAGATCTATTGGCTCTAAGGGCATTTCAGATTCTTCTAATTCGGAGAGGTTTCTAATATTTTTCACTAACTTCTTTCCTCGATTTATCTGTTCTTCAATTAATTTAAAATATTCCAAAATTTCTTCTGTTTCTATTCCTTCTTTTAAGAGCATTTGACATAACTCTAGTGAATTGCTAATCGTATGGAACAAATTTGAAATATCGTGTGTAAATAAGCCCTTAAAACATTTAACTCGAATATAGGCTTTCTGATACATATTTTCCATTTCTAGTTCTTGCATGACTTTCTCCATTTTTTTATGCTTTTTGTTATTTTAAGTAACTAATCGATTCGTTATTTAGTTTTTACTGTGTAACTCTAAGGAAAGTTCGAACCTAACAGAAAGTAAGAGAACTTTAATTAAAATTTTTAAGGAGAAAATTCAAAAAATCAATATTATTATTGGAAAATTAAATCCTGAAAGCACGAATAAGTGTTGGAATTAACCGTATACTATTTGAAATCCCCAAATATTTAATTAATTTCCTTTTTTGGGATAAAATTATTTTCCAAATGTGTTTTCTGGATTGACTTCTTGTAAATAGTGCAATTATTGATTGCATAATCTCAGGATCCTCTTGTGCCATCGAATACGCTGCATCGATAATTGTTTCTAAAAGCCCACTATGATATAAAAGGGTATGAATTCGATATGAATATCTTAATTCTTCGTCATAAAGCTTTTTTAAAAGTAGAAGGTGGTATCGAATCAGACTTTTTTCTCCAAAATCCTCTTCTTCATAAGCTTTACAAAAAGTTTCAGCCGCAATTTTACCAGATAATCGAGCTTGATAGATCCCTTCATATAAAATCGGATCCGCTGTACCACATGCATCTCCGATAACCATAACTCGTTCACGATATGGTTTGTTAATCAATCGATCGGGAATAGGTGCTGCCCAGATCTTATGACATCCAAACACCTTCATTTCTCTACCTTCAATTTTATCCTTAATGAGTGGATGACGGAGAAAGGATTTAAAATCCCTTTTTTTTATATTTTTGCCTAATATACCAATACTTACCGCTTCCCGTTTAGGAAAAGCCCATGCGATACCATGTTCACTTATGGTACGATCGAAGAATTCCCAAACTCGGTTACCAAATTGTTCAGTAATAGCAGATTCAGGAATATCAAATTCTGCTTGTATTCCACTAATCATAGATGGGACTTCCATTCCAAGACTTCGTTGGAGACGTGCTCCACCAAGACCAGTTGCAAGAATTACACATTTACTTCGATACTCTTCTGGACCTTTTACAAGAACACTTTCACTATTGACCTCAATTTCTTTTGCTCGAAATTGGTAAATTACCTCTGTACCAGCATCTTGTGCAATATTTATAAGGTATTTATCGAAATCTGTACGAAACATACAGAATCCCTTATCTTTTTCTACCGTGGTATCAAATTCCATAGGTCCATTTTTAGGAGTGACTATAACTCCACCCGTAATTTCACGTTCACCAACACCCTTGGGAATCGGGGTAAACTCCTCATTCGTGACTGGAATGCCCCCTGCACAACATTTATACCGTCCTTCCTTGCCCGCTTCAAGCAATAAAACGTTTACACCATGTTCTGCTGCAATTTTTGCCGCGGTAGCCCCACCTGGTCCGCCTCCAACAATAATCAAATCATAGACCATGAATATCCATCCTTTAAATGATTAATAAAAGTATTTGATTATATTATATTAATAGTAAGAATATTATAAAATGAGAAGAAAAGAGTATTATTTTAATTAAATTCTTTATAAATGTAATTAAATAGGCAATCTTAATTTTAAAATAAATAGTGAGTTGAAAGGAAATGTCGTCCGAGTTTGAGCAAAATTTAGAAAAATATGCCGAAGTGATACTAAAAGTTGGATTAAATCTTCAACCAGGTCAAAGACTTCTAATTGGAGGGGCTACAACTAGTCGTGATGGAATCTCTTTTGAAGTCGCTCCACTAGTACGAGTTATTACAAAAAAAGCATACCAAATGGGTGCTCGATTGGTTGATGTAGTATGGGGAGATGAAGAATTGCGCTTGATTCGATTTCAATATGGTCCTGAAAATTCACTTGATGAATATCCACAATGGAGAATAGATGCACGACTTGACATATCTCAAGCAGGTGATGCAAATCTTCATATAATGTCTTCAAATCCTGATCTATTGAGTAATATAGATTCTAAATTGATTTCAAAATTCCAACTCAATTTACAAAAGAACCTCAAACCAGTATTAGATCTTATAACTCAAAATGCTTTAAACTGGCTAATAGTTTCAGCACCAACTAAAGCTTGGGCAGACAAATTATTTCCTAACATTCCTTCAAATGAGAGAATGCAGAAATTGTGGGATGTTATTTTTAAAATTTGTCGTATCGATAAAGACAATCCAATTTCTGCTTGGCAAAAACATGATGAAGCCCTTCATAAACGATGTAATTATTTAGATCAGAAACAGTATAACGCATTAAAATTAACTTCTGCAGAAACGGATCTAACAGTAGGATTACCTAAGAATCATATCTGGACCGGTGGGAGTGTAAAGACACTAAATGGAATTGATTTTACAGCAAATTTACCTACTGAAGAAATTTATACGCTTCCACATAAAGATCGAGTTGAGGGGGTAGTTAAAACTACAAGACCAGTTTTTTATCAAGGTAAAATTATAGAGGATTGTGTTTTTAAGTTTTCAGAAGGGAAAATTGTTGAAGCAGAAGCTAAAATTGGTAATGACATGATACAATCAATTATTGATACTGATGAAGGAGCTCGAAATATAGGGGAAATTGCTTTGGTTCCAAATAGTTCTCCGATATCACAGATGGGATTACTTTTTTATAATATTTTAATTGATGAAAATGCCTCAAATCATATCGCCTTAGGTCAAGGGTACAGAGATTCATTAAAAAATGGTGATGAAATGACGGAGGAAGAATTCATGGCTGCAGGCGGAAATCAAAGCCTTATTCATCTTGATGTTATGATTGGTTCGAGAGATATGAATGTTGATGGTGTATTAGAAGACGGATCTTTGGAACCAGTAATGAGAAATGGAGAATGGGCTTTTGAAGTATAATTTATAGTGGATAAGTTAACTTGTTAGAAATATGAACTGGAAATTCTTTTTCATTGGCATAGGCTTAGGAATTATCTTAACTTCAATTTACTTCATTGAATATCTTTTGTTTAATTCAATCTTTTTCAGTTTCTTAGTCACTATAGCGGTTGTATTAAATTTTGCTCATATTCTTACTCATATTTTAAATTGGGATTTAGATACTAAAAAAGTTCTTTCTATCTATTTCAGCCTCTCTATTTCCCTTATATTAATAGAATTTTTAATTACAGGGAGTTTTCTCTGGAGTTTTTCTTTAACTATTATGTCTCTTTTTTTTGTAGGACATTATTTAACAAAAGGGTTTAATACTCTTTTCAAGCAATTTCACATAAAAGAAGTATATAGGAGTTTACTTAGCTTTTATTTAGCCTTTGTTTATTTTTACATATTATTAGCCATATTTCTTCAAACACTTAATCAAACCATCCTTTTAATTGAGTTTAGTTTTATTTTTTATATATCTTTGATTTGCATGGTTTTACTGACTATAAACTCTTTAATTAGAATAGTCGCAGTAGTTTCTCACAGAAGAAAGTACGAAATTTTTCCTATTAATAGAATAGAATATGCAGCATTATATTATTTAAGAAAACAAGATAATAATCGCTTAGGATTTAAGGAATTAAAAAAGCAAATCAATGGTATATTTAACCTCTTTACAAAAAACGTTTATTTTGATGAAAAAACAGCAAAATCGAGCATATATTCACTTTGTGCTCTTGGTTTTGCAGATATTGAAAATAATGAAGTCTACCTAAATGAATCTGGTATAAAACAAGCTAAATTTTGGAATGAAGATTTAAATAACCAAATGA
Source organism: Promethearchaeota archaeon (assembly GCA_016839655.1). The sequence continues at coordinate 9,054 of JAEOTW010000271.1, read as the reverse complement.
AGAATTTTAAGAAAATATTAAATAGAAATAGCGTATTGATAAGGTCTTTTTTAGGTTTGTTTATTTTGAGCCTTCTCAAAATTGTTATTGGATTTTTTAATTCAGAATCATTATTTGCAGAAGGTTTTGAAAATTTTCTTGATTGCACCGCGGTAATCTTAATAGCAATTGGGATTAAATATCAAAAAGAAAAAATAGCTAACATAATAATTATAAGCTTAATGGTTTTTACAGGAGGTTCTATTATCATAAATTCAATTCAAAGTCTAGTTTTTGTTCCTGCCCCCATTTCTAATGTGCTATATATCGTGATAATCGCTATAGTATCTGTATTTCTAAATACTTACTTACGCACATTAAAAAACTTTGTAGGAAAAAAAAATAGGAACACTTCATTAATTGCGAGCGCCATAGATTCTAAAGTAAATATTATATTATCTATTAGTATCATTATAGGTGCTCTTTTATCAAGTCTAGGAACAGCCTTAGGATTACCATTATTTCATTATTTCGATCCAATAATTGCAATTTTTGTTTGTTTTCTCATATTTAAAGAAGTTATTGAAATAATTCGTGAGCTGATTACCTCGAAAGAAGAAGAAATTGAATTTGAAAAATTCCAGATGAAATATGAAAAGAATTACAGTGAATATATAACAAAATGGATACTTTCCGTGTATAATGATAATTCAAGTTTGGAATTAACTCCTGAACAACTCTCTGTATATTTTCAAAAGTCCTTAAATAAAGGAGAAGAAGTCTACTCTGAGTTTGCCTCTTTTGGTTTATACTTATTTAAAGAAAATGGTATTAAAACAGTTATAAATGATTTACTGAATGAGAACTATTTATCAATATCAAAACAAGGAACTCTTAATTTGACTGAAAAAGGTAGATTTTTTTATGAACATCTTTACTCTCAAGAAATTCTAAAAGACCTTAAAGATCCTTTTGATTTCTTCTTTGAACAGCAACTAGGTTTTGACAGTATAAAATTGAGAAAGTTAGAAATATTAGAAAAATACAAATTAATTGACTATCCCTAAAAAACTAGGTTTTTGAATAAGTTATATAATAAGCAGATTAAACATTATATGACTGATGTGACACTTTATCACTACATTAACTATTGTTTATACTAACCTTTAAATATACGATATATCATACTCTTAATAGAATTAAGAGTATTATAAGTATTAAAACAAAATTATTTTCTAACGATAAGAGTTGAGGAAAATGGTCATATCAGAAATTGATTATTCCGATAGATTTTTGGAAGCACTTCACTCTTTACAAAAAAGCTATAAGAAATTTCCTAAATTTATGATTGAAATTATAGCTGAAAATAATGGTATACCTCCTTCTGAAGTTAAGAAGCTCTTCAATATCTATAGAAAGAACGGTATTTTGAAAATTCTCAAAAATGAAGGATTTTATTATCAATTAAATTTTGAGAAATGATTCAAGAAATTTAGCTTAATTTTGCTTTTGTTTATCTCTAAAATGAAATCCATTTATGGACATTTTTCTTGTATTCTACATATTCTCCTTGAAATACCTTTACAAGTTCCTTTTCTTCAAAATTGCTAATCCAATTATATAAAATAAAAGTAATGATAAAACCAATAATCGAGATCAACGATGTTGACAAAAATATAAAACTCAAATAAATTATAAGAACACCAAGATATATTGGGTGTCTTGTATGGGTAAAAATCCCAGTTTTTAACAACTTTGATGATGAATCTTCTTGATGAAACAATAAATGACCTGTTATGAAGATTAATAATAATCCTATTGTTAAAAAACTCAAGAATAATATAATACGAATAGTTAACGGAACATATCTAGCTAAAATCGTTGAGAACATGAAAATAAAAGAATCTAAAATCCATATAAGAAAAAAAATTATAGCTGCAGATAACTGTATAAAGTGACTTTTTGGATGCTCTTTTGCCACTCCTCGTTTATGAATTTTTTCCAAATTAAACAACAGTGTTCTATTATAAATTAAATATCCTCAGTTGAATATTAATTAGATAAGTTTTATACTTATCGAGAAAATTCCGTTCAATTTTATTTCTTAGCATTTATAATTTAAGGGGGACTTGGTGGAGATTTTTATTATTAGCTGAAGGATGGTTCTTGAAAAACATTTAATTTTGAAATTAAATCAAAGTTTAAATTTTTTCACAAGATAATGAAGGGTCATAATACTCCTTTTATTGAGAAACAAATTCAAAAATTAAACCTTTTCACTAAATAATCTTTAAAATTTTTAGTCAGTTTTTGGTTATAATAAGGATTTTTTCCTGTCTCCTTTTGATATTGACTATGAGTTCTTTTTTTCCACTTTAGAAAATTTTGAGTTTCAGATCCATTCCATATAGCGTTTTTGCCTGTTATAGTCTTAAAAGCATAAGGCTCTGTAAGTTCTTGTTTATCTTTTTTGGGACTGGGAGGTTTTTTATAGATAGTTTCTTTAGGTTTTTCTTTTTTAGGTTGTTTGCTATTGACAAGAGATTTTAAGTAAAGTGAATATTGTTTTGTGGGTTTGCCTTTGTAATGAGAAATTTTCCCAGTATCATCACAATATTTGTTTTTTGTTTTTACTTTCCAATTCTGAAATGTTTTTGTTTCGGCTCTATTCCAAATAGCATTTTTACCTGTTAGAATCTTAAAAATATATTGTTCTGTAATTTCTACTTTATCATTCCTAGGTGCTGAAGGTTTTCTTTCGATTTTTTTCTTAGGCTTCTCTACCTTATTTTTTTTGCTATTGATTAGAGAATCTAAATAAACCGAATATTGTTTTGTTGGTTTGCCTTTGTAATGAGAAATTTTCCCAGTCTCTACACGATATTTGTTTTTTGTTTTCGCTTTCCAACTATGAAAGGTCTTTGTTTCTTCTCCATTCCATATGGCATTCTTACCAGTTAATTTCTCAAAGAAGTATGCTTCAATGTCTTTAATTTCAATATCCTTTTCTTCTATTACTTCCTTTTTAGAACGCTCCTTTTTTGATTTAGGTAATGAGTCAGTTCTATTACTAATAATTTTTAGGATCTCAGAGCAATTTATTTTCTTACCATTACCGATTGTAAAAAAAGGGTGATCTAACGCATCTAAATTAACAGAAAAATCGAATGCTTGAAGTTCATTAAAACCCGGACCCCAATATTTAGCTAAAACAATAATAGTACCATTGTTTTGAGAAAGATTAATATGATTATTTGCTGTTGGGGTTGCCTGATATAGAGATAAGTGGTCGAAATCTACTATTTTATCAATAGTTTTTATTTCTTCTTTATTTTTAATAATTTGGTCATATTTCAATTTTTTTTTTCCATTTACTGAAACATCTAGAGCGGTTAAACTGTATTTTGCATCTCTTTTTAAAGTGTTTCTAACAATAAATTTAATAAATTTTTTAATTTGATTCCATTTTGTCTTTCTCGCTATCCCAATAATTTCTCTTAAACTCTCTTCAGACATTAAAAACACTTCTTAAGTGCTACCCAAAAATACCTCAACAAATCCAAAATAATAATGAAAATAGGGCTTAATATATTTTTATTTTTAAAAAATCTATTAATCAGAAGCGTTCTTTTTAATTAGCTTATCAATCCAATTCTCAAAATAGAACATTTTAGTAGGAACATAGCTAATAACTTCTTTTACATGTGGAACCTTTTCAATTTCTTTAGTCTGTTCATCAATTTCTCTTAACTTATCTATAAATACAGTAAAAATAAATGCTTCTTGATTAGCAACTCTCCACACATAGAAATATTTCTTTACGATTTTCATAACTTTGTTTAACGATTCAGATGCTATCTTTTGAAATTTTACAATTAATAGGTAAGATAAGAAATCCGCTGCACTTGTATCAAGGTCTATCATGAAAAGAATTATATTATTTTCTTTCAAGTAACTTAACCTTCTTTTGACTGTCTTAGATGAAATTCCTAACTCATTCGCAATTTCTATATCGGTTTTTCGACAATTATTTTTTATGGAATTGATAATTTTCCAATCAGTTTTAATTAACCTCGTATTTTTGAAGCTTAAATTTGGAGGAATGAGTAGAATAAAATTTTCAAAATTTACTATTTCATCATATTGCATGAATTTCTCCAGATTTTTTTTGAACTCGTAATCATCAGAATAGGTATGAATTATCTGCATCTTATTTTGAAGAGAAATCGCTCCACCTGTAACCTCATCCAGCTGTCCTAAACGCTCAATAAGTTCTTGCTGATCTGTCTCTTGTTTAACCTCAGCAAGAGTATAACATACTGATTTTTGAAATAACAAGAAATTAATGTTAGTTGTAAATTTCATGATTACTCCCATATCAACTAGATTTTGTATCTTTTTCTTAACTAAATAAGGAGTGAGTTTAAGCTTCTTTGCGATTAGTTCATAAGTCATTCGCCCGTCAAACAACAATAATTTCAGGAGTTCTAAGTCTTTATCATCCATTCTATTGATAGACACAAGTTTATTTTATACTAAATAATGTCTAATTTCCTTAAGAATTTTTATGAGACTGTACATTTTCAACAAACTAATTGTCCATTTTTTAAGATTGTAATCGCCATATTCTTTAAATATTTCAATTATTTCATGATATATGAGAAATTATGAGTAGTTTTATCATATTTTTCTTAACATAATTACAAATTATTAAGTGGAGGTAAGAAAATGAAAGAAATAGTAATTTTGCATCAAATAAAAAGCTCGGTTTGGTATAAACCATGGAATAAACGAGCTTTAAGTTTAAATCTAATTGGCTTCATGATTATAGCAGTATTAAATGCAGTGTTTACTGTGTTTTTCGATATAATAATGATAGAGATTGGATATATTTATCTATATTTTGTTATGATTTTTCTAATGATGGAAACATATTTTTTCTGTGTTTATTTGAAGACAAAAGGTACCGCTTTATTCTTTTTCGGATTATGTGGTCTTATTGGTGTTCCAATTGAGTATATAATAGAATGGCAAATAGAAAATACATTAGCTTCTCCTTGGAGTGCTCTTTACTGGGCCCTAATTTATGTTGCTTACGGTCTATCAATAGATTTTTCACTTTGGGTATTCAAACCTCACAAAAATGAACGAAAGGCTGTATTAATCTCATCATTAATCTCTTCGGTCAGTTTCATATTACTTAGTATTTTAGCTCTAATGACTTTCTATAAATCTGGATTATCAGTACCTGGTACTGCCGATTTTCTCACATACAGTTATTTTATGATACCATATACTGTTATACAAGGAGTAATGGGGGCTTTTATTGGTTGGTACATAGCTAATTATTTTCTTAATAAAACTAATCAGAATGAAAATATATATAAAAACTTTAATTAAAATAGAATAGAATTTGAGGTGTTAAAAATAAAAGAAAAAATTAAATTAGAATTCGATGAAGCATTAGAATTATGCGAGCAAGTTCGTGCTATAAATAAGAAAAAAAAGATATCTTTTAATAAAATGTGGTGTTGGGGTTGTGCAAAATTCACCAGTGGTCCCGAAAAGAGATGTTTTGCAAATGCCGAAGATGGAAGTAATACTGGTTGTACTCAAGTAAATAAGTCTTATCGAAAATTAAAAAAATTACCTTAATTTTTTAAAATATACAATACAAGGAAATTATCGGGATTTTAATATAATGGCTCAAGATATTAATAAACAAAAAAAGAAGAAAATTATTGTTGAATCTGGCTTCTTTGAAAATAGATTACCTTACGCTCGAATAGGTAATAATTCAAACTATTTAATAAACCTAGAAGCATTAACATTTGAGAATAAACCTCCATCAGGTTTCATGATAAAACGATCTGTAAAATCTTTAAGACCATTGATGGATAAGTATACAATATATTTTATAGGACGCAAACAAAACGTACCAGAAGATTATACATTTACAGATATGGCAAATGATTATGCAGATATGATCCGAAAGGAGTTTAAGAAACCTGTTATTATCATCGGAGCCTCTACAGGAGGACAAATTGCTCATTATTTAGCTGCAGATCATCCCGATGTTGTTCAAAAACTAATTATCATCTCTGCTGCTTATCGAGTAAGTGAAAGAGGAGCAGAAATTGAGAATAGAGCCGCAGAATATTTTAAGCAAGGAAAATATGGAAAATCTTTATCAGCTACTCTAGATTTGGTCTTTTCCTCAAATATTACTAGAGGAATTGCTAAATTATTAACTCGATTATTTGGAAAGTTTTTTATAGGGGATGCAAAATATCCAAATGATTTCTTAACAGAAGTAAAAGGAGATATTGAGATGAATTTTAAAGATAGACTAGGTGAAATTAAGGCTCCTACTCTAATTTTAAGCGGAGAATTGGACCTTGAATACACTCCAGAATTAGTACGTACAACTGCAGAAGGTATCCCCAATTCAAAATTAATATTCTACAAAGGCATTGGACATGGTCTCGCAGCTAAATGGAAACTAATTCAAAAAGATATCATAGAATTCATAGAAAAATAAAAATTGAGTAATTTAATTATTAAACACTAACCATTTTGTATTTTCTCTAAAACAGCATCTTCAATTAAAGTGGAATTCTCGGAATTTCTTACTATAAATGTTAAACTAGCTTTTTTGATATCGTCTCGATTTTCAAGTTTTCGGTACATGTTATAAATGTCAGTTAACCTCTTTGCATATACAAATAGCACAATTGAAGGAGAAACTGCCCCAGCATTTCTCCAATATTTAATTGATGGTTCCTCTTTAATTTTTAGATAAACTTGTTTTGAAGGACCTACTGTTTCTAAAGAAATTACTGCAGGAATAACTCCTGTAATTGCTTCATAATTAATTTCTGGAATAAATGAGATAAGCTTCATGTTTTTCATCCGAGTTATCCTACGATTAACCGTTTTTTCACTGATGTTCAATTCATGGGCAATTTCTTTTTTCGAGGCTCTGCTGTTATTTAATAAATAAAAAATTATTTGCCAGTCCTTCATCGAATAGGGAATATCTAATACAAAATGAATTCTCGTTTCTGAATAACCTTGTAAATTTGCTCCTGTCTTTATAATGTTGTTTATTACTTCTTCAAGATGTTTAGCATCTTTACAAAAAAAAGATATCGTCATTGTTCCGTCAATTAATTCCCAAATTCGATAAATTTCGGGAATAAGTTGAAGATCTTGAAAAAGAGATATAGTCTTTTTTCCTTCTACTGGATGTATTGAGCCAATATAGTGTCTAAATCCTAAAATATTGTAATTAAATTGAACTGTAAAACGTGTTATAATATTCTCTTTAACTAAATTCTCAACTCTAATTGATACATTTCGTAAAGGTAAATTCTTTTTCTCTGCAATTTTAGAATACGAGATACGACAGTTTTTATCTAACAGTTTTAATATTTCAAAATCTATTTCATCCACTATATGTCCCATTTATGAAGTTCTATGAAAAAAAATGGACATTATTCAATTTAAAATTTCGCTTTCTTTACTCTTCTCTTACAAAATGCTTTAAATTATAGAACGTTTTATTGTAAAATAATTATCTAAGTTAATAAAAATTAAAAAATATTATGTAAAATGTGAGTTAAAATGACTAAGGATTATGAATTAACTACATGTGGTTTATGTTGCGATTTATGTGATAGTAATACTACCAAGATGCAAGATTCAGCGAAATATTTATTTAAAGTTTTTGAAGACTCTATGATCCAGGGAGTAGTTTTAATGTTCAACCCAGAATTTAAAAAAGAGAATTTTTCGGGATTTATAAATACGTTAGAACTTTTAAAAAATTATCCTACCTGCCCAGGTTGTCAAGAAAGAGAGGATTGTCCGATTAATCAATGTGCTAAACAAAAAAACATTACTTCATGTAGTGAATGTGATTTTCTGGATATAGAAGCTGGGACTTGTAAAGCAGTTCCAGAACAACCTCAATCCCCTATGATGCCACCTGCTCCGGTTTTTTTCCAGGGACTTTCTAAGAGATATCAAAATTGGAATGTTAAGAATTTGATTGCACTTGTTAAAGAACAAAAGAAGAAAGTTAATAATGAAATTGAAAAAATGATTAAAGAAGGAAAGTCAAGTAGAGATCTTATTGATTCTTCTGTAAATTTATTTGAATCTATGAAATAATTCAATTAAAGAAAACTAATTTAAGAATTATGGAGATTAATTTAGCATTGAGTGAGATTCAAGAAAAAATTCATGAAGAAGTAGAGTGGGTTAATCTTCTTCCTAAAGACCCTAGAGAATACCTTATTGAGTCAGGTGAATCATTTTCGGTATATCGAACTTTAACAGATTTGTTTGATTTACCTTTAGATCATCCTGAAGTTATAAAAGCTCATAATAGAGTATTAAAAGACCCCATTGTAAATTATCTCTTGGATCATCTTTCAGATTGGGAAAAAGATCTCACAAAAGCACATAATAAAGCAGATTACCTCCCAAACCAATTATGGTTGTTATTAGATTGGGGTGTAAATCCAGAAGATGATAATCGGATGCAAAAAGCGATAGATAAAATCCTATTGCATCAGGATAAAGATAACGGTCAGTTTCTCGCTTATATTGAAGCCTATGATCGAAAAACAAAGACAAAATATCCAATGTGGTCAAGCGCATTATGCGATCATAATATACTTGTTCCAGTACTTTTATTAGCTGGATTAGAAAAGGATAAACGTGTTCAATTTGGACTTAAAAGAATGAATGAGTTGCTGAAAGATACAACTCAAGGTAAAGGTTGGAAATGTGAGCCATGGCTTTATAATAAACGTCGAGGTCCAGGTAGAGTCAACGATGTTTGTCCTATGATTATAGTAGATGCTTTAAGAGGATATTGGTTTATATCTGAAGAAAAATGGCCAGATGGTTTACTTGAAGCGGGAAAAACACTTTTAAATTGTTGGAGTAAAAGATCAGAACATAAACCATATATGTTTGGGCATGGTAAAAAATTCCGTTTGCCCAGAGCACCTTTTTTTTGGTATAATATTGGAACAGTTTTAGATGCTGTTAGACATTATCCCC
>JAEOTW010000270.1 GCA_016839655.1 Promethearchaeota archaeon | reverse complement strand
TTTAATAGTCTCCTCTAAATCCCCATCATCATCAGCAATTTCTATAAAAATTCCTGTTTGATTATAGAACGTTAATTGATGACGGTAGAGAATTTCCTCACCACCAACCGTTACAGCACGTTCTCCAGCACCAATAGTTACAGGCTTTTGAGGGGGAGTTATGAGCTTTATTAATTTATCTCGATTCTTTGCTTGCTTAGGCTCTTTCATTAAATGTGGGCAATCTTTAACCACAACCTTTCTTTCGAGAATATCTGTCGCGAAAGCCATACACGTATCATATCCGCACTCTTTACAATTACTCTTATCTAAGAGTGCATAAATTTCTAGGGGACTTGGTCTTGCCATTTCATTTTCTCCAAATTCTTTATTCTATTTATTTCTCTTAAGAAAATTTCGATGATTAGACTAATTGTAAATTCAATTAAAATGTTATTAAAGAGTCTATTTTATTACCTTAAGGTACTAAGATCCCTCTAAAATAATATGAATTCCCCTTAATTCAAAAAAAAAATATGCTAGATAATTAAGAAATAGAATTAATTTTAAATTTTCAAAAATATCTTAGTAGTACTCCGTTTTCGCAAGAAGCATTGCAAAAAAGCCATAGAATATTATATTAATTACACAACTGATAATAAGGGAAATTAAGATTACTTCGAAACCGACCCATCCATAAGTTGTTGATAATTCTGTTTCAAAAGTAGGACTTAAAAAAACTCCCACTATTATAGCACCTGTACTAACGATAGCAGCTAACATCCATCCAGCAAAGCCTTGAAATTTACTTTCAGCAAATTTTCCAGCAAGAATTGCTGCTATTAATGGTGCTGCTATAAATCCAAGTCCCATTATCAAGAAATCCATGAATTCATTGAAAAGAGGTTCAACAATTACCCAGTTCAAATTGATATATGGTGCACTAACGATAGAACCGAATAAATAATAAATAATCATTAAAGGAGCGTACTCAGGGGAATCAGGGTCAAATCTATTAAATAATTCATCAAATCCGGGACCTAATGCCAAATAAAGAATTGAAAAAATAAAATTTAAACCAATGAAAGCAACTAAACTTAATGAAAACGTTTTCCCAAATCCCATTTTTTCAGACTCTCTTTTCTATTAACTATTTTTGATATAGAATGTGATTTAATATGCTAGAAACGTAATTTACTTTTAAATTTTAGTGTGGAATAAAATATAAATTGAAATTTTTCAAATATAGACAAATAGGATTTTAATAATTCAAAGATATACAAATACTCTATTTAGTATTGCACTGAAATCTCTTTATGGATAAATTTTTTGAAGTAAATAAATTAAATATTGTTTTAATTCTCTCTAAGATTGGATCTTGTGTTTCTTCAATACTTTATACGGGCAAAAAGTTTCAAATTACATCTCCAAAATTTAAATATTTATCTTCTCTTATAATATTGATAAATTAATGAAAAGAAATAGTAATAATTTTGCTCTCGGGAAGCTTAAACATGAATATTTAGCTCATCTGCTTTCAGATTTAGAGATTCATGATAAGAGAGTAATATTAGGTTCTAAAATTGGAGAAGATGCTGCTGTTATTGATATGCCTGGAAATAATTATTTAGTTGCAAAAACAGATCCAATCACTTTTGCTACTGATCAAATAGGTTATTACGTTGTAAATGTTAACGTAAATGACGTAGTTTGTACTGGAGCTAAACCTAAATGGTTTCAAGCAACTATCTTATTACCCCAAAAAGACACTACGAATAATTTAATTGAAAAAATATTCAAAGATATTAATAATACATGCAAATCTATGGGGATTACTGTAATAGGGGGACATACAGAAATAACACCTCGACTTGAAAGACCAATAGTAGTTGGCTCCTTACTAGGGGAAGTTGCAAAAGAAAAACTTGTTTTAACTTCAGGTGCAGAACCTGGAGATGCATTAATTCTCACTAAGGGCATTTTTATCGAAGGTACTTCAATAATTGGTCGTGAAAGAGAAGGTGA
>JAEOTW010000269.1 GCA_016839655.1 Promethearchaeota archaeon | reverse complement strand
CCGTCAATTTTGTCCCTATTTTAGTGTTAATTGTATTTCGAGGGCTCTTTCAAGCGTTCCATCAACCTGCTATAGCTTCAATTGTACCGTTTATGGTTCCTCAAAAATACCTATCGAAGATGAATTCGATTAGCTTTTTACTAATAGGGCTGCTCAACATTATAGCTCCCGTAATTGCCTCTTTTCTATTAGCATTTTTTACTATAAATCAAATCCTTTGGGTTGATATAATTACATTCTCGATTGCTTTAATTCCTTCGATTTTCTTAAAACTCCCAGTTAAAAAAAGGAGAAAAAGGAAGAAATCAAAGTTTGTTAAAGATTTTAAGGAGGGCTTATCCGCTTTTAAGGAAGTTGAAGGATTAATTTCTTTGTTAGTAATTTTTGCAGGCATCAGCTTTTTTGCCGTCCCATTCTTTATACTTACTCCATTTTATATCGAAGTAATTCGTTCTGGAACTAAGTTTGATTTAGCGCTTGTAACTGCCGTATATCAAGGCGGGATAGTAGCGGGAGCTGTAACCGTAATGATCAAAAAAAAGTGGAAGAAATACGTAAGAACTATGATTCAATTAATGTATTTCCAACTACCTGCAATCTTCTTTTATCTCCTCGCTCCTGAAGGATGGTTTTGGTTCTTAAGCATAGGTCCTCTGATCTTAGGGTTTGCTACCGCTATTGTAAATTCATTGCTTATGACGCTGATCCAGACAATAATTCCCCCAAGAAAACAAGGAAGAGCGATGTCAATCCTTATCCTCATCACAAGTGCCGTTTCTCCTATAGGGATGATTCTATCGGGATTTTTCGCCGATTTATTAGGAATTTACCTTTTCTACTGGTTATGTGTAATCTTAATGGCAGGAATAACCACCATTGGTGTCTTTTTTACTAAAATCCTAAGAATTGACAAAATTACAGATGAAAAAATGAAGGAATCACATAATACTAATGAACCTAATGTATCCATCGAATAATTATATAGTAGCCACACTTTTTTTAACTATGAGGTCATGAAGTTTCTCGATAAATATTTCAAAATTCCTTACTTCATATTCCAAACCCAAACGAGAACTCAATAAAGGAGGAATCTGCCTTGAATCCTCGAAAATAGGAATAATCGGTTTATTTAACGCTTCTGCAGCTGTCCATTCTTTCTCGACTGGCACAGAATTTAAAGCATTTTTAGAACAAAATAATAACATCACATTACATCTTCCAAGGTTGTCATTCATATATTTTATTATGTTATCCTTCATGTGTTCTTGCCAATAAAGTACCTCCTTGATCTCTTCAAATTCTAATAATTTTTCCGAAACAAGATTAATCTTATACCTCTCAGCATCCTTAGTTGAATAACTAATAAATATAACAAGATTATCTTTTTCACCACTGACATCATAATTTGGGGGTTGAATAATCATATCTTCTTTTGATTCTCTTTTCATGAACGATATTAATTCCTTCTCTTGCTCAACGGATTTTTTTTTTAATTTTTTTACCCTTTTGGGCATAATTGCGAAATAAACAAAAAATGCAGTGCTCTCAAATATCGTTCTCGTAAAAAGTAGATAAAATCCAGGTTTGAATAAGGTTTCAAATATTCCTGCTCCAAAAAACATTAGAAATGCTAAAGATAACATCATAAACTTCTTTTTAATTACACCCTCTGATTGAATACTTTTATAAAAAAAGCCAAAACCGTTGAAAATTAAAATAGTTCCAAAAGTAATAGCTAAAATTATAAATTGAGGTGTATTTAATACAATTTGAATGAAAATTAAATTTTCTCCAGGTATTGAAGGAATATCCAATGATGTAACAGAAGCAAAATTGAAAATAAACGAAACTTCATATATAATGAGTAAAATTAGATAAATCCATAACATGTACCTTCTTTTTTCTTTTAACAATAAAGTGATTCCTACGTATATGAAAGAAATCAGAACTGGTTCCGCGATCATGGTTCTTGCCAAAGATAAGATGTTATAGCTTTCTAAGTTGAGGTTCAAATCCGTCAACAGTATATATATAAAATCAATAAAGTAAGGAAGGAATATGACGCTGACAGATAGATAACTAAACGCAAAATACACTAAAAGCCTTACTTTATCTTTCTTAGACTTATATAAAAAAATAGAACCAGCTATCACATCAAAGATAACTTTTATGCTGACAGTAATCCCATTAATCCAGCCTAATAATGAGAGCATTTTATTGTCAAATTAAGAGAATTTTATTTGGATGACTATATATTTAAAACTAGATTTTGATTTATATTTAAGTATTTTCAATTACAATCATCATAAATCCAATTATATGTAGGTAATATATACTGTTTTTATTTTAAGTCCCTAATAGAGTATCAATTGAAATAGATAAATTTCTCATATTTTTGTTAAAACTTAGAAAATCAAAAAACATTAATTCTTATACTTTTATTTTTACTTTAAAAAATACACTATATTGTCTAAAAAGTGAAACCTAATGGAACCCCAATTAAAGTTTGATTTAAATGAAATTCAAAACCTAGAAGAGACTGTAAGTAAACAAATTAAGAAATTTCACAATTTAAGAAATTTAGTTAAAGATTTGAATTTTGCAGAAGTAGAACCTGTAGGTATATATAGTTCTGTTACTTACAAATCTTTTGATGGAGGAAAAATGGGAATATATTTTGATCCATTTGAATTGGATTTTGTTGTAATTGCAGACTCTTTTGGCAACGAATTAATGAAATTTCTGGTTCCAAAAGGACATACTTTAGGACCTAGTGATTTTGCATATCTAGATGATTTTACTATCATAAAGAAATTCTTAGCTTTACTAGACTTAGATACAATTCTTCAAAGCTCTGCAATCTTAAGTGCTTCGAAAATCGCAATGGAACTAGCTGAATTAGCATCCATTTTTGAAAGACTAACGAGAGATAAAAATGAACCAATTGTTATAATGAAAGATGGTTTACTCAGAACTATAGCATTAAAAGAAGAACATATTGATAAACTAATTGCAATTCTTAAACTTTACAAAAAAAGAAAACTTGTTGGAGTTGCCAAAAGCTCTAAAGTTCTGAATCTAATTTCTTCTGCTCTTTTTATAGAAAAGAAAATTCCTTTGAATAAAACAGGTTTTATTGAAATACCTTGGAATATAGAAAGAATAGTTTACAAATGGACTGGAAAGGGTACAGAACGCGCAAGTGAGTTAAGAAGCGACTTTCTGCATTATGCTTTTGGTAAGTTATATGTTGCAAAACTATCTAAGATGAGTAATTTGTTAGTAACTATCGAAGTTCCTTACGACTTTAAAAATAATAGTGAAATTTACACGAAACACGAGGTACATGAAATTATTGGTCATCTTATTAAGGATTCTACAGCTTCTTACCCTGTATTAGGATATCCCCAAACTATTATGAGAGCTCATGAAAAAGCAGTCAGAACTGGCTTCACAGCGTCCATTTGGAGGCAAAAAATAATTGATAGAATATTGAATGAAATTGGAGATAAAAACTTGAATAGATTGATGAAAGAAAGTAATTACTTACGAGAATATGTTAATAAAGGGATTTTGGGAGGTTTTTAATAGATGGAAAACCAGCCAGGAGAAATAATCGGGATATTTCTTGGACTCGATAGTTCCAACTTTGAATATTTAGCTAGTATCATTGCTCCATATCAGACTGAATATGTCCCTAAGGTTGGTGGGTTTATGTTAATTGATAATCGTTATGAATTTATTGTCGCTAGAGTAATGGATTACATACCACAGGGAGAAATGGTATCGTTTATGGGTAGAAAATGGCTTTCTGAAGTTGCATTAGAACCAGATTTAATTGGGCAAGATATCAAAGCTCAAAAAGTCAGTTATCAAGTAAAAATTAAATTGTTAGGAAGAATTAATCCTGAAATGAATAAATTCACACCAGGAATTCAATCAATTCCTCACATTACTAGTAGGGTTATTCAACCAAGTTCTGAAATTACCAAAGTAATATGCAACCAAGCCTTAAGTGAAATGAGTGAGGGAGTAAAGATCGGCGATTTTTGGCTTGATGATGGAATTGATATCAAATTTGATATGACGGAATTATCAGAAAAGCGCACTTTTATTTTTGCAAGAGCTGGTTATGGAAAAAGCAATTTAATGAAACTCCTTGCATCTGATTGGAAAAAAGAATTTGGAAGTCTTATAATCTTCGATCCTGAAGGAGAATATTCTATAACAGATAAAAAAGGTAGACCCGGAATAATGGATAAGATTCCGGCTATTTTAATTACCAATCGTGTTAAGGTTAGAGATGAATTAGGAGTTAATGTTTATACAAACTTAAAATTTGATTTTAGAAGATTGGATCCTCATTTTATTATTCCTATTATTGTAAATCAGGAGAAGCATGGATTAATTTTCTTTCAGAAATTAATGGGAATGAACAAATCTCAATGGATAGAATTATTAGAATATATATCCAAGTTCAGATGGTTAGTAAGTTATGATAAGGTTCAGGAAATAATGGAATTAAATGATGACAAAAGTATCCCTCCAATATTGAATAATCTTGTTCCCCCAATTGACCAATTGCACGATCCGGAATCAAAACTTTTAGATATCCTTGAACAATCTGTTAGGGAAGGTTTTCCCGTAATTATTGATATTTCTTTACTCAATTCACGCTCAGCCTTACAATTGTCTTCTACAATTATAAGTTATTTCTTTAATAGAAATCAAAGAAAATTTACCGGGGGAAAGGAGGATCTTGATAAAATTGTATTTGTAGTTGAAGAGGCTCAATCAGTAATAGGTGGATCGAATAATGTTGAAAAATTTGTAGAACTCGCTAAGGAAGGAAGAAAATATCAACTAGGGAGTATTTTTATCACACAACAACCTGGGAGTATCTCAAGAGAAATTCTTAGTCAGGGAGATAATTTCTTTATTTTTCATTTACTTAATAAAGGGGATCTACGAGCTTTGCAAGATGCTAACGCTCACTTCTCAAACGATGTACTTACTCAAATCTTAAATGAACCAATAAAGGGAAAATCTTACATGTGGAGTTCTAATCAACCCTTTGTACTTCCTGTTAAAATTCTAAACTTTGAAGAAATAGCAAGAGCAAAGAAAGCAAAAGAATTACAATCAGGTACTGACTTACTGAGTGCGGTATTTAGCGAAATAACCACATTTAATGGGGTAGAAAAAAATATTTGTGAAAAAACTTTCGAAGTTATTGATGATTTAGGATTAGATCTTTATAAAAGAGGTCCCATATTTACAGAAGTTTCTAAGAAAGCAATTTGTAAAAATTTATACAAAAAATTAAGTGAATCCGAGCGAAAATTCTTGGATAATAATGGTAGTATAGCATATTACAACGGTCAAGCGTTTTCTGTGAGTTACAAATATTTTGAAACTTTATATGAAAAGACTCGTATTTACCATCAGAACTCTAAGAATAATTAAGTCTAACTAATGTCAAATATTCTATTAGTTTTAAGATATCTTCCAGTAGTATTGATTCTCTTTTAGTTTGGTAATAAGAAAGTGTTCTCGCTCTAGTTTTTTTAATTTAAGCTTTAAAAACCGGATATCATTATCATCATTCAAATTTAGTCTAACAGCAATTTGGTCAATAGTGTGCCATTCTTCTGATAATATATTATATATTTTATCATTACTCATTGGGCTTTTTAATTCCGGTAAATCTAATTTCTTCTTTTCTTTTTTTGCTGGAGAATGGGTATTTTTTAAGGCTTTGCTTATTCTGATATTATATGTGAACTTACAGTCGGGATATCCTCCACAACCTAAAAAGATGCCGTATTTTCCTGTTCTTTCATACATTATTTTTCCACAGTTGGGACAAAGTACATTTTTAACACTATCTATACTAAAAGTATTTTTGCAATAGGGATAACCAGAACAACTAAAAAATGCTCCATTTTTTCCAATAATAATAACTAACTTTCTGTTACAATTAGGACATATACTAGGATATGTAATTTTTCCATCTTTTTCTTCAATAGACATTTGCTGATTAGCTTTTCCAATTTCTATTCTATATCTACATTCAGGGTATCCCGAGCAGTCTAAATATCTAATACCTCCCATTTGATATACTTCTAAAGGTTTTCCACATTTAGGACAGGATCTTGGCATTTTTAATATCTAAGCTATTGACTTTAATTATTTGTAAGATATGTTAGATTATTTTTAACTATTGCATCTGAAATATGTGCTGTTGAACAGATTTATTGATATTATAATAATTAAATTCCTTCTCAAATTTTATAAAGAAGATAATCGACTATATAATTATAGTTCAACTCTTTTTTCATTGTTAAGGGTGTGAATTAAATAAAAAGCAATTGACATTATGGCAAATTTCCTTAGTCAACCTCCCTTATCGGCAACCGATGGTGAACGGGCATTCTATAATCGAATTGAAAGGATATTTATAGAAGAGCCTCATTTACTAGTTTATTTCGAACCTGATATCGGAGGACTCCATCCCGATTATCTTTTACTCTCTCCTAGTCATGGGATTATTATTGTGGAAATTAAAGATTATTCAGAGAAATACCTAAAAACTATAAGGAAATCGGGGGAATGGGAGCGATTACAGGATAATGAGACAATTGCTATTGATAATCCATTTGATCAGATATACCAGTATTGGCGAGTAATAAAAGATAGAGTTAATAGTTGTCAATTACCCCATGATGTCCAAGTACCAATAATTCGACTAGTAGTATTTAGCAAAATTCCAAAATATAGCTATACCGCTAAAAAAATTAGAGAAAATTCACCAATTAAAATCCATTTAGGTTTTAAGGAAGTTCTTACCAGAAATGAGAATTTTTTGGAGTTTATTACAGACATCTTACCATTTAACCTTAATATTAGTGAAGAAATGTTTACAACTATTAGAGCTAATATTATTCCAACATGCCGACTTCCTTCTATTAAACAAACAGATCTATTAGAATATTTTTCACATGAAGATAAAGTAAAAATATTAGACTACGAACAAGAAAAATTAGCAAGAGTGATGGGAGAAGGACATAGGCTCATCTTTGGGGTTGCTGGAAGTGGAAAAACAGTTATACTAATTGCTCGTGCAAGAATTCTTGCTAAACGTCATCCTGATTGGAAAATTCTTATATTATGTTACAATAGATTGTTAAAAGATTTGCTTTTTAATTTGTTAAATCCACAAGATTTTGAAGCTGATATTACCATAAGCACATTTCATGGATGGGCTCGGAGCTATATAATGAATTCAGGTAACTACTTTTCGTCGTTATACCAAAAAGCTGAAAACAGCGCAGAAAAGGAAGATAAAATGAATAAATTCTTCCGGGATTTTGTGCCTGATTTACTTCTTGAATTAATTAAATCTCAAGGAAATGGTAAACGTCACTATGATGCGATTTTAATTGATGAAGCTCAAGATTTCAATGAATCTTGGTTTTTACCTTTAATTAAAGTTCTCAATCCGGAAACTAATTCCCTACTAATTACATGTGATGGACTTCAAGGTATTTATGCTAGAAAAAGATTTTACTGGTCAGATGTTGGGATTCAAGCAAGAGGAAGAGTAAAAAGGTTTGAAAATTCTTATCGAGTACCTATAGAAATAGGTGTTTTAGCTCAATTAACTCTGCCAGATAATCTCAAAGAATTAATAGATAAATTT
This sequence comes from Promethearchaeota archaeon, assembly GCA_016839655.1. The sequence continues at coordinate 1,126 of JAEOTW010000269.1, read as the reverse complement.
GATGAGTTTATTTCAACAAAGAGCTATGTTGGTAATCATGGTAGTGTTGAAATTATCGTGTCAGATAGTCGTGAGGATGAATACCAGAAATTAGTTGAGAAAATAGATAATTGCCTTAAAGTACCTCAAGAGATTTTAGTCCTATTTAGAAAAAATATGTCTAAAATTGATTATAAGCATCAATTTTTTGATCAGTTGAGAAATTCTGATATAAAATGGAAAGATTTAAAACAGCATAATTATACTTCAACTGGCTTATTGATAGGAACGCTTCATGGAACAAAGGGGTTAGAATCTGATATGATAATCATACCTGAGTTAGATACTTATAAATCTGATAAGGATCGTCAATTACTTTATGTAGGAATGACTCGATCGCGTAAAAAATTAATACTTAGCGCAAATCGATCAACAGACTTAATCAAGTCATTAGAAAATTATCATAACTCTGAAGTTAAGTGACAAATTGGGCATAGATGAGACCCAATTAGAACAAATCTATCTGTTGTGCTTATCATTTCAAAATCAATAAGTCTTTTAGCTAAATCTTGGTTCTCGGAGTAATCTTTTAATATAAATTCATCGGGAGCAAGTTGAACTAACTCTGACATCAATGAAAGTTCAGCAATAGGTTCACCACGATAATCTTGGCAAAATACAGCGAGTTGGCCATTTAAATAGCGATTAATTCTGAGTTTTTGATTGAATAAATTTTCTTCTGCTATCATTTCTTTCATGAATCATTATCAAATCATCCTATATAAAGAGAAAAAGTGCCTATAAACAATGATTTTTATTCAAAAAAAATACAAAAATAATAGATGAGTATACCTTTAAAAATCAACTAGGATTGAATAATATCAGTGATTAAGTGATGGAACAAATAATCTCGCGTTGTGGAAACATCTGTTCTGAATGTCCTTGGTCTATGTTCGTGCGGAAAAAAATCGCAGAAAAAGATTGGGACGAGTATTCTAAGCAAATTAAAACTTACACTGGATATAAGCCAGTCAAATACGAATGGGAAGGTTGTGTTGGGTGTCACACACCTAATGATGAATTACCGAGTCATCCATTTTTTAATTTCTTAAAGAAATGTCGTACGAGAAAATGTGGGCAGTATAAT
>JAEOTW010000393.1 GCA_016839655.1 Promethearchaeota archaeon | reverse complement strand
TATTTATAATGCCATTAAACTTTGTAGATATAAACATTTTAGGGTTAATTATACCTACTAATATACTCATTTCGTTAATTCTAGTGATTCCTGGATTATTGGTTTGGTATTACATTACCATAAAATATTTTTGGATTGAAATAAAAAAAATGAAGAGCTCACTTCAAAGTGAAGAAAAGGGTCCGACAGAGATTAATTAAATGTGATATAATGAAAAATTTTTAGTTGTTAATAAAATTGGATAAATATAATTAAAGATTAGTTGATAAAAGTTTGAAAAAGTTAGCCCGTTTCAGTATTTTATTTCTATATTTATTAATTTCCCTTTCGTTTTCTATTTTTTCATATGTCTTCATTTTCAGAGCTAATTTACCAAGACTTCTAAATGACTGGACTTTTTATGTTATGCTTATATTTTACTTGCTATCCCTTGAAGAAGTATACAGATGGGCTAAAAATGGTAAAAGAAGCGAAATGAGCGACTTTGTTGCCATTTTATTCTTTTTTTTCTTGATATTCTTTTTCTCAAAACCAGATATACTCACTTCGATTATGGGTGCATTTTCAATTTATTTATGGTTCGGTGTATACGAGTTAAAAGATTATCCAGTTTTAAATAAGATTTTAATTATTTCATTGGTAACTTATAATGTAATTTTTGTGTCCGGTATAATCTCAACGGTATTAAGTAATCCTAAAATCCTTGAAACAGCTTTTTCATTTTCCTTTTGGATTATTCTTGGTTTAGGTTTTATCTTATTTGGTCGCAAATATATTGTTATATGGAGATTCATGTCCCCCCAATACTTGACATTATTTTTGTATATAATTGCTTGGTTGGGTATTGTTTTTATCAGCACAATTTATCCCCCTCTAAATTTAAGTTCACCAAAAGCGCTGCTTTTTAACTCTTTTTCAATCAGAGAGCTTTTCTTTAATGTTTATACAATATTGATGGCGATAAATTGGATTATTTATTTCATTTCGGGACCAATTTTAGATTTTATGCTTGGTATTAAACCACTTAAGGATAAAAGATTATTAGATTTAGTAGATAAAGTAAAATCAGATGTTGGAATAAAAGGAAAAGTAAAGGTTGGGATCGGAAACTACCCTATATTAAATGCTATGGCTTATGGCTCGTTTTTCGATAAACGAATCGCTCTCATTGCAGAAAATTACAAATCAGTACCAGAAGATGAGGTAAAAGGAATCGTTGCTCATGAATTAGCACATACGAAAGGAAAACACACATTAATTCTGACTTTTATAACAACAGGAGATTTAATCTTTAGAATGCTCTTTGGTATTCCTGCAACATACTACGATTATACCTTTGGAAATCCTCAACTACCCTTTGTGTTGTATATTCTTTTAAATCTGTTAATATACATAATTCTATTTATGTTTGTCAGAATATTGGAAGGTAAGGCTGACCAAAAAACAAAGAAAATTGGATACGCGAAAGAACTCGTAAAAGCTCTTTATAATCTAGAGAGCTTCTATGCTACCGGGCGTGAATTTGGACTGAATACGATGCTTTTGTGTGAAGAAAAAATTAAGCAAAATAACGAAATTTTAAATTTTTTAGATACGGCAGATTATATTAACAAATCCATAATAAAACCAAAAAGAGGATCTCTGGTTAGCAATATAATAAATTCTCATCCACTTACATATCACAGGATTGTTGCAATACTAGATGATAAATTAAAACCAACTAAGGAAATGCTACTTCCGTTTTTATGCTTAAAAAAATCAAAACAAAGGTATTATGCGAAATTATTTGATAACGCACGTAATAAATTCAAAAATATTGCCAGTGAAAAATTTAAGGAGTATTTCAAGATTAGAGATATTTCTGCTTATATGGATAGCATAAATAGGATTGAACTATATAAATTTGAGCTCGAACAAGATTTTTTATTTAAACATAAGATTTCAGATGAGATTATTATCGGAAAATTAGAAAATGTAATTTTCAATAATGATGTATGTGATATAGATGAATATATTATTAGAGAATTCAAAACTGATAATTTAATCCATCTAAATTCATCAGAATATTCAAAATCTCATGTGTCTCTGAAAGAAGACTACTTTTTGGAAAAAGAGGGAACCGTAAATCTTATAGATATATCTCTAAGTTCAAATCAAAAGAAATCTAAATATGTCTTTTTAGATAAAGATGGTAAGAAGATTTTTAAAAATTTAAAGAAGACCAAATTACCTAATTCAATATCCACAATAAAAAGATATGCCGATAATGATGTCTTTTTCACAACGAATGGAGAGACATTAATTTTAAAATGTACAAATGTTGTAATTTCAAAGAATTTTAAAGACTCAGATTTGCATTTTGAAATGATTCCTCTGAATAATAGAAGTAGTAAATTTGAATTGAAACTAAAGGATTTAATAATTAAACCAAAAGATACTTATATTACTATTAATAGAAATGAAAAAGGGTTGAAAACAGAATCAAAAATCTTCGAATGGTTGATAAAAAAACAGCTTAGGACTTATATTTTCCTGAAAAAACCTGTAAATAACTTAGAAATTGGTTATATTCAAGAAATTCGATTAGATGCTGAAAAATTAAAAAAGAACCTAAATGAAGGAACAAATGGGGTAACTAATCATATTACAATTAAGAACATTTTCGGTGAAAAGCAAGAGATACCATATAAATCATTAGAAGCCATATCTTTTGAATATATTACAGGAAAAATTCAAAAGAAGTCAGAAACGAGTATTTTTAGTAAATTAGGATATAAACTGTTGAAAAAATTCAAACCCGAAAAGATTTTTTACCTCAACAAAGTTTAATTAGATTGTTTGTGTTTTAAACCTTATAATGACCAGTAAAATTAGAAGTATTGCCCAGCTTTTAAGAGTTAGACAATATTATAAAAATATTTTAATCTTCGTAAGTATATTCTTTAGTTACAAGATTTTTCATCACACACTTTATTTTCCATTAATCTTAGGTTTTATCTTATTGTGTTGTGCCTCCTCTTTTAATTATATTATAAACGACATAAGAGATGTGAAGGCTGACAAACAACATCCAGAAAAAATGAAAAAAAAACCATTAGCATCTGGAGAACTACCTATTTACTTCGCATATTTGCTTCTGGTAATTATTGTAGGAATAATTGTTCTCTCGTTGGTATTTCTAATTCCAAATATTGGCTTTATAATAACGTTAATTCTCGTAATCTTGACAGGACAATTTTATAACCATTTTTTTAAGAATTATGCTTTTATCGATATATTAGTCTTATCCACCGGTTACCTTTGGAGAGCATTAGCTGGTGTTGTTATAATCCAGGAATATGTTTCTGCTTGGTTATTTTTAGCAATTTTCGAAATTGCTATGTTTTTAAGCATTGCGAAGAGAAGGGGTGATTTATTATATCTTGGAAAAGATAAAGCAGTTGAACATAAAAAAGTATACGACAAATATTCTGTTAAACTTCTTGATCAATTCCATGTTATAATTGCAGGCTCGTTGTTTATGACGTATTCTCTTTATCTTATATTAAAATTTGACCTTTTCGAACCTACATTAAAACTGCAAGAATATATAGTGATTTTTACAATTCCTATTTCTCTTTACATTATTATGCGGTTTATGTATTTAACTTCATCTAAACCAGAAATCGCAAGGAGAACTGAAAAAGTCTTTTTCGATAAAGGTATTATTATCTCCGGGTTACTTTTATTTCTGATACTATTCACTGCATTTTATTACGAAATCATAGTACAAATAATTGGGGGATAAAAACAAAAAATTCCCCCAGCGTCTTTTCAACATTAAAAACCCTATAATTATCCGGAGTTGTTATAATAAACGAATACATATCACCTTGGCTATTTTTAGCAATCTTCGAAATAGTGATGTTCTTAAGCATAGCTAAAAAGAAGGGAGATTTATTGTACCTAGATAAAGATAAAGCAATTGAGCATAAAAAGGTTTACGACCAATATTCTCTAAATCTACTAGATTAATTCCACGTTTTAATCGCGAGCTCATTATTTATGACCTATTC
>JAEOTW010000268.1 GCA_016839655.1 Promethearchaeota archaeon | reverse complement strand
GTAATCTCCCATTCTTGCCAATCCGGACCTTCTACAACTGAATTTGAAGCAATACTAACTGCTACTAAGTTCGACAATCTACAATCTGTCTTAATTGTAAGCCCATACTCATCATGGCGGATGTGATAAGTCAAGTAATAACTTTTCTCTATATTCATAGGTAAATACCATTTTATTTCCATCTTCATACTCAAACTCTAATTTCTGTTCATCATTTTTTAGAGAGTTCATAAATACTATGTAGAGTTATACCCTATTTAATAAGAAGAGAATAACGAAGTAGTGATTTATCTCTTTATATATGGAATATATCAGAAATCCAACAGCCCATTCACAAATAAAACTAGGAAATTCCTTTATAATCTTACTATGGAAACCAAAAACAAAAAATCCTATAAGAAAACCTTCACAGAGAAGGAGAAAGAAGAATATAGAACCCAAAAGGAAACCGAAAAGAAGCACCTTATAGACCTCTATCATAAATTTGTAGAAAAACACTCCATTCAAGATTTTATAGGCATTGTTGCAAATTACAAGAGTATGCATAATTACAGCTTAAGAAATTATTGTTTAGTTCTAGCCCAAAATGAAAAGCGTCAAGATCAAAACTTCGTAGGAATCTTAAACAGCTTTGTAAATTGGAAAAAACAAAATATCCAAGTGCTTAAAGGATCTAAAGGGTATAAAATCCTTGTTCCTATTTTTGTGAAAAACCAAGATAACACCGAGCAAAACCAAGATAAAGATAAGGAAGTTTTAGCCTACTTCAAAATAGGTACAACTTTTGATATTACCCAAACCTCAGAATATGAAAATTATCTGAAAGAACAAGAGCAGATCGATAAGGTAATAATGAAAAATGCGGAAATCGATTATAACACAGCATTAGAATTTACAAAAAATAAGTTCCCCAACCTTAAAATTAAGGAACAATTCAATCACCAAGAAACCAAAGGCATTTATGATCCCGATTCAAAAGAGATTATCCTATATGAAAAATCTTCTCATACTGTATTGCATGAATTAAGTCATCACCTAACCATTACCGTTTTAGACCTTGATGCAAAGAATTATGCAAAAAATGAAGTATTAGCCGAAATAAGTGCATTTCTTTTGATGAAACAATTCGATGAGAACATAGATTATAATTTCAAATATAGCAATGTATGGAGTAATCGAATCACAGATTCATTTGAATTGGAAGAATTCGAGCAATATTTCAAAAAGCTAACTAAATACCTAAATACACTTTTTCCTTAATCTTTTTCTCATTCTTTACTTTTTCTAAGTTTTTAAAGTATGATTTTAAATCAAGTGATTTAGTAATTGAAAATATTTTTCTTTAATTTTTAAAAAAAGGATTTAATGAGTAAAATAACAGAAAAGATGGTTGTTTTCAAGATTTATGGGATTGACAAATCCATAACGTTCGAATTGAATCGTTTGGTTCATCGGTATTTTTAAAAGATTTATTTCTCCATTCCCTTTTGACATTGTCCCATCGGGTTTTAAAATTGACACACTTATATTTTCATCTTTTGGTACCCATTGAATAATTGGAAAATCTCGATCCAACGCCTTACTTTGATAAGAAGCACTTATTTTTTTATTATTCAAATCAACAGACTTAATTTCGATATTCATTAAATCTTTTAATCGGACCATTTGATTCTTATCCAAGTTTTTCCCATCAGATAAAGCAATCAATAAATTCAATTGGTTATTTTTTGATATACAATTTATTTTCCGTTTTCCTTTTTTTGGCTCTGATGGATGTAATAGAGGTTCCGCGATGTATATATTTTCAGGAATGTTATCGACTGTAATTGAAACTGGATCTTCAACATAAAAGTAACGGTTGGAGATTTCATCTATAATATCTTGATTTTTTGAATATAACCAATTTACAGAAAAAGTTATTCCTGACTGAGACATACCAAGTTCAAGTAATGTTTCTCTTAATGCTTCTGGTCTTATTCCACGTTTTTTGAGAGATTGTAAACTCCATGTCCTTGGATCTTCCCATCCTTCATAGATTCCGTCTTGAATATTATTTCTCGATTCAGTTTTACTTAATTTCATATCAGCAAAATTGAGTCTTCCATAATATAATAACTCCGCTTTCTTCCAACCAAAATGGTCCCAAATAAATTCTTCGATAATACCTTCTTTAACTAAATCTATACCTCTCAATATATGAGTTGCTCCAATTAGGTAATCATCAATAGCCCAAGAATATTCTAACATTGGCCATACTGTATATTTATTACCAACTCTAGGATGTTCTGCTTCAGAAATCCTCATAATAATTTGGTCTCTTAAAGCTGGATCTTTTTGGTCCATTCCTGTTTTTAGTCTTACTACAGCTTTACCTTCGTGATATTCCTTATTGAGCATAGCCTTCCATAATTCTAAATTCTTTTCTATCGATTGATTCCTATGTGGGCAATCTTTTTTACTTTTCTTATATTTTTCCCTAAATTCATCGGCGGAGCAAAAACAAACGTAAGCAATATTATCTTTGATGAGATTTTCACAGTATTCATAAAAAATCTCTAATCGATCACTTTTGTAATAAATTTTGTTATACTTTACACCTAACCACTCCAATCCTTCCTTAATTAAATCATAAGCTTCTGGTAATACGTATTTAGCTTTAGGGCTATCTCGTAAAGATTTTGGACTTCCGATCGTATCATCGTAAAATAGAATAAGATCACCATTATATCTTTTGACATATTCATCATTTAGTACGATCATTCTTGCGTTCCCAATATGTAACGCTCCACTCGGATAAGGAGCTAAACGCATTATTACTTTATCAAATTCAGAAAGGTTCGGTAACTCTGGTAATACTTTTTCTTCTTCCGTTTTTTCTTTTTTATCTAATGCATGAGGATCTAATTCTAATAATTTTTCTTTTTGTTTCTTAAAACTAAGTTTTAAGATTTCAGAAATGATACTATCCAATATAGGAATGATTGATTTAGCTTGGGAGCGCAAATCTGGTTTTGAAGCCATAAGCTTTCCCATTATAGCTTTTTTATTTGGCTTACCATCAAATTTAACTGCGTTCTTCAAACCACTTAACCAAAGAATTTCTCTTATTTCTTCATCTTTCATTGAATTTTTTCATCAAATTAATTGTTTTAGTTTTTCAATTCTGTAATTTTGGTTTCTAATTCATTAATACCATTTCTTAGTATATTTTTTGCTATGAATGAAGATTCTTGTTCTTCTTTTTGCATTAAGATCATTGATTTTAAAGAACAAGCTTCCAGAAGTACGCTTTTATTTATTGAATTTGATCCATTAATTACTACATCGAGAATATGTAAAGTTAATTGGAGTTTTCCTTGACTATATAATTTCTTTGCGTGAGAAAGATATTTTTCCTCATTATTAATTGCTAAAAACTCTTCTGCAATTTCATTAGATTTAGCGGGAAAGAGATCAGTTGGATTTCCTGTAGTATACCAGCCATGAAAAAGTCTATAAACAGCATGTATTGCAAATCGATAACAACCATATGCGGGAGTTAGGTATTTTTGTTTTTTGAATTTTTCAGGATAAATATCAAGCATCTCATAATAAATTTGCTCGAACCATTTTCCCTCATTTAATCTTTTTACGACTTCATCATACACAAAATGTAGTACTTCTGCCCTAATTGATAAAGCCTCTTGAACACTTTTATTACCTTCAATAAGTGGTCCATGACCAGGTGCCAAATATTTGGCATCTTTTTCTAGCATTTTTTCCATAGCTATAGCCCATTGTTTAGGGAAACGTTGTACTTTAAATGGATTTCCTACATTAGGAAATGTAGGATTCGATACTAACTCCCCAGAAAATAGAACTTCTTTTTCAGGAAAAAACATCCATAAGCTATCATCTGTTTC
>JAEOTW010000044.1 GCA_016839655.1 Promethearchaeota archaeon | reverse complement strand
GGGAGAAGAGACCTCGTTGTATTCAGTGTAATTCGGTTTGCTATGCTCTAACTAATACTCAACCAAGTCCGAAGTATCAATTAGTTACTACAACTAACCAAGCTATGGATCAGAAAACGGTGTTAGTGACTCAAACTGAGGATGAAAAATCCAAATTCTGCTATAACTGTGGATCTGAATTAAATCAGAGAGAAGCTGCTCAATTTTGTCCACTATGTGGAACCAGTACCGACTAATAACAATTTTTTTTTTATTCTTATATTGTTTTTAAAAATGCATTGAAATTATTTTATAAATTATTGAAATGGCAATCCTCTTTAGAATAATCTAAACTTCCAGTGAAATAATTTTTAAAACCTAATAGATCTTTGTGTTTAATAAACTTTTTATTTAGAACTTAACGTTAATCTTTCTTTAATAATTTTTAAGATTGTTGATTCAACGGGAGCACATCCATGTATAAACGTTCCATTTTCTTTATGATTTGATGTACAATTTCCAATTAGAAACGTGTCTGAATAAAGATTTGATTCTGTTATTCCTTTTCCTATTGCTAAATTCAGAGGTTTTTCAGGAGTATAATGTTCATCAATAAATTCTTTATTATTTTTCAATAAATTGAAGACAGTTGATAAACAAGCAGAACAAGAGTCAATATCCATAAGATTAACGTTTTCATATTTAATTGTTATTGATGTGGGAGGGGATTCTAAAGGTCTGATAAATTCATTAATATCAGCTGGAATTGTTTTTATGTCATTTAAGGAGTTAATTGAGGGTAAAATAGACTCAGAAATTAATTTCAAATGGGGCACATCTTCTAGAGACCATTTTGGTTGAGAGATAGCGAGAGCAACTATATCTGCTGCTAAAAAATTAGTAGAAGCTATAATCGTATCTAATTTTACAGCATTCCCCGATGATGGCCCCATTCCTTCATGAGCATATGAAGCATCTATTATCGCTAAATCAGGACGGATAATACTTCCGAGATCAGCTATAGCAATATCTAATTCTTTTATTTTTCCTATGGTTTTTTTCAATTCTTCAAGTATTTCTGGAGCTTGAAATTGATGTAAAGTGATTTTATCTCTTCTATATATTAAGCCCTTCATATTTTTGAAGCTTAGTGATGCTCCGGAATGCATATGCATTTTTAATACTGGAATAGAAATACAATAATCAATTTCATCCCAATAACCTGTTATTCTTATATTTTTTAGAATTTTTCCATTTGGGATTTCTTTCTTCACCGGAGTGCGATCATCCAAATCAATAAACTTCAAATTATCATTTTTTAATAATTTTTTATAGCCTGATTGCTCAAATGCTTTATGTGTATTTGTGTTTATTATCGGAGAATCACCGATTACATATTTTGCTTCATAGCGTTCTTGTAAGTAAACAAAAATAGCTTCTACAACTTCGGGGTTGGTGTTGATTCCTAATTTAGGATCAACTTCTCTACCGACATTCGGTTTCAATAACACTGTTTTTCCAGAAAGGTTGGGGATTTCAATCTTATCAAGAGCAGTATGAACTGCTTTTGAAACATCCCTATTACGGGTTACTGAGGTTATAGGTTTTTTTTCCCCATTCATTATGATAATCCCAGGAATTCGATAATTGTATTCTTCATTAGGTTTTTATTAGGTTTTTTATCTAACCACCATTCAAATGCTAATATTCCTTGATTGATGAGCATATCTAAACCACCTAGTGTTTTACATCCAATCTCTGCTGCTTGTTTCATCAATTTAGTTTCAAGAGGATTATAAACAACATCAAAAACGAAAAGATCATCATGAAGTAAATCTTTAGGTACGGGAGTTTCGTCAACTCTTGGATACATTCCTATAGGTGTTGCATTGATTAAAACATCTGTTTTCTTTACATATTTCTCAATATTTTCTTTATTGCTTAAATTTCCTTCAATATCTATTTTCAAACTATCTTTGATTTCGTTGGCAAGTTGTTTTGCTCTTTTTTCAATTAGATCAATTAAAATAATTTTGTCTGCCTCTTCTGCCAAAATATGAGCAATAGCTCTTGAAACACCCCCTGCACCTAGAATAAGAATGTTTTTTCCAGAGATGTTTAATCCGCTTTCTAATAGAGATTTCTTTGCTCCGCCAGCATCGGTATTTCTTGCTTTTAAAACCCCCTCTTCATTTTTAATTGTATTTATTGCACCTATTTTAAGTGCTAAGGGATCAACCTTATCAATGTATCTAAGGATAGTTTTTTTATGAGGGAGTGTGACGTTTATACCCTCGATTTCCAAAGTTCTTATACCAATCATGGCTTTTTCGAGATTGTCAGGATGAACATCAAAAGCTACATAAATATAATCGAGTCCCAACTCCTGAAGAGCAGGATTCCACATTATTGGAGACATACTATGCTCAATGGGATGCCCTATAACACCCAGTATTTTCGTATGTGAAGTTATTCTATTTGAAATAGGCATCTTGCAAGCAGAAGTTTTAAATTTTATTTAATAATATGTTTAAGAAAAATTGTAATATATAATTATTTAGCTAAAATGAGGTATATTTAGAAGATGGTTAAAGTTAAATTAAGTACAGGGATGACCACTTTTCCAATGCCTGCTGCGGTTATATCAGTAGGAATTGGAGATGAGGCAAATTTAATTACGCTCGCCTATGTAGGGAAAGTGTGCCTCCAACCACCAATTATTGCGATCTCTATACAACCAAAACGTCATTCCTACAAATTAATAGAGAAACATGGAGAATTTGGGATAAATTATCCCACTATTGACCAGTTGAGAGATATGGATTATTGTGGAACAAGGTCAGGAAGAGACGTAAACAAATGGGAAGAGATAAACCTAACTAAAGAAAAGGCATCGATAATTCAAGTACCACTGGTAAAAGAATTCCCTTGGAATATGGAATGTAAGGTTATTCAGAGAACAGAATTGGGATCTCATGTATGTTATTTTGGTGAAGTTCTAGCCGTACATTCTGACGAAAATCTTATCAAAAACAATAATATTGATCCCGATAAAATTAGCACCTTTGCCTATATATCAGGTTATTATGTTAGTTTAGAAAAGGGTGCAATAGGTAGGCACGGGTTCTCATTACAGTGAATAATTAATTGAAAATATATTAAAGATAAAATAAGAGGAAAAATGAACAAAAATAGTATTGCCCTAATTGGTTTTATGGCTACGGGGAAAACTACTATTGGAAGGGCATTAGCGAAACATTTAGGAGATGCTTTCAAATTCATAGAAACTGATCAGATAATAATTGAAATGGTAGGAAAAACTATTCCCGCTATTTTTTCTGAAGATGGTGAGGTTAAATTTAGAGAATACGAAGTAGCAGCTTGTAAAAAAGTTTCAAATCTTTCGAACATTATTATATCATGCGGAGGAGGAGTTGTTTTAAATAAGGTGAATATTGATAATTTAAAATTGAATTGTCACATAGTCTTATTGGAAGCATCTATTGAGGAAATTTATAAAAGAGCTATGAGAGATGGGAAAGATACTAGGCCTGTAATCAATAAGGATGATCCTAAAAAAGAAATTGAGAAAGTTCTAATTTTTCGAAAACCCTACTATCAAGCAGCAGCAGACCATATTGTTGAAACTACCGGTAAGGAAGTAAAGGAAGTTGTTGAGGAAATTGTTATAAAAACTCAGTTAAAAACCTAAATTTAAATTAATTAAACCTACTAATTATTTAAAATATTTTTACGAAACGGGTTAAGGTTGGTTTAATGACTGAATATAAAAGAGTT
>JAEOTW010000267.1 GCA_016839655.1 Promethearchaeota archaeon | reverse complement strand
TCAAAACAATTAAAAAATTATGTATGTTATAATTTTAGACGTGATATGCATTATAATGCAATACTTGCATTCATTTTGACTAATATATATAAATAATGGAAAGGAGATTCTATTAATAAAAAGATAAATAATAAAAGTACAGTATTTAGTAAAGAATTCTAATGAATGAATTGAGAATCAAGCGTTATCATGATAAGATTCACCATATTATTGATTACATTCAGGAGTTACCTATAAAACCGAGAAACGAACTTGAAAAACGTGGAATTTTTTACTCTCTTCAGACTTCGATAGAAGCAATGGTGGATCTAATTGCAATGTGTGTAAAAGATTTAGGAATCCAGGTAAAAGAGGATATCATTAATATTTCTAAAATTGTAGAAGTAAGAAAGTTAGATCCTGAATTAGGAGAAAATTTAAAGAATGCAAATGGTCTAAGAAACATTATAGTGCATCGTTATAATAAAATTGACGAACTGTTAATCTTAGATTCTGTTGAGAGCATTAAAAATCTCCTAATTAAATGGATCTCGATTGTAGAGGAGATTATGGATGAAATTAAATAGAATTAATGAATTGAGAAAATTATTAGCACCATTTCAAAATAAATTTGAAGTAATTTTATATGGTTCTTATGTGGAAGGAGCTGTGCGTCCTAATTCAGATATTGATATAGCTATAATCTCAAGAGAAAAGAATATAAGGGAAAATTTAAAATTACAAAAAGAAGTTTTGGGAAAAGTCTCTTCAAAGTTTGATATTCGAGTTTTTGAACTATTACCTATATACATCCAAATATCAATTATTAATAATTATCAAGTTATTTTTGGTAATCCTTTAGAAATATCAGAATATTTTTATTTTTATCGTAAAAAGTGGGATGATTGTAAAAATCGAATATTTTCTAATCAATTTTCAAGTTATCGTGAGCGTCTCTCACTAATTGAATAGTTGAAATTTCAATAAATTATTATCAAATGTTTAAAAATAAATTATTTTAGCACTGGATCCAGCATTCCATTCAATTTGTTATAGAATTCAGTTTCAGGCATAAGATATTTGTTCATAAATTGAATATTTCCTATTTCAAATTCCAATTCACTCGGTAATTGAGTCTCTTTTAAGTAGACACTAAAAAACGGTTTATGTTTTTTTAAGGCAAAGCTAATTTCTTTTCTTACATACTCGGAATCTATTATATGGGGTGTAATAAAAACGAGAAATGCGCTACATCGCTCTAGGTTATCCACTATTGACTTCTTCCAATCCTCACTTATAGAAATCCCTTCATCATACCATATATTTTTGCCAGTTTTATTAAGATAGTCGATTATCGGATATACCTGAAGTCTGTCAGTGTGAGAATAACTAACGAAAACAAACGATCCATCGCCATCATAAGCTGAAAATGGCATCTGAAATTGCTGAGGATCCGAAAGAAAACTTTCATAAATTAATTCCTCAAGAGAAGTTGCCTCGTTTACTTTTATTTCATTATTTTTACTACCGGCATCTTCAAATATTTTCATAATATTAGGTTCTTTTTTAACAGCCTCAGAAAAGTGAAGTAATTTCTGTCGAGCGCTGTAGGACTGCCCTTGGAACATATAACAAATAGAAAAAGAATTGACTGCTGTTATAAGCACTGTATGTAGACCGAACTTTACTCGATCGAAAGTTTCAGAGAAAATTTGATCGCAAAAGGCAGTACAAGAGGATAGAAACTCACTAAAAAAGGCACTGTCGATTGCAACATCAGCAGAAAACGGATTAGACAATATTACTTTTCCTTCTTTTGACATAACCATAAGCAGTACTGGCTGTTCAGCTTCTAATTTCGGAACTTTACCTACCCGTCTTCTTACCATTCCCTCCATTTGTTCATTTAAGCCTGATAATTCGATACGTTCCGCTAACGGAGCTTTCGGGTCCCTTTTTTTTTCCCATATTTCTAATTGTTTAAGCATTTGATCGTGTTCATTTGATATTTTTTGAGCTATTATGCGAAGTCCATATTTTTCAGCAATTTTCTGTCCTTGAGTTAATAATCTTCGAGCTTCTTCTAGATTCAATGAAATTAACGCTAATTTAGCTTGTAATAAATATGTCTCGGCTAGCAACGAGTAAGAGTGATATTTCTTGGTAATATTTAATAATTGACTTATATAATTTTGCAGCTCATCCAATAACTCAGAGTCGCCGATATTACGTAATTCAATTAGGAGTAAATCACATAAGTTAACTAAAGCATGTTCTTTAGTTTCGCTAGTGATACCCTCTTTTTTAATTAATTGTTTAAATATTTTTTCTGCTTTACCACGATTAATAGCTCGGGGACTTAATTTTAGTAGACGGGCTTTACATTCACGATATATTCCATTACTAATTGTATTTAAGTTTTTATATTCTTTCAAGCATTTAAGGTATAGTTGTGCTTTTTTATTGTCCTTCATATCAATGGCTAATTCGCATAAACAAGAATTAATTTGAACCATATACAAATCATAACCTAACTCTTCGAATAATTTTTCACTTTGTTTTAAGTATTCTTCAGCTTTAATGAAATCACCTTGAACTCGGTAAATCCCCCCTAAACTATTAAGTGAATTTGCAATTCCAAATTTGTTACCCATTTCCTTGAAAAGCATTAAACTCTTCTTATGATGTTCTAGAGCAAGATCTAATTCACCCTTAAATGTATAAATCACTCCGATATTCAATAGAATCCCTGGAATGTTTATATTATAACCATCTCCCTCAAGCAGTAAACATTTATTATAAGAATTTAATACCTGATCCCACTCTCCTGTAAACATAGATGCTCTATGTGCTAGTTGTAGGAGAGAGCTTGCAATTTCATGTTTATTTCCTAGTTCCTCTTGTAATTTGAGACTTTGCTCAGCAAATTCAAAGGTCTTATTCACTTCACCCTGGTAGAAGTATATTGAGCTTTTTACATAATTTATATAGGCTCTTCTTTTTTTAAGTTCTCTTGAAGGTAATCCTTCTATTTTTTTTAATCGAGCCTCTGCCTCAGTTATTAAATCGGCACATTTTTCCATTCGACTGAGATTAGCCAAATTCTTTGTCATTTCAATTATAGCATCAAGACTTTGAATCGGTTGCTGGCTTTTATTATACACTTTTTCAGCGAGTTCAAGAGCTTCTTCAAATTGTCCTAAGTTGTTTAAACATTTACTCTTAAGAAGATTCCAAGAAAGTTGTTCTTGAGGGGAGAAGCTCTCTATTTCCTTAAAATCATTTATGAATTGAAGTGATTCTTTGAATTTAGCTTCCTCTATAAGTTTAGTTAGCTTAATTAATTCTTTAGGATCTGAATGGGAAATATAAATATCACCAACTTAGAGATTTGAAAAATTTGG
>JAEOTW010000266.1 GCA_016839655.1 Promethearchaeota archaeon | reverse complement strand
GATACTGCTATTTTGCTCATTAATTGCATTAATTGCGAGGATGACATACCTCCTGAAACAGGAGTTCCAGTACCTGGAGCAACAGCAGGATCTAATCCATCAATATCAATAGATAGATATATAAAGTCAACTCGACTCGCTAGTTCTTGTATTTTTTGAGAAATCATTTCAATTGGATTGCTTTGTTGCTCTAACTCACTTTGTTTTAATTCGTATATTCCCTGATTTTGAACAAATTCCTCTTCCTCTACTGTAAAATATCGCGTTCCAAGAAGTATGATATTCTTGGGGTTAATATTTGCTAATTCTATACTTCTCCGGAGACTACTGCCATGAGAAAATTTAGAGTTAAGATAATTATCTAATAAATCTCGATGTGCATCGAACCATACAACTCCAACAGATCCAAATTCTGTTAATGCTTGAAGCAGAGGGAATGTAATAGAGTGATCTCCTCCAATTGAAATAACTGGAGCGCTTGAATTTTCTAATAAAAATTTCATGGAATCATAAATATTTTTTCTAGATTGTTTTCCATTGATGGGATTGATGATCACATTACCCATATCTGCAATCTTTATACCACTTAAGTTGATTCCTGTTCGAGAAATCACTTGCATATCTTTAGAAACTGCACGCAACGCTGAAGCTGCTAGCGATGTCCCCCTTTTTCCACTAGTAGCACTTTCATAAGGAATAGACTGAAGGATAATATCAGCTTCCTTAAATTTATCAGATGAGAGCACTAAACCCCCAAAGATACCATATTTGTCAGATTCAAATTGTACCATTATAATCATTTAACAATCTATTTTTGGTGAAATTTATGATTTCAGTATTCGAAAAGAGTTGTAATGATATTAATTTTTGAATAAAATATAATAAAATTTATGTTCCTTTTTCAACACTATAATAGTGAATAAATTTAATATGAGTTTTTAACAGAAATTTCAATCTCACAACAAGGATCTCCCAATGGGATTTTCTTCTTATGCTTTAAAATAAACTCTTTTCCTGGAAAAGCTCCCTTTAACAGCCCCCTAATACTTGCTAGCGTAACCTTGTGACAAGGAATTGAATCCTGAGGCCATACTTTCTGAACCATTCTCCAAACTTCACAATCTAAAACTCTGTGAATCATTTTGCTCTCACTAATAATCTCTATTTCTGAATTCATATTCATTAGTGTATGCTGGATCTTTATTAGTTTTGGTACTATTTGAGAGAAATCACCTTTCAAATTTGTTATTGATGCGATTTTCTTTCCCAACCTTTCAGAAAACATTTCCCATGCTCTTACATCTAATTCTGTTGCAGTCTCAACCCCAAGTTTTTCTGCCGATGCCATGAACCATGCACCATCCAACCTGAGAAAAGAATATCTCATCAATTCCAGTAATTCTTCTAAATCTAAATCTATATCTTCTTCCATATTTAACACTTGATTATTTTCTTAAGAGGTTTTAATGTTTGTTCTAGGGGTAATTGAACAATACTTAGACAAGTTAAGGGAATTATTTAAGGAATATGAAAAAAAGTAAAATAACATAATAAAATTACATAAAAATAGATTAAGTTCCTTAACTCAACAAGTATTGAAGATGCGTTAGACAACATTCATCAAGGAAGTTAGAAATTTTTAACCCACTTTATTATTATATGAATCTTTTATTACAAGTTAAGGTATAATAAAAAAATATTGATTCTAATAATGGCAAAAAATAAATTTGGAATTTATATTGCTAATTATGGTATATCCAATGATCCTCAAGATTATGTTGATTTAGCAATTTTAAGTGAGAAGAGTGGCTGGGATGGGTTCTTCTTATGGGATCATATCTTTTTATCCTCAAAAAAACCGGTACCATTTTTAGATCCATGGATAATTTTATCAGCAGTTGCAGCAAAAACAAAAAGAATTAAATTAGGAACAACGGTCACTCCTTTGGCAAGAAGAAGACCATGGATAATAGCAAAAGTAGTATCTACACTTGATCGCTTATCAAAAGGAAGAATGACTTTAGGTGTTGGTTTAGGTATTGATTTAGATTTTAGTAATTTTGGAGAAAATACTGATCAATTAATCAGGAGTGAAAAATTGGATGAATCTCTGCATATTATAAAAGGTTTATGGGCTAATAAGCCCTTTACATTTAAAGGAAAGCATTTTAATATTAAAGAAGTAGAATTCTTTCCAAAACCTTTTCAAGAGAAAATTCCGATTTGGGTTGGTGGAACTTGGCCCATTAAGAAACCATTTC
>JAEOTW010000043.1 GCA_016839655.1 Promethearchaeota archaeon | reverse complement strand
TAATGGCAATTCTTTGGGAATATTGGGATCTATCAATTTTAAGATGGTTTACAGTGTTGGAGTATGTTCCATATTATTTTTTTAGGTTTATCGCAATCTATTACTTGATAAGATATCTTATGGATAAGGTGTCAATAAAGAGAACCGTAATTATGGGAGTTATAAGCGAATTAATACCCTTGTTAATTTCAATCCCTGGAGTACTGATACTTAATCAAGATGGAGAAAATTATATTCCAATTATGATATCTATTCCAATTTTACTTGTATTCCATCTTTCTGTTGTTTATATATTTCGTTCCTTAAAAAAAAGGTAATATTTCAAAAACAATTTAAGGAATGAAAGAAGTTCTTAGAGATATTTTATTTAAATTAATGGTAATGAGATTTTAAATGTAGAACCTTTATTTCTTCCTTCAGATTCAACCCAAATATCTCCGCCATGTAATTCGATAATTTTTTTAGAAATAAATAATCCAAAACCCGAACCCTCCGCAATAATATCTAATCCTTGACCATATCTCTCAATTTTCCCGAATTGATTAAATATTCTGGTCTTTTCCTCTTTCGTAAACCCAATTCCGTTGTCAATTATTGAGAGAATTATGAGGTCATCTTTAATTTCAGAATTAATCTCTATTAAACCACCTGGAGGAGTATATTTAACTGCATTATTTAAAAGATTACTAATTACTTGATGAATTTGTTCCTTTTCAAAAAAAGTTAGCAGATTATCTTGTAATTCTAGATTTATCGTATGATTTCTCAATTTTGAAAATCCTTTAATCTCATTTACACACACTCTAACCAAAAATGAGAGATCTTCTTCCGATTTTTTTAATTGTACTGAACCAGATTCTAATTCAGAAGTTTTCAAAATATCACCAATAAGATTTTCTAGACGTAAACAACCTTGCATAATTTCGTTTAGTGTTGATATAACTACCGCTTCTTGTTTATCTCTATGTACTTCTAATAAGAGTTCAGTAAACCCTTTGATGGAAACTAGGGGTGTTTTTAACTCATGTGATGTTCTCCTAAGTAATTCAGATTTTAAAACATTCAATTTAACTAATTCTTGTTGCGCATTTATTTGTTCAGTAATATCAATAAAAGCGACAAAATCAGCGGTTTTTCCTTCATACAGTATTGTTTTAGTATAATTCTCAATCCAGATAATTTCGCTTGATTTTGTGACGCCTCGAAATTGATAGTTTTCTAAATAATCTTCTGAACCTGCTTGTTTTTTCTTTACTTGGTTGAAAACAAACACCCTATCGTCTGGGTGAACAGTTTTCATAAATTCTTCAGGTGACCAATTTAGCATATCCTCTATGGTATATCCAAAAATATCAGCAAACTTTTTATTAACATATTTTACTACATTGTCTTGAACAATCCCAATTCCTATTAATGATTGTTCGGAAATATTTCTGAATTTTTCTTCAGATTCTTTTAATTTTTGTTCAGCTTCTTTCTGTTCTGTTATATCTTGAATTATAGCTTGAAAGAAATTTTGTTCTGCTATTTTAAAATACGAAATTTCAGTTTTAATTTTTACAATATTCCCATCTTTTTTTTTTACTTCCAATTCTTGTGGTTCTACTTCAAATCCTTTTGTTATTGCTTGAAATCTCTCCTTTAACTTGTTGATCATAATTTCAGAATAAAAAGGTAATTTTATGTAGTTTCGACCTTTTAAATCTTTTATAGAATATCCAAAAGTTTTCTCGGTGGCTAAATTGCAATCTATAATTTTTCCAGTAAAATCTAATAATACAATTGCATTCGTGGATTTTTCAAATAAGATTCGATACTTTTCTTCTGATTCTCTTAATTTTTGTTCTGCTTTCTTTTGCACTGTAATATCACGTATATATTTAATAATCCCAGTAACATCACCCGTTTCTTGATCATATAAGGGAAAAGTATATACATTGAAGATTTGATCAATTTTACCATTAATCTCTTTTTGTAATTCACTTTCACAAAAATGATTACCAGTTTCCAAGATATCATGGCATGCGCAATCTTCGCAACGATCAATTCTATTACGGAATACTTGAAAACATTTTTTCCCTAAAATCGGTTTAGAATGAGGATACCATTCTTCGATTTTAGGATTAGTGCTCATTACGTTAAACTCTTTATCGAGAATACATATGCCATCTTGAATACTTGAAAAAATATTTGATAGATATCTCTCTGTTTCTCTTAACTTCTTTTCAGCTTTTATACGATCAGTAATATCTCTGAATGTTCCCCAAATACGCAAGATATTACCACTTTCTATTATACCATAACCATTATTAAGAAAATAGCGATCTTCAGTACCAGGAATCCTTTCAACACCTACACCATCAATGATACGATATCCACCTTCAATCATATCCCTAAATAGTTTATCTAGACTGCTTGGAGTAGTTCCGAAGAGATCAATTAATTTACGACCTATGACATCTTCTACTTGATCAGCACCATAGGAACGAGCACAGACAAGGTTGCAATCTACCAGTATACAATCATACATGAGTTTAACTTGTTCTTCAATTGGTAAATCTATTGGTATTGGTGGCATAAATTCATAACAAAAAACTGCATCCGTGGTCTGTTCAATTAAAGATCTTAACCGATTCTCTGTTTCCTTAAGTTTTTCTTCAATCTGTTTTCGCTCGGTTATGTCAATAGCCAGTCCAATAATACCAATAGTTTCTCCTCTCTCATTATAATATGGAATTTTATTAGTAAGAGCCCAGATATTTCCATCAGGAAAATCAGCAGATTCTTCGATGTTTAACTTAGACAATCCACTATTATAAATCTCTAAATCATCTCTTAGAAATTTTTCTGCTTGATCCTTAGGAAATAAATCATGTGAAGTTTTTCCTATAATTTCTTCCTTTTTCAGATGAAGAGAGTCAGCAAAATTCTGGTTTACACGAGTTACTACATCATTTCTATCCTTACAAAACAGCATCCCTGGAATAATATTCAATATTGTTTCTAATTCATTGCTCAAGTTCCTAAATTCCTCTTCAGATTTTCTTAGTTTTAACTCAGCTTGTTTTTTTTCAGTATTATCTCTTAAAACACCAATCAGTCTTAAATCCCCATTTATTTTAATCATATTAAACCTCGAGGATAATAGAACATAATAACCTTTTTTGTGCTGTAGCCTGAAGTCAACAGTTTTCTTTATCCCGTTGTTGAAAACATCTTTCACTTTTTCGGTAATATTCAAAAAATCATCGGGATGGAGATACTCAAATACATTTTGCCCAACCATCTCCTCAGGATGAAATCCTGATATTTCAAATAATTGATTACTCACATAAGTACATTTTCCGTTGATATCTAATTCATAAATAATATCTGAGATATTATTTATCAAACCTCGATATCTTTCTTCTGATTCTCTTAATTTTTGCTTTGACTCAATTCTACTGGTTATATCAATTAGAGTAACCAAACTTGCTGGAACTCCTTGAAATTCAATTCTTTTATTATATTCTTCAACCCATTTCAATTTTTCGCTTTTAGTAATGATTCTAAAAATAGAACTAGAGAGGTCATCTAAATCACCTTGTTCGCTTCTTTTCAAACGATTCATTATGTTTTCTAAATCTTCACTATAAATTGTCTTGGCTATATCAGTTCCTTTCCAGTTTAACATTTCCTCAACAGAATACCCATTTATATCCGAAACAGCTTGGTTAATATATTTAAACCTGCCTTCTTGGATAATAAATATGCCCATTAATGATTGTTCTGTAAGTATCCTATATTTTTCTTCAGATTCTCTTAATTTCTGTTCAACTACTTTTCGTTCTGTAATATCAATCACCACTTCAGCAACTTTATCAATTACGCCATCCTGATTAGGATATGGAGCAGCGATTATTTCATAAGATCTCCCATCTGTCGCATCCAATTCAGCACGTTCAACTCTATTGTATTTTAGAGCTTGTTCCATTGGGCAAAATTCACATTCTTTTTCACGACCCATGTAACTCCTATAACAATTTTTCCCACGACAATCTCCGAATCTCCCTTTTAAGACTTCATTCTGAAATAATACTCTATAATCATTGCTGACAATATCTATACCGATTCCAACATATGTTAAACCATCAACTAATGAGTGATATTTTTCATCTAATTCTAATACTTGCTTATTGTTTTCCTGAACCTTTTTTTCCAATAATAAAATAATCTCTTGAAAATCCTTATCTGGTTTTTTCAATAAAGTCTTTAAATGTTTTCTTTCAGATGAAGAAAACACACTTAATGCAGAACTGGCCATAATTTATCATCTTTATACCTAAGTATTCAATAAATAGCAAAATAATTTGTATTTTGATAATAATGTTAAATGTTTTTAAGAATTAGCATTTTGAAAAATTCCAATTAAAAATATAAGGTGGTGAATAAATGGTAAAAGCAATCCCTTATCTATTAGTAAAGAATGGCAAGAAAGCAATTGAAATTTATAAAGAATTATTCGAAACAAAAGTGATAGAACATCAACCATCTTCTAAAGAAGTAGGAAAGGAGTTTGGTATGCCTGATGATTTTGATTATGAAAACTCAACAATGCACGCCAAATTAGATATTAGTGGTGCTTTGATTTAATTAGCAGATAATGCTATGCAAAGGGGAAAAGCTCCTGGGATCGTTGAGATTACTTTAGATCTTGACACTAAAGAACAAATAGATAAAATTTATAATAAGGCAAAAGAAAAAGGATACCCAATACTCATGGAATTGGAAAAAACGTTTTGGGATGCCTACTTTACACGATTTGAAGACTCAGAAGGAATTGGTTGGCAGTTAAACTATAGTGAAAACATGTAATTTCTACTCTTTTTTCTTTTCTTTTAAAAAATAGATTAGATATTTTTTTAAATCAGATTGATTAACTAGAGATTAGTTAATATATTCTAAGCCCTATAATGTCTAAATCTGAATTTTATGATATAGTAAAAACGGAGGATATTCGAGTATCAATACCAAAAGACAGTCATTTCAGTGTTGGAACATCACCCTATTATGCACATCAACATGGACTTGCGATTGATATTTACCAGTTTCTTACTTTAGAGAATTATGATGTTCTTAGTCCAATATCTGGAAGAATTTTGAAAATCAAGAAATTAGCAGCTCCTAAACCAAGATTTAAAGGTGGAGTCGATGTTGATTATCTAATATTGATTAGTAATCCTAATAATTCTGAAACAGTATGGAAACTGATGCATGTCAAACCCGCAGTGAATGAAGGAGAAAAAGTTGGAGTGGGGGATGTACTAGGAATGACTATTCGAAATGGATATTTTGCTTATTGGTCAAGTCCTCACTTACATTTAGAGCTTAGATCCATCAATGATGCTATTCGTGCTAGAGGAGGAAAAAGCTTTTCATTAGCAATTGAAAAAAAGGAAAACTCACAAAAGAGCAGAGAAGAATTAAGCATAAACCAAATACCAATAGAAATTTATTCTATCTATCCAGAAATGATTCTTGCTAAATTACCAAAACAATTTTATAATAATTTTTATCCAATCTATGGTATTAGAGGGAAAATTAATAATATTGAATGTATTTTAGACGGAGGAATTCCTCACTATAAAATAGGAACAGCAATTTTTGCACAAAACTACTCTTCTGATAGATTGTATCCAGTGTTATTAGGGAACAATAAGATTGGACGTATACATGAAATTAATGAAAATTTTGGCTTTTATAAATTTGATAATGTGAAGTCCTTAATTAATGATAAGGAAATAAGAGGATTATCACTTTATTTAGCAAATTTCCTGCCATTGATAAAGATAATTCCATACAAAAAAAATCAATTCTCTTTCAAACCAAAATCTACTCAGTATTTAAAACTTATTTCAGAAGAACCATCAAAGAAAGGATTACTGTCATAGGTAGGTTATTTCAACTTACTGATTGATTTCTTTAATACAGATTCGAATTTATCACAGATATAATTTGCATCATCTTCAGTAATATGGAGTGGAGGTTTTATTTTAATTAAATTTCGTTTTAATAATTTACCAGTACCACTTATATAGGGGAAGCTAGGTCCGAAGTATATATCTTGTCTTACTCCCTCATGAAGCATTTCTTCCATTAGTTCAGTAAAAGGTTCTCTTGAAGTTTGATCTTTCACTAACTCAATACCTATGAATAATCCTGGCCCACGAATATCACCAATAACATTGAATCTTTCTTGGAGTTCTTTTAACCTCCTAGTGATTTGAATACCTCTCTGTTCGCAATTCTCTCCTACTTTTGCCCGTTCTATTACCATAATTGAAGCTAGCCCTGCTGTACATCCTACAGGTGCATTACAAAAGGTTGTATGATCCTCAGATGGACCAAACCTCTTTTTGAATTTATTTGAGACAACCATGGCCCCTAATGGGAATCCCCCACCAATGGCTTTTGTGAAGCAAATCATATCAGGTGATACATCAATTCCAAGTTCTTTTTCATATTTCTCTG
>JAEOTW010000265.1 GCA_016839655.1 Promethearchaeota archaeon | reverse complement strand
TAGAGCCAGAAAAGTCAGAATAACTGCCTGCCGGTGTTAGAAAGGCGATAAGTGCAATGATTCCCCCAACAAGTGGAAATGCATAGTCATAATCTTTTATATTGGAAGGAGTTTTTACAATTGAAGTAGGGTAATCAGGTTTCAATTGCTTAAGATCGGTTGAACATTTATCACAATAACGTTGGTATTCACTACTTAGTATATGACCACATATTGGACAAGAACGAGATCCCTCCTCATTAGGTTTTATATTTTCCATTTTTCATTTATCTTATTTATATTTATTTTTATACTAATATGATAATTTTTGTCTAAGGTCTCAATAATTTATTATATATTATAAATCCATTTCTTTTTATGAACATATATCTGGAATAAATTAAGGTTTCACTTTTCAGAATATTAAAAAATAAGTTCTTTCATGATATAATAAGTAAAATAAATTCACTACAATAAATACTAAATTTAGGTTTTTAAATTGAAAGCGCTTTTAAAATCTTTTAATCTTTCTGATAATGCTATTAATATTTATCTCAAGGGCTTAGGTAGATTTCCATACACTTTCAGTGAAATTCAAGCAATTATACCCAATGTCCCAGAAAAAGAAGTTAAACAGATTATTAATGATCTTATCGAAAAAAAACTTGTTCTACTGGTTACTCCTAAATATTCAGAATCTGTACCACACTATATAATTATTCCTCCATATTCAGCAATATTAAATAGATTAGATGATTCAACTGAGGTTTCAGATGATAAAAAAGAAGAAGAATCAGAAAATAATCATATTATAGATAAATTTCGAGAAAATATATTCCAAGATCTGGAAAATATTAGTGGAGATTTGATTGATTTATTGAGTCATAAAGAGGATTCTGGTCAAACGGTGGAAATATTATCTGAAGTTGAAGAAAATGTAAAAAAATTTGCTCAGGTCATATTAAATGATGTTATTGGGATGATTTCACCTCTTAGAATGCAATCTGCTGTTGATGCTCGTGATTTTACTAGACTTATGAAATCAGTAAAACAGAAGATCTCAGAATCAGAAGACATAGTTGCAAATATGTTTTCTCAATTTAAAGATATTGTTAAAAACTTAGGTTCTCCTAATATACAAGCTGAAGTTGAAGCGTTTAAAATATTCATAAGAAAGTTAGGAGAATCAATTGATAAAAATGTTCAAGAACTATCAATAGGTGCTGGTACGCCCTCTTCAGAAAGAATGCAGGTTCTAGAAAAATCCCTATATACTATTTTAACAGAATATATTAGCGTAAATAAGGATTCTTTAGAAAAATTTTGGGAAATAAATAGTTATGAAAAGATTAAAGAAATCTTATCAAGACTATTAGAAAAATGCAAAAAAGAAATAACAATTATTGTTCCCACAATTGAAGATTTTATTCCCTTAGACAATTTTCAATTGGATTATTCAGAAGATATTAGTTTAACCAAGAAAATTTCACAAAAATCAACAACACAGAAAAAGCCAGGACGTATTGGGCCAGTTATAACAAAAAAACAAAAAAAAGAAATTATAGAAAAAATTGATGCTTGTACCAAAAAAGTTGCAGAACTTAAAGGATATGAATTAAGCCATGATATTGCCGATATCTTAGCATTCATATCAGAAATTAACCCAGAATCTATGGTTATTGACAGTATACAAGGTTGGTTGAATAGGCTTTTAGTTATTAGAAAACATTTAGATTCTAATACTCAATTTCTGCTTTTAGAAGATATTGAACGATGGAAAAAGGATTACCCAAAAATTAAGAAAATTGAAGAAAAACCAGAACAAGAAGTAATAGATGAATTAAAATCAAAAATCGGTGATAGAAAAGCCACCGAAGAGAATCAATCTACAGAAGTAAACATAGAAATTATTTCAGCAGATTCCCATGAAAATAAACATGCTCTTGCCTTGGCTAAAAAAGCAAATATAAAATATTTATATCTAAAAAAAAATAATACTATTGCCATAAATGGTGATAATTCTTCTTTAATATTTGGAGTCTATAATAAGAATACAAATAATTCTACTTTTGAAATAAGTGGTTTCTTTACGACTTATAAACCTATTATTGAGCTAATTTCACCTATAATCGATGAGATTAAAATTAAAGCAAAATTACCTAAAGAGGTTGAAATCAATAGAGGTTTTAATGATATTATTGAAAATATTAATGATTTTCGAGGAGACAAAATCGCAAAAAAGCTTAAAGCATTATTAGATGTTGTATTTGAAAAGGATGGAATCTCTCTTGACATATTAGAACTTAAATTATTAATAGGGAAATTAGAGAAATTATACCACCCTTTAGATAAGGAAATGAAAGAATATGTTATTAATGAGCTTAATAAACTAAATACAAAATTCTCTCCACTTCAATTAATTTATCCTCCTGAATTTAGACCTCCAATTTCGAAGGAAGAGAGTAAAAGTGAATTTGAAACAGAAATTGCTCCTCCTCAAATTGAACCCCTTGATCCAGAGAAACTTGATAATTTATTTGAATTAATACTTGAAAAGATCGATGATCTTAAAGGAGTGGAAATTGGAGAACAAATTGACACATTTATTGTGTTAATTTTAAAGTTGCAAGGATATTCAAACATTATTGAATGGAGAAACAGTCTACGTGACGTCAGTGAAAAATTGGAGGAACCATTTAAAGAAAAGATTAAAGAAGACCTATTAAGTTGGAAATTAGGATTATTACAACAAACACCTTTATCATCAATACCACAAAAGGAAGAATCTCTAAAAACTTCTGGACATTCAATACAAGAAAGTGCGGCTTCCATTTTAGAAGAAGAATACATTAGTCCTGGAATGTCTCAATCTCAATTTGGAGCAGAAGAAGAATCCACATCAATCGAGGATGAAAAAAAAATTGATCCTAAAACAGAAATGAAAGAATTGTTCAAAAAAATCCGAATAAAACTAGGTGAATTAACTGGAATTGAAATCAGTAAATTAATGCAAAATATTGTTGATATTATATTAGAAACTGAAGGATACTCAATGGCGCTTAAAGGTGTAAAAGATTGGATAAGTAAACTCCGAAAAATCAAAGGACCACTTGAAGATGAATTTAAAGATGATTTTCAATTAGAATTCCAAAAATGGAATGATAAATATTCTGGTGAAGATGATGAAACTACATTAGATTTTAGTCCTTCTTATGAAATGATGGAGGACTCTATTGAAATAGGGGAAAATGGTGGAAATTTAAGTGATAAATTTAGTGTTTTAATAGAAAATGCTCATAAATTAAATGGAGACCAATTAAGTAGTGATTTACAAAGCATTGCGGATATTCTTTTGCAATCTCATGGAGCAGTTGCAGTAAATGTCATAAGACAATGGATAAGTAAATTGAGATCTATAAAGGAACCTTTAGAAGATGATGTTAAGGATGAGTTCTTAACTGAACTAGAAAGTTGGAAAGAAAAATTTGCTTAAGATAAATTTTTTAGTAGAAGGGATTATGATAATTTACTTTTTCTCTATTATATAACGTTTTTAACTGAATTTCTTTATCTATTAGGCCTTCTATATGACATAGGTACTCATATTCATCTTTTAAACAAAGAGTAATTGCGACTCCCTTTTTACTCATTCTTGAAGTACGCCCTATACGATGAATATAATTATCTGGAAACTTGGGAACATCATAATTAAAGACGTGAGAAACATTGTCAATATCAAGCCCTCTAGCTGCTACATCAGTAGCAATGAGTAGATTAATCTTGCGTGTTCTAAATTCATTTAGCATTTTCTCTCTCTGAAATTGCGATAGGCTTCCTGAAATTACACCTACTCTAAAATTTACACCATTATATGACTTTATTCTTCTTTCTAACCATGCTGCTGTCTTTTTAGTATTTACAAATACTAAGGCATGATTAGGTTTTTCAAGTTTTAAAACTCGAATAAATGTTTTAAATTTTTCCTCAAAACGCTCTATTAGATAATAAAACTGCTTAGTACTTCCTACCGTTAAATTATCCCTACTTAGGTTTAAAAACTTAAATTTATTACTTGTATATTTTTGAACCAATTTCCTCATATCAGAATCCAAAGTTGCTGAAAAAAGCATGAATTGGTATTCTGATGGAATCTTACTTAAAATGTACTTCACATCGGGAGCAAAGCCCATATCCCATAAACGATCGCCTTCATCCAAAATTACAAAGTGTATGTTATTTAAAGAGAGTTCCCTTCTTTTAT
Organism: Promethearchaeota archaeon; assembly: GCA_016839655.1. The sequence continues at coordinate 15,323 of JAEOTW010000265.1, read as the reverse complement.
AAAGATCAATGATTCTACCAGGTGTTCCAACGATGATATTTACACCCTTTTTCAGTTTCTGAATTTGATTATTTATTGAGACTCCTCCATAAATAGTCATCGATCTAACTCGAGGATTCCCCAAATCCTTAATAACACTATTAATTTGTTTTGCAAGTTCTCTCGTTGGAACTAAAACTAATGCTTCATTATTTATGTACTTTAACTGTTCAATAATAGGCAGAATAAAAGCTAAAGTCTTCCCAGTACCTGTTTTGGATTGAGTCATCAAATGATGGCCCTCAATAATTAAGGGTATCGCTTCTTTTTGGACAGGTGTAGGGTAAATAATATTATTTCTTTTTAAAGCGATAATATTTTTTTCGCTAATTCCTAAATCTTCAAAATTCAATTTTAAATTTCACTAATTACTAACTTTTTTACGCTCTTCGTCAATTAAGAAATATAATTCATGAAAAATAAAGCTTTGCTTTAAGAAAAATTAGTTTCTAATAAAAAATAAATTCTAAAAACGGACTTGTAAAAATTTGTATGACTTTTCTGTATATCATTAAAAAATAAATTTGGTGACAAAACACTGAACTAAGGTCTTTACTGTTTTGCCTAAATTGTGGCAATGAAAGAACTGTAATTGAAAAGATCGTGTGGAGAAGAATTTAAATAAAAACTATAAAGGATTATTCAAATACTATTTTTTTTGTTAATTTATCTAATTTTAATAGCTTATGATTAATAATCAACCTGACTTTATTGCTTTGAATTTTGGGATTATTCATAAATAAATCCTGGACTATTGTATGATACTTCTTTCCCTTCTTAGCAAGCTTCTGATGAATAACATTATTTTTATCATAAAGGGGAATTGGAAACATGAAAGGTCTTTTATGAATATGTCTAGAACTCTTAACTATTTTAATATATTTAGATAAGATAGGTGCATTTAAAACTGCTGAAAGATAATAAGCTTCAGTTCCTGAATCTGTAGAATAATAATAATTTTCAGAACCTATGATTAACTTTTGCTTTTGGTTATCAATCACAGCAGATTTCAAATTAGAACCACTAGAATTATACAGGACAATGAAGGATTTGTTTTTCTTTTGTTTTTTAAGTTTATTCCAGTAATTCAAGTTCGCAAATAAAGTATTAATTTTACTTGTTTTTTTTTTATTTTTTTGGTAAATAGTATTCATTTCTTGATAGAATTTTAAAGCTTTGGGATAATCTCTGAGAAAATCAAGATCAAAATCAAATTGGTCATTTATAGGAAGAAAAACATTTTTTTTATGCTTAATATAAAATGGAAGCATATCCATATTCAAAAAAGTTTTAAACTGAAACCTCTCTTCAATTTCTTTATTCTTAAATGGAAATTCCCATGGCTTTTTCGCTCGAGACAGTATCTCAGAATCAGAAGATATTATTAAGGAACCATTTTTCTTCTGAACTTTTTTAAAGAAGACTAAAGTACGTGGAACTAAAGTAGCGCCTTGAAAAAATTTATCTTTATATGGGCTTTTTTCCAATCGAGAAATTACGTTTAATTCTTGAAGGGGTAATATCAATTTTGCTCCACTATTTTCAATTTTCAAACTTGAATATAATGTTTCTTCTACTAATTTAAGATTGATATCGTAGAGTTTTGTTTGAATGGGGTATTTCTTATGAATGGGAACATTATTATCTTTACCTACATATTCAGCTTTTAAACAAATATGATTAACATTAAAAAAATAATGTTTTGGGAAATCCCATATTTCTAATTTCTTATTAAATAGTGAGAAAGCTCTAAATTTATAACAATGATCTCCATTCATTACGCTTTTTGGCATCACAAAAAAGATTATACCATTTTGAATTAAGAATTTTAAAGGTATTGCATAAAAAAAGATAGCAGCTAATTCAATATGAGTGATATATTGACTTGGTGGTTTAATTCCTAATATATTTGCTAAATTTCGGATACTGATCTGATAAGGTTTACTTTGCAAGTCTTTGTATGTTATCCAAGGAGGGTTTCCTATCACTAAATCAAATGAATTATATAAATCTTCAATATTAATATCTTTCTCATAAAGTTCAGGGAATAATGAATCTATTAAGAAAATATTAAGTTTTGGGATATTATAGGTACTTTTATAAAAATGATCTAATAACAAGAGGATAATATTAACTTTTACAGTCATAACAGCTAAAGGATTGATATCAAAACCAAAAACATTAAAAATCGCTTTCTCTCTCGCTTTCATTGATTCTTCAGAGTCTATAATATTAATCATAATATTGATAATGAAATTTCCTGAACCACACGAGGGATCGAGAACTTTTTTTCCTATCTTATATACATTTTTCACCATTTTTTGCACTAAATTTGATGGTGTGAAAAATTCTCCTATTTTATGTCTAGTTTCAGGAAGGAAAACTTGTTGGTATACATCACTAAATAATTCTTCTTTAGCATATATTGAATTCTTCAGTTTAGCATGAATTTGTTTAACAATTTCTTTATTAAATTTTGTCCAAAAAAGAAATTCGTACTCAAATAGAGGTTTCAAGCCATTTTCATTATATATATTATAAAAATCCTCACAGCTGATATTATCTTCATTGGATTTAGACATTACAATTATTTTTAAGACATGCGTAAAATAAGTATGCTTCAAAAACAAATCTGAAGTTACTTCGAATCCATAGAACTTACTAAAGATTTCTTTCCATTTTAAGAAATCTCCTTCATATTGACTCTCATCTTTCGCTTGCTCTTCTAGAAATTTTATTGCCTGGATGTAAATATCAGAACCAAATCCAAAAAATTCAACAATAGCTTTTGAAGTTATAAATTCTTTATCTACACCCATTTTTTATCATATTTTTGATTTACAATTAAATATTTTTTTCTTTAAATTTAATTGAATTAAAGTAAATTAGCTCCATGAAAAATGAAAGAATAAAAAAGTTAAGCTTTATTTTCTCATAAACGTGGGAAGCATTAAAGAAAAAATTTCTGCGATTAATCTCAATTTTGTTTTCTCCTGAATTTTTGTTACAATTAGAATGGATTTGGTTAATTCTTCTTTATCTAAGGATCCTCCCGCATAAATAGCTTGTTCAGTATTAAATACCAATAGAAATTTTACATTTGGATTATTAATTACACTTATCCCTTGAGTAAGCTTTAAATCATCATAAATTGGCATATAGTCTTTAGGGATATCACTTCTATCATTAGTGATTAGAAGCACTGGAATTCCCCGATCAACAGCTCTTTTGAGTTCCTTCGCGTAAAAGCCATCAATTCGTGGAGTTATGATATTTAATTGGTCATTTGTTGAATTAATCAAATTAATTAATAGGTCATTAAGAATATTTTTCTTATCCGCGCCACCAGATGATTCTATATTTACCATTCCCACTAATGACATAATCTTATCTTCCAAAGATGCTATTTGTTGTTTCAATTTCTTATTTTCGATTCTCATTTCTAAGAGACGGTCTGTTTGGCTTATCTCACATCAACTCTTTTTTTCTTTATAATAATGAATACTTTAAATTATAGTTATATTAATATTTTTTATTTATTGCTATTTGCTAAATAAAATACTTATTAGTTTAAGTATCAATTTTTTTCCAAGGTTTACCATAGAGTAAATAACTAGAAATTGCTAAACTACTTCGTAAATCTATATGAGTGGTGCCTAAGCCTGTAGTTGAACTCTGTATTTGTTCTTCTATTACTTTTTCCATTTTATTCGCAATGCATTGTTGACGTGCTTTTAAAAGTGAAACACCTTGGCTAAAATTATTAAAGAAATTAATGAAGAAATTAGATATAATTAGTTTTGTTTCATCATTAAAAATTGGATAATTCTTGGAGACAATTCCTGTTATTTCATTGTAATCAAATTGAGTAACAATATCGCCAAATGTCCTTAATGTATTTCTTAATTTCTTACCATCAATATCAAAGACTTGTGAATTAAAAAATAGTAACGGATGAGTCTTTGAATTTTTATGACTTAAAATAAGATTTATATCATTAAAAGTGATGATTTGATTATCATTTGTCAAGAAAAAACTATTTTTTGGACTCCATTTTGAATAAAAAATATTACCAACAAATACAATGACGTGATACATATCGGATGACAAATTTGACAAAATATTTTCTCGAGTCGAATTAGCACCTAATAACGTAGCCATTTGATTAATTTCATTTCTTTTATTAAAGAGATTTATTATATAATTTACTTCCTCTGCACCTGCTTGAAAAGGATATATTAATTCTTTTTGATTTGATTTTTCATTCCATTTTACAGGATATTTAGAATTAATTGATTCAATTACTAATACATTAAACGCTTTATTAGATACATCAGCTATAGGCATTTTGGATTTTTCATCCTCAAAAGTAACACCCCCGAGGGGTACATCCCCTATTTTATATCCACTCGAATATTTTAATAAGAAAAAATTGTTATCATAAATAAGATCAAAGGGAATTGTCATGCTGTCTAATATGAAATAGATTTGTGGTAATAGATTTATAGTTTCAATTATAAATGCTTTAAAAAAATCTCTGATTAATTTAGGGAGAAAAATATATAGTAATTCCCCAAATTCTTTTAGATTGAATTGGTATTTCCGGTATTCTGATTCATAAAAAAGTTCATTGTAAATTTCAATTAATTGGGAATCATTCCAAAATTCATCTACAATTGTTCCTTGAACAATTTCATTATTAACTGAAATTATTCTGTATGAAATCATCCCATTTTCATTAATTCTCAAGATTAGCTGTTTTATTTTGAAATCATTTTGAAATAATTGTTTTTGTTTATCTATATCATTAAAACTGTATATTTCCCTTTTTAGGGATTCTGTTTCATTATATAGTTCCATCAAATTTGTTAACTTCTTACCAAGATCTTCTTCCAAATACAGAATTATTTTTTGTGCTAAATCATAATTTTTTTCTTCAAATAAAGCACGATAGAACATCATTCTCCAGAAATCCCTTTTTTCTAAAGAAAAGAACATAGACTTAAACTGCCAAAGAATATTACATGTATAAAAATAATGGAATAATTGGGTATTCGTTTGAGGTAATTTTAAGTGATTGTTCAATTTTTCTAATGATTGTAATAAAAATTTCTTTTCTTTCATATCAACGAATTTTTTACAGGCTTCAACCCATAATTCAATAAGAATATTATCATATGATAAATCCGTCCTAAGCATAAACAAATCTTCTAAGAAATCATATATTTCATAAGCAATTTCAAAACGATTTCTATTAATTGAAAAATCAATGAATTTTCTTATATAGGTGACAGCATCACCAAAAGATTGATATTCTTGCATTTTGAAGAAAATATTTCTAATAAAAATAATAATCCAAGAATATTCACTAATATCGTTTAAATAATAAATCAAATCTTCAAGATCAACTAAAATAGTATTAAAACTTCTTTCATTAATCGAAATTCTACTAATACTACTAAATTCGTTTTTTAAATAACCTGGAAGTCTATTTATCAAGATTTTATTAATTAAACGTACAAATTCCGCAGAATCTTCCATTAATTTGTATTTTAAACACACATTTTCCAATAAAATATAAATAAATAATGCTCGTTTACTTGGTTCGATATTAAATATTGTTTTTCCTATACTCTGCATACTCAAATGAAAGTATTCTGAAGGAACAACTGATTTTCTTAGAAAAATTTGTAATATCTGTAATTCAAATAATCTTTGAAAATCATCTCTTTCGTGTAATTTTGCTGAAAAAGAATTTATAAACTTAGTTATCCCTGTTTGTGATAATTCCTCCAATTTTATGAATTCCTGAAGAAGATTTGTGCAGAAATTATTAAATAAATAAAAATCATCTAATTTAGATAAAAATGAAAAAAATCTTTTGTATGCATCAATATATCTGATTAAATCTATCTCAACTTTACCTTCTTTATGTCTAATTAATGAATTTAAGTACATCCACCATGAATTAGAAATTATCATTATTAATTGATGTTTTTTTTGAATATCTAACCAATCATTCTTCGCTATTTCAAAACTAAGATCATCCAGTAATTTTGATGCCCATAAATGATTAGCAGCATATAGTAGCTTTCGAGCTATTATAATTTTATTCTGGAAATTGGTTAAAAACTCTTGTTTTAAATCCGTACTAATAGACATGGTTATAATTTTATTATAAAATGATTAATTTTGATTTATATTATCAGATTCTTGTTCTTGTTGAGATACTATGTGTTTAGGGTTTTGGATCCAATCTTTCTTTAATTTTTCCTGGGCAAATAATACACTAGCACCGATCCATCCCACATTTTCCCTTCCTGAAACTCCCATTACATTAATCTTACCTTTTAACCTTTCTGAAAAATGTTTTGAAATTTCAGTTTTTAACCTTACATCTAATCCAGGAATTAAACTACCACCTCCTGCGAGGATGATGTTAGGTAATATATCCTCCCAATTTTCCCGATCCCAAAATTTTATTACTTTAGATACGGCTTCAGGTAACCCAATATAATCAATATGAATCAAGGAAGGGTTAAATAAAGGTTCAGTTAACATAAATCTCTCTGTATTAACTTCTAAAGAGAACCCATCTGGTAAATCAATCTTTCGATTATATTTTGTTAGACCATCTTTAATTCGTCTTATTTCTCCTTCTGGATCTATTACGCACTGGGATAATTTCTCTTTAATATCATTTGCAATTATTTTATCAAGATACACTGTTTTTCCAGAACCTTTTTTTGATAAAATCAAGTTTAATAAATAATTCGTTAAATCTTTACCAGCAATAGGATATGTATCTCTTGCCATGGCATTTGAGAATCCATGCAAAAATGTGGTTATAGTGGTATTTGATTCTCCCATACTTATAACTACACCACTTGTTTTACGTAATGTTGCTAATATTCCTTGGCTTTCAGATAAAAATAATAATGAAGGGAAATCAAAAATATTGAAGAAAATATCCTGTAACTTTGTTTTTTCTAACTCTGCCATAAAAAATGGCGCGATTATTATTATAGGTTGTTTAAAATGATTTTCTTCCGATATTCCCAATTGCTTATAATGATAATAAAAAAATTTCATAAAAACATTAAAATTACTTTCCTTTCGGAATTCATGAATCTTAAGGATATTAGAATATTTTAATGCTTGATGGCCAAATAAATGACTTTCCATGTTTTTTTCAGTAAGATATATATCCTCAAGACCATCTATTACATCTGAAGTGAATAAATAGTCTCTTTTATCAACGTAAACACTAGGAGCAATGATATCTGGAAAATCATCTCCTGCCCAACCCATTCTTAAGTTTCTGCTTCCAATATCAATAATAAGCGGACGTAACTGATCCTTTTCTGTAGATGACATAGTAAAATTATCTATAAATATCTCTTTACTTTAATTCTTAATGTTGAAAATTAACCAGTTATTGAAAGTTCTTTATTTCATGAATAAATCCATCTGTGACTCGTTTCAATTGATACTCCTTAATCTGCAATTCAAGCATGCCTAAAACTCTTTTAAACTCACTTGACATTGATTCTATATCGACGTCCGCAACTCTCTCAATTTCATCACGTTTAACTTTGAATTGTTCTAAATTAGTATGTATTTTACCATAAACGTTTTTAATTGATAGAACTAAATCATCAGTATTTTTCTTAGTAATTTTTCTCATTTTTCTTAAGATAGTAAGGATATTAGAAATTGACATCTCCCATCTATCATAACTCTCATTATAACTTGCCAAAAGACCTTCAAAAAACTCTGTTAATTTTAAGTAAATATTTTTTTGTTTAATAAATGAAGGTTCTTGCTTAGTTGAAGGAGAAGCAGCAGGTTGAACTGGTGGTGCTGAAGCAGTTTCTGGTTGGACTTTTGGAGTATCTATTTTTACCTTTTCTTTCTTATCCTCAGGAACCAACTTAGTTCTCTGTTTTTTTTCATCCTTTCTTTGGACTAATGGTACATCTTCTAAAACATAAGCTTCAGCAATCTTACTACGTGATTCATGTGAAAGCTGAGGTGTGATCTTAACATCTCCCTCTTTTTGGGGCTTGACAAATCCCTGTCCCTCAGATACTCCTTTCAATAGCGTTTGTAATGTCGTTTCTGTTGTTTTAGCTGAATGTAACGCTGAATCCAATGAATATTCTGAAATTTCTTCATCAACTTCATCACTTTTTTGAAGTTTCTTCCTTTTCTCCTTTTTCTTCTTTTTTGCCACCAAATACACCTAATTTATGAAATAATTTTTAATAGAAGTTCAATTAAGATCTAATCTAAAGGAGAAAAATTTACTTCTAATACTTCTCCCTTCTCCATTAAAATACTTCTTAATCTTTCTGTATCCCTTGGACGCTCAGAGATTGCTGTCCAGACTGCTGATTTGTCTTTTTCTATAATCACAGCTTCACTATACATCAAGTTAATCTCCTCTTCTGCAAAAATATCAAGTATCTTCGCCAACGCACCTGGTGTATCTTTCATTAATACTCTTATCTTCACTAGGTTTCCATCACTTTTTAATCCAATGGGAGTAATTCTTATTTCTTTTGTTTCTGAATCGCTAACTAACATTAACTGAGAATTTGTAGTGAGCCCGAGATTCTTTCTAGTCACTAAAGGTAGAACTATCCTGCCCCGGTTATCTATTGTTATTATCTTGACATCTTTCATCCCAATTTAGCCCCCTCTATAATTAGAGTGTTTATTTTAAGCTTTGGGTGTATTTCCTCAGCGTAGATACCCTGAGCCTTCTTATTTCTACAAATCATACAAGAAGTCATTATACAATTTATACAAAGTTTCATATTTTTTACTATTGTTTTACTGCTATAAATTTCTACCTATAATTCAAGGATATAATTTTCTTATAATTATTATTAAAATTATTATTAATAACTTTATTGCAATCTTAATGAACTAAAAGGCGTAATCTAAATCAAAATGGAAAAAAAACCTCTAAGTTAAATCAAAAAATTTAAGATTGTTAACTCTTGCCGATTTTAACTAAAACGTAAATAAAAAGGAGAAAGTGAAATGTTAAATTCTTAATCTTTGTGAGCTTTCAGCTTAACAGTTAAATCTCTGGCTCGTTTGGAATACCAGATCAATAATTCTCCAGCATCTTCAGGTTTAAAATATTCACCACCACAAAGTGCAGCGGCACGGGCCATCAATGCGTCATCAGGATTACCTAATCCTACTATATATGCTACAACATTCGGATTATCTGCTAATTTCTTTATCTCATTGAAGAAAGCATCCCCATCTGTCGGGACACCATCCGTTAATATAACCACCATCGTGGGTTGATCGGGATTCATCTTTTCGAACTCGGATAACACTTGATTGGCTTGTACCATCGCACCCCCCATATTTGTCGCTTGTCCATAGGCATTTCCTATCCGATCGACAATCATACGGGCAGCTTCCTCAAGTACACCTTTCTTACCACTTGCAGAATCCATATAGAAGCCACCTCCAAATGGTAGTACTTGGGATTCATCAGCGAACCTTATTACTGAAACTTTTTCCCCGAAACCTCTCCCTACTTTTTCACTTAAAAAGAGAACAGCAGCAAAAGCGGCGGAGATTCGTCGTGGGATATTAATTCCATCTTTAAAATGTTTTAAAAATTCTTGGATTTCTCGAGATTCCATTGCCGCTTTAATTCCTTCAATAGCAGGAGCAATGTTCGTTACGAATACATCCCTAGCCATCATGCTTCGGCTGATATCAATTACTAAAATAGCATTAAAAGGGATTAAACCCACAGGACTCAAAGATAGAGTGGTATTTGGGGATACTCGAGCAAAAATATCGCCTGTTAAGTCAGGAACCGTATCTAAAACTGAACAAGCAATATTTACAGCTGACCAACGTAGCTTTATGCCTTTAAATATAATGTAATTTGAAATCCATCCCTTCATAGAAGATACATTTTCTCGAGCGGTACTTATTATTTCCCACATATTTTCACCTGAAATAGGAGAAATACCGAGAGAGATGTTTTGTAATGGGATAATCGTTCTTTGATTCTTCGACACTTTTACTTCAAAACTACCTATACCTGAAGCTTCTAAAATCTCACTATCAATAATAATCGCATTATCTGGGCAATTTTCTGAGACATCTACTTTTCCAGCACCCATAGCTCCAGTAAGCTCATCTTCAAAAGCTAAAATATCCTCAGCTTGAAGTGAGAGAGAATATTGTGTTCTCGGACTAACTAATGCAAAACCCATCAAATTTGGTTGAGATTGGACTTCTAGCATTAATTCAGAAGCTTTTTGGATTGGAGGTTCAGTTGAGTATACAACAACTTGTTGGGCGTGAATATTTGTTTCTTCGTAGGTATTCATACTCATCTTAATTTCGTTCATAGCAACATTGCCTTGATCTATCCTTGCCGAGCCCATAGCTCTCGTTAAAGGATCCTCCCAAGCAATCAACATTCCTTGTACTAGACCTAGTTGCTGGATAATACCAGGATTTAACTGTACTCTACCTCCTTCAATACTATCATCTATCCTAGGGGCGAGAATTATACCATTTTTTTGACTTTGAAGCATGTTAACATCTATTTTATTTGGATATGGTTCCACAGGTTCCGCTGGTTCCGCTCCATATTGTGGAATTCCCGGCTGTGGTATTTCCATAGGTGGTGGTGGTCGCGTTGGTAAAGGTGATAGTGATGGTTGGGGTGCAGGTGCAGGAGTTGGTTGAGGTATAGTAGCGGGTTGGGGGCTAGGTGTAGGTGCAGGTGCGGGAGGTAATGGAGATAACGAAGCTTGAGGTGTGGGTGTGGGTGTAGGTGTTGGAGTAGGTTGCGTTGCTGGGACTTTGGGAATTTTTAATGTTGGAGTAAGGGTTGCTGCAGCACTTGAGGGGCGAACTGTTAATTCAACTCCCGAAAATTGTAAGTCATCAAGAAGATTTTTAGAAAACTGACCCGCAAAATCTAATACTTTATCAGAAATTTCAACAGTAGTTTTTTTTTTCAAATTATTATCAAGATTTAAAATTTCTATGGTGTCTCCGCTCTTTACATTAAGCTTATCAGCGTTAGATTGGCAAATGATAACTTTATCCGTTATTTCATTATTCGCATCGACAAAGAGTTTAATTTCTTTTTCTGACATAATTATGATTCAATATTTTCTAACTTTTTTTAATATAATATAAGTGATAAAGCTTAAAATTTCTATCAACAATTAATATTTTTTTTTATAAATAGTAACCAATTATCACTATAAGATAACTATCTAGATTTTATTTTATAATAAACGTAACTATCTTAGTATTAAAATTTAACAATAATGAAGGTAAAAAGTTAAAACTAAAAAGAATAACTTTTTGTAAAAAAAGATTGGTTTATTAAATAGCCAGAATTAATTATCCTTTTTTTTACTTCATTGTAATGGATAGCGCTTATTAATTTCTCCCGCATAATATCTAAAAACTTTAACAATTTTTCCCAAATCTGCAGTTTGTCTTGATGCACCCATTAGAAAGAACCGTCCAGCTGCGCTCAGGATTATGAACCCATTATCACCACGTAAAATAATTTCAAGCATATTAGTGAATCCTAAGGTTGCAACCGCGTCGGTGCCTGATTGTACTACTACGGCGCTTAAACTGGAAAATAAGTCTGGATCTAAATTATATCCAGGAATAGCACTAAAAGCTAATCTTAATCCCTCTCGAGTAATAAGAGCTAAGGCTTCGAGTTCGCTATATTCTGTTATACTACCTAAAAAATTACTTAATGCATGTGCTTCATCGGGTGTTAAATCTGAAATTTTTTATCACGGTTGATTTTTTTTTTCAATTAATAATAATTAAAAACTTTTACCTTAAAAATTTATATTTCTACGTTCTCAAATCATCCTTCATGAGATTTAAATCTCAAAAAGGTAATTTATAATAAGAATAAGATTAGAGGAATTTTTTAATTTCCTTCTAATTGTTCTTTAATTTGCTCTTTTAATAGTTCTCGTTTACTTTTCGTTTCAACTGGCTTAGATTTTGCGTTAACACGTTTTAGAAATTCAATCGCGATGATTTTCCCATTTTCTGAAAGAATGCGTGGACTATACGATTCAGCAAAAAAGATTCCCTCTGGAATTGATCCAACTTTTGAGATTTCCTTAGTAACTTGTTTCTCTCCAAGGAACTGTTGGACTTTTTCAACTATAGAATATGCTTGATTTCCAATAATGATTAATTCTCGTTCAAAACCGGGAGGTATTTGAATTTCTTCTAATTTTTGCATTACTTGCTGGAAATCCACTTGAGTTTGTTCTTGTACGAATACTGGCATGGCCCCATCACCCCGATATAAAGGGCCAGTATTCTGAGTTGCACGATCTTTACTGCCTGCTATATTCATACCTTCAGCAGGCCTTGGACTACCAAAAACATTCTTTTCTCTTAAAGGATGTACAGTTGAAGGAGAAACTTCAGGCGCTTTAATTTCCTGAGCTACTCCTGCTTCAGTATGTCCTCCAATTATTTTAATGAAATCAGTATCTTCCTCGCCTTCATCAAGAGGAACAACAGCATAATGCATTCCTACTTGACCTCGGATTTCTTGAGATCTTTTAGCTCCAATGAATTTCGATCTTACACTACTTTTTACTCCCTTCCATAAAAAAACCTTTCTTATATCGTCAGCAACAAGAACATAACATTCATCTGTTTTTAAAATATCCTTAATTGCTCCTTCAGTTGTTATTTCAGTAGTAGTCCCATCAGGGTTAATAAGAAATACTTGTGGCATTTTAATCAATCTCCATTATTTTGTGTTGAAATTTAGTATAAATATTACTTAGCTAACCTCAACTTAAGTTTTCACAATAACTAAGTTAATAATATTATAAATTAAGAGTTAATAAATTTTTATTTTGAAACTTATTCACGTTCTGACATCCATTAAAAGAATTATTTCGATATACAAATTGTTAAAAATCATTAATACTTCGCAAAGCATTATTAATATTTTTTGTCATATCTAATGCGGTAAAACGTTCTCCAATATTAAGCTTGCAATATTCACCTATTATACCATTAAGAAATGTTGCAGAGCATGCTGACTTGAAGGGATCATTTTTAATTGAAATAAAGCAATTACATAATCCTGCTAACACATCACCAGTTCCACCGATACTCATTTCAGCACAACCAGTTTTATTTACCTTAATTTGATTTCCATCTGAGATATAATCAAAAGGACCTTTAACTAGCAAAGTTAAATCTAATTTTTTAGCCAAATCTACTATCACCTTACTTCGATCCTCAATATTTTTATACGGGGGTAGATCTACTCCTAACATTATTTTCAACTCACCCTCATGAGGAGTTAATATAGCAGGTAACCCTTTTATTAATTCTAGATGATCTTTTACTAGTTTTAAAGCATCAGCATCAAGAACAAATGGTTTTTTATACTGTTTTAAAATCTTTAAAAGTTTTACTAAGAGATTTTCAGTTTCTGTTTTAAGTCCTAAACCGGGTCCAATTAATATCGAATCGGCCCATTTTATTAGTTGTGTTAATTTTTCTAATGCATTGATATTCAACCAATCACCTTTATTTGATCTGACGATCATATTCGGAGAATAACTCCTGAGGGGATTAGCTATAACTTCTGGTACATAAGTTATAACTAAATCAATTCCAAATTGAATTCCAGTCAGAGAGGCATAAGCAGGAGCCCCAGAATAATTTTTAGAACCGCCAATTATTAAAATCTTTCCAAAATCTCCCTTATGAGCATCTAATTTCCTTTTTTTTAGTGTTGATAATAAATCACCTCTTCCAACAAAAAGGCTTGCTTCAGGAGGTATACCAATAGATCTATCCAACACTTCTTTTATATGTGCATTACTACAAGACAAACCTAGTTTCTTTTTATGAAAAGTAATTACCAAATCTGCGATAACTGCCTTATCAACAACATCACCAGTATTGGGATTTAATCCTGATGGCACATCTATAGATACTACGGTAACCTTTTCATCATCAGCTTTTTTAATATCATTTATTAAATCGATAGCAGAAGCAATAGGTTCTCTGATTTTTCCTTCTATTCCGGTACCTAATAAACCATCTACAACTACAGAATACCCCTTATCTCTTTTAATACGATTACCTATATTTATTAAATCTGTAGAATCTTTTACAATTTCTACTTCAATAGAATAAGTGAGGTTATTATGAATTATATCCCAGTTTAATTTAGCCTCCTTAGTACGTATTTTAACTGGATCACCAACTAAAATAACCAAAACTTTTACACCATAAGAGCTTAAGTGTCTAGCAACAACGAATCCATCACCTCCATTGTTCCCTGTTCCACAAAAAATAAGTGCTTTATTGATTGTCCCCAAATACCCACGATTGATAATTTTCTTTGCAAAAGAATAACCCGCACATTCCATTAAATGACTTTTCGGTATTCCAAGCCATTCCGAGTTATTGTCTAAGATTGTCATTTCTTCGGAATCTATCTTTTCAGAATCAAATAATTTCATATCAATTTTATTTAAGATTTTGGTATAAAAAATTTTTTAGGTTTAATCAAAGTTTCAATTAGAAAAATATTTCATTATTCGAGTATTATTGAAATAAATTCCCAAATATAATTAGGAAATTAGAAAAATGAGTGAATCACTAGTAAAATATCAAGAATATGGAAAAAAAATAGAAGAATTTCTAAGACCTCTAACATTTCCAATAGCGATTAAATTCATTAAAGATGAATCAGATATTCCTCCTAATCATAAAAGGCCAAAAACTGATTTAAAAGTTCAAATTTTCTTATGTCAAGCATTTAAAATGGTCCGAAGCTATGGATGGACTATGTACATAACGGAAGAGGATTGCATATGCAAATTAGCAAGGTTTATTTATGGTTGGGATCCAATGACAGAAGAAGTGGCTAATTTTTCAAATCAATTTAGTGTTGGACTTTATGCTAAAGATCTTGAAACCGCAAGAAAATGGCAAGAAAAGATTTATTATTTGGAAGAAGAATTTCTAGGTGTGGCTATTTCACCTTTAACAAGAACTAAAATAGAGCCTGATATTGTTCAAATCTATTGTAATCCTGCACAAGCTATGAGATTAATCCAGTCTTATCTTTATATTAAGGGTGGCGTGCTAAATTTCACATCAGCAGGGAGAGGAGGTACCTGTCATGAGGGAGTAATTAAAAGTCTCAAAACTAATGAGCCTCAGCTAGTAATCCCAGGAAATGGTGATAGAGT
>JAEOTW010000264.1 GCA_016839655.1 Promethearchaeota archaeon | reverse complement strand
TTATTTATTAAATTTTCAGATGGATCATATCCAATTATCTCACAAAATCTGGGATTATTGTTTACCAATAATCCGTCCCAGGTTAGTTGATAAAATCCTAAATCTAAATGATTTATCATATTCCGATATTTTTCCTCTGATTCCTTCAACTTTTGTTCGGTTTTTTTTCGCTCATCAATTATTCGTGTAATTAAAAGAATTTTTAACTCTCCATTTTTATCTTTAATTGTTGATCCACTAGTTTCTGTCCAAATATAATGCCCCCCTTTGTGTTTTATTCTTGCTTCGACAAATCCACCCCCACTTTTGAAAGATTTTAAAAATTCTTGTAAAACTATTTCTCTATCATCCGGGTGAATCAAATCTAGTCCATTTACACCTATAAGATCATCTTCTGTATATCCCATTACTCTTTTATGAACTTGTTCATTTATATATTCTAATTTCATCTTAGTATCTGCTATCGTAATTAAATCATTGGCATTTTCTGAGATGATTCGATATTTTTCTTCTGATTCTTTTAGTTTCTGTTCTGCAATTTTTCGATTGGTAATATCATTAATAAAAGCAAATGAACCCTTAAATTCTCCAGTTTCATTAAAAATTGGAGCAGCATTTATGCTCGAAATTAATGAAGTTCCATCTTTTTTTACAAATTCAAGTTCATAAGTATCTTTCAGACCCTTCTCCCTTCGTTCTCTATAGTTTTTAATTAATTCAATCATCGAATCACCTAGAAACAAATGTAGACTTTTTCCCATTATCTCATCTTTAGTATATCCTAGCATTTCGCATAATTTTGGATTTACAAAGATGGTAATATCATTTTCATCCACTACCCAAACGCCTTCGTGAGCATTTTCTACCAAATTCCTATACTCTTCTTCAGATTTTTTTAATTTCTGCTGAGCTTCTTTTTGCGCTGAAATATCCAGTAGTATAATTTGAATGAATTCATTCATTCCTATTCTTATCTTTGATGCAGTAGCAGAAATCCATATTACTGGACCTATTGTACGATGGATTAGGAATTCAAAAGTTATGCTCTTTCCAGTATTAATAATTTCGGTAAAGACATTGTTAAATAAAGGAATTAAAGGTTTTTCCTTCTCATTGTAAGACCAGAATTCTTTATAATTTTTACCAATATAATCTTCTAAAGTATGAGTTGATAATAAAATACTTGAAGCTTTATTACAATCTATCAAATTACCTTCTAAATCAAATAAACCTATAGGATAAGGAGCTTTATTGAAAAGCTCATGAAACTTTTCTTCTGATTCTCTTAATTCTCTTGTTCTTAAACTAATCAATTTCTCTGCTTCCTTTTTAAATCGTTCTTGTTCTTCCTTTTTCTTAGTAACATCATGAAATAATCCATAAAATCCAATTATATTACCTTTCGAATCAAATTTTAAATAAACAGAGGTTTCCCCGATAACGTTCTCCCCATTTTTATTCATAAATTGATATTCAAAATCAATTAATGGTACA
Source organism: Promethearchaeota archaeon (assembly GCA_016839655.1). The sequence goes on along the minus strand of JAEOTW010000264.1, from coordinate 4,548 downwards.
CCAGTTTTATAAACGAAATTAAAACCTTCAAACACTTTCTTACTGTTTTCATCATCAGTGATATGTACATAAGATAATCCAATTAATTCTTCTTTTGAATAACCTGTGAGATTACATAAGGAATTATTAAAAAAAGTAAATTTACCATTTAAATCAACTTCAAAATAACCTTCATTAATGTTATCAATTATTAATAAAAACTTATCTTCAGAAAATTCCAATTTTAACCCTAACCTGCTATTTTTTTTAATTCTTATAAAAAAGATCTACATGAAGATATACTATACTAATCTAACTTGGTAACTTTTTCCTATAGGTTTAATAAAATATTAAGTATTTAATTTTAATTTAAAAAGCAAATATTACCATATACTTGATATTCTTTAATTATCACGATAATGATAAGGCGATGTTTACTAAACTAAGTTAAATCTGCTGTATTCTTTTATTTTTATAAATGATAAGAATTAAAAACTTACCTACGTTTGATTCCATACAGAATCTGATTTATAACTACTTTTGATGTATAGATGACTGACTCAAAAAAAGATTATCAAAAAATATTAGGATCCGTTCAAAAACCGGTAATCGGTGAAGCAGGTAAAACTGGAACGTGGAGTTCAAAAAAACCAATAATTGATTTAAATAAATGCATACCAGTTAAATCTGGAAAGCCTAGCTGTTTTAATTGCTGGCTCTATTGTCCTGAAGCAGTAGTAACGAGAACTATTCCTCCTAAGATCGATTTGGTGCATTGTAAAGGATGTGGAATTTGTATGGAAGAGTGTCCAGTGAAAGCGATAAAAATGGAGGAGGTGAAAGCTGAATGACTGAAACTGAATTGGAAAAAGTAAAAACGAGTAAAAATGTCATGATTTTAACTGGAAATCATGCTGCAGCACATGCTTTTAGACAAGCAAAAGTAGGTGTCATATCAGCTTATCCAATCACTCCACAAAGTCCTGTAGTTGAAAAAATCGCTGAATTTATAGCTGAAGGAAAATTAAAAGCGAGGTTTGTCAAAGTTGAATCCGAGCATTCAGCTTTAGCGGTATGTTGTGCTGCTTCTGCAACAGGATCAAGAGTTGCTACTGCAACATCTGCACATGGTTTAGAATTAATGTATGAACTACTTCCTTGGGCTGCAGGAAATAGATTACCCATCCTCATTAATCTCGCAACAAGATCTCTGGGAGCGCCATGGTCAGTTTGGACAGATCATTCTGACTTCATTACAATAAGAGATGTTGGTTGGATACAGTTTATGTGTGAAAATAATCAGGAGATCTATGATACAAATCTTCAAGCATTTAAAATTGCTGAAGATCCACGAGTTTTTCTGCCTGTGATAGTAGCTTATGATGGATATATCCTTAGTCATACTATGATGCCAGTTAAATTGGAAAACCAAGGTAGTATCGACAATTTTCTACCTCCTATAAATCACCATATTAATTTATCTGATATTTCTCAAGTGAAAGGTATAGATCCCGTAACAACGCCTCATATAGTTAAACGTGCTGAAGGAACTGCTCCTGGTTATTATGAGTATCGATATGCACTACAAAGATCATTGGAAAATTCAATTGACATAATAAAGGAGGTTCATGATGAGTTTGCTACTAAATTTGGAAGATCTTATGGAAATGGGATATATAAAGCAATCCAAACTGAAGATGCAGATACTATTATTTTTGCTATGGGATCAGTTGCGTCTCAAGCTAGAGTTGCAATTAAAAAACTAAGAGCGGAAGGTTTAAAGATCGGTATCTTAAGTCTTAAATTATTTAGACCTTATCCATATGAAGAAATGAAAGAATTCTTCAAAGATAAAGAGAATATTATTGTTTTCGACAGAGATATTGGGTATGGATACGAGGGTGTGTTATCTTATGAATTAAAAGCTGCACTTTATGGATTAAAAAACAGGCCAAACATTAAGGGTTTTATTGTAGGATTAGGTGGTAGAGATGTAAAAAATGAACATATTATCAAAGGTGTTCATAAAGCTTTAGACGAATTTAATAAAGGAATATTAACCAATAAAACTGATTTCTTAGGTCTAAGATTAGAAGAATTGAAAGATTATGATGAATCAACATATTTTAAAAGTGGGGGAAATTAAAAATGGTAAATGTTATGGATCTTCCTGACGAGGAATTTATATATCCTGGGACTCGTGCATGTGCAGGATGTGGAATGGCATTGATTTATAGAATGGCTCTTAAAGCGTTAGGAGCTAAGACAATAACAACCGTACCAGCATCATGTTTAACTGTATTGCATGGAATGCAAGGATTTTGTTCAACAAAAATTTCTGTTTATCATACACCTTTTGCCACTACTGGAGCCTCAGCATCTGGGATCTTAGCATCTTTAGAGGATAAAGGATTGGCAGATGAAATTACAGTCCTTGCTTTTGCTGGAGATGGTGGAACAACAGATATTGGAATACAAGCTTTAAGTGGGGCTGTAGAAAGAGGAACTAATTTTATTTATGCATGCTATGATAATGAAGCATATATGAATACTGGTGTTCAGAGAAGTGGCTCAACTCCACTCGGTGTTCGGACTACAACTACTCCAGAAGGAAAGAAAGTTAGAAAAAAAAATATGCCAAAAATATTAGAAGCTCATGGTATTCCATATGTGGCTACTGCTAATGCTGCTTACCCTCTTGATTTATATGAAAAATTTAAAAGAGCTAAGGATATAGTTGGACCAAAATATTTCCATATATTATCACCCTGTCCTCCTGGATGGGGATATGATCCAAAAGATACGATGTTGATTGGTAGATTAGCAAATGAAACAGGGTTTTGGCCTCTTTACGAAGTTGTTGATGGTAAATTTGAATTATCAAGACCTAGCAATAGATGTTTAGATCCCTCTAAACGAAAGCCAATAAACGAGTATTTGAAAATGCAAAAAAGATTTAAATCCATTGAAGGTGCCACTGTTAAGATATATGAAGATTACATTACTAATATGTGGAATGATATTAAAGTAAGAATAGAAAACCAGTAACTATTTACAATTTAAAGGATTGGCTAATTATTTTGTTTTTTTTAATTTTTCTATTACTTATTCTATGTTTTTAGAAAAAAATAAAAGCTAAATTTAGTTAAGTTAAGTAGATAATTGATGCTAAGAACTTTCATATTTGATGAATCCAAATCTCATTGGATCGAGGAAGAGCAACGTCTACTATCTCAAGATATATGTGCCATTTTAGATGAGGAAAATGTTATATTATATCTTTGGAATGGTCCGAAGAGCAAAAAAAAGAAATTTAGACAAGCTTATAATCAGCTAAAACTACTAGTTTCTAATTATCCAGAGTTGAATATTCAGTTAATAATGTCCAAGAAGAATTTTCCACTGCAAGTTCAAAATAAACTTGATTCCTTCTTAGAATCTATGAATTCAGGAAAAAGAATGAAACTGAAGTTTAGTAGGTTTACGACTATAAGAATTTATAGTATTTCCATTATAATCGCTGTATTTCTGCCAATCTTATCATATCTAAATTTAAGCACATCTTTTTTTTGGTCAAGATTTTTGGGAAGTTATGAAGTGAGTAGTATAAATTATGCCACATGGATAAATCTTTCAAAATTAATTACTTTAATTACCCTACTCTTCTTTGCGATCAACATTTTGATTGGTATTATTGAAAATGAAAACCAAGTCATTATATTTTCATTAAATAGTTTAATTATTTCAATAGGAATGGTTATTTATCTAAATCAAGGAATATTTTTGTTTTTGTTTCAGGAAGGATCAACACCCACTACTTATTTCATATTACCCAGAGATATTTTCATCTTCTTGTTTCTGAATTTGACAGCTCTACTGATTTTTGAAATTCCAAATATATATAAATTAATATCCTTTTTCAAAACCTATCGAAAATTCATATTTTAGCTGATATAAATGTGCACGTAGCAAACCTACTTACTAAACTTGAAAAAGAAGATCTTAGAATACTTATGGCTATTGAAATTGGGATGAAGAGATCAGAGTATGTTACGGTAAACAATATTAAATTCTATTCTCGCTATAAGATGGAAGAGACACTATTCAGATTAAAAAAAGTTCATAAACTTGATTTAATTATTAGAGATGCTTCCAAACATGAAATTGCTTACACACTTAATTCTAAGGCCTATGATTTACTTGCACTGCATACTTTAGTTGAAAAAAATATAATCAGCCAATTGGGCCCTATTATAGGAAAAGGTAAAGAATCAGATGTATATAGTTGTATGGATGACAACGAAAACATTTTTGCAGCTAAATTTTATCGAATGGGGAGAACAAGCTTTAAAAGTATAAAAAAACTTAGAGATATTATTGGAGAAAGAGGTCACCTCTCTTGGCTTTATGTAAATAGACTTGCAGCAAAAAAAGAATATGAAGCTCTTGAAAGGATTAATCCTCTTAGATTGAATACTCCCAAACCTATAGGATATAATAGACATATAATTATAATGTCTTATTTGAGAGGAAAAGAATTAGTTTATTATAAATATATAAATAAACCCT
>JAEOTW010000263.1 GCA_016839655.1 Promethearchaeota archaeon | reverse complement strand
TAAAATTCGATTACTGAAATTATCTAATTTTTGACTAAATTTTGTTATTTTAGATATTTCAGAAATCTCTTTTTGATATTATCATAAAGATTTAATTTAATATATTTAAGTTTTTATCAAGTTCTAATACCATTCTACAAGAAAGTAAAAGTAAGCTATAATTATTTTAAAGTAAATCCCTTAAAAAGTTTTAAAAGGAACATAATTTCTTCCGAAGATTCAATTATTCTCTTTAAATCAAAAGGGAAATTATTTAATTCTACATTCCTTCCTTTAGAAACCCATTCAATCATTATTTTTATTATTTCTTTATATTTTTTTACTGTTAGTTCTTCAGATTCTATTTCAGATATAACTTTCCAGGCCTTATCTAATTTTCCAATCAAAATACATGAAATTGAGGCCAAAACATAGCTGAGAACGATGTGAGAATAACCAATCTTTTTTAAGTTAGCTGCTCGATAATAATAACGATATAAATTGTTAACCATTTCTCTAAGGAGGAAATCTTTGGCAGTATCGAGCTGTTCATAAAACTTTATACTTTCTAAAATTAAGGTAGCTGCTGTAAAGAATTGTTTATTTTTTAATCCGTCTTCAACTATTTTATTTAATCCTCTAATAATTTGATTAAAAATACCAAATCTATTGAATTCTAAATTCCCTTCAACTGCTGCATCATAGGCATTTAAATAACTTTCAGTAGATTCATTATAGCTTCCAACCTTCCAATAATTATCACCTGCTTCTACAAAATGTTTGTAAGCCATCTCAAAATTATTCATTTCTTTAAATATGTTTGCTCCGTCAAAAAAATTTGTAGCCGCTTGGTTAAAATCTTCAATTTTCTTTGAAAAATTACCAGCTAACACGAAACAGGATGCACATTCAATTAAATTATTTTGAATTTCTTGATAACATAATCCAGCACCTCTATAATATCGTGCGATTTTATAATAATTTTCTGGTGACTTTTCTAGGGTTTCTGCTAAGTCTATATATGCTCCTGCTTCTTTTTTAGAGAATATTGAGTATTGATCTTGTTTATCCAAAATTTTATATAAATTTTTTAGAATCTGATAAATTTGAGCTAAAGTTAAATTATCATTTTTCTCTTCAAATTTTGTGGTTAAAATAGAGAAAAATTCTACACCATCTAAAATGATATATTGCGATTTATTGTAATCATCGATCTCTTCATAACATAAACCTATTTGCTGATAAGAGAAGGATAACATGTCAAAAAAATTATGATTTTTAGAAATATTAATAACTTTTTCATAAAACTTTATCGCATTATTGAAATCAGAGAATTTTATATATAAATCTGCTATATTTTGGTAGTTTTGGGCGATTTTTCTAGTTTCATTAAATTCTTTTAAAAGATCACTTTCTTGCTTCAAAAATTTTATACTGTTTTTAATATTTTTTTTCTCTGATTGATAATCTCTTAATTTCTCTCGATAAATTTCTGCTATTCTTAAGTATAGCTCAGCAATTTCATGTAATTTCGCTTGAAGTTTATAATCAACAATTTGTTTTTTGTAGAATTCAATAATTTTATTGTATAATTTAAGTGCTTCAGAAAACTCGATGATTTCCATCATTTCAGCAACAGAAAATAGAAGTTCCCCAGCTTCAAAAAATTCTCCAGTTTGAGCAATCTCATTAGAGAAATTGATTGATTCTGAAATCATTTCTTGTATTTTTATTTTTTTTTCTATTGGATCTTTTATTTGTTTTATTTTAGATTCATATTTTCTAAGTTTTTCTAAAAATTCAGTATATTCTATGAATTCTTCTTCTTCAATAATTTTATTATCTCCTCAAAAAAGTAAAGCCTATATATAGAAATTAAAGTAAAAATAAAAAAAATTGGATTTTAATTTCAGTTAAAAAAACGTGATGATTTCAAAGATATATTAATAGAATTACTGTATAGTTGAAATAAGTTTAATTAAGTATTTCAAATCTAGGAATTCACAGCATTCTGAAACGAATAAAACTAAAGAAATAATATTAAATATTATTACAAACATATAATAAGTAATTAAAAATATTGAATAGGTGTTTTTTACAAAGTGAAGCAGATTAGTGAATTGTTAGACACTGGATTGTTCGAAACCTATAAACCAGAAAGAGCCATGACAGTTGCCGATCTATTGAAAGAACTCAACTTAGAAGATAAATATTTTGGAATTCTTGTAAATGGGAAAAAGGCAACTCCAGAAACGAAAATAGGCAAAGAAGACGAGATCATAATACTTCCACACATAGCAGGTGGAATTTAAAATAAATCTAAATTTTTTATAATCTTCTTTTTAAAAGTCTAATCACATAATTAACTTCAATTAAGTACAACTTTTAGTAAATCTTCTGCCAAAATGGTATTAGGAAAAATTTCTTTAGCTTCTTCCAATAATACTAATGCATCATGTTGGTATCTAGCAGAGATATGAGTTAAAATAAGTTTTTTAGCATTCATTTTTTTTGCATCATTAGCAGCATCCACTGATGTAGAATGTTTTTTCTCGTTAGCTATTTCTGCTAAAGCTTTAGCAAATGTTGCTTCATGAATTAAAATATCTGAATTCTTACCTAACTCTATTAAAGAATCACAAGGTTTCAAATCTCCAGAATAAGTTATTTTTCTACCTGGTTTCTGAGGACCAACAATTCCTTCTTTAACCGGATCAATCATTTTTCCATTGAATTCAATTATTTGTCCTTCTTGCAATCTTTTCCATAGGTTACTTTCAGGGATGCCTAGACTTCTAGCACGTTCAGGCACAAATTTACCAAATCTTGGTTTTTCAATAAAAGCATATGCGAAAGTAATGATAGAATGATCAACAACAGCATATTTTATAGAAAAATATTTTGAGTCAAATATTATACTACCCTCAATATTGAGTGTTCTCTTTGGTGTTTCAGATTCTAATCCCTCAAACTCTATCAATTTCTGATTTTGATAATCAATTTCTACAATTTTAATAGGATATTGTGCTTTTAATCCGAGTATTTTTCTATGGATATATAAATAAAGAAAAAGATTTCGAGGACCAAATAATATCATAGGTGCAGTCCTACCATTTAAACTTAAACGAAAAAGGAAGGGAGGTAACCCTAAGATATGATCACCATGAAAGTGAGTAATAAATATCTTCGTCGGTTTGTTAAACTTTAAACCAGCTTCAGCAAACTTTCGCTGGAAATCTTCTCCACAGTCAAATAAAAGAACTTGATTTTTGTATTTTAATGCTACAGAGGGTAGGTTTCTTTCTTTAAGGGGAGTTGCAGCTGCACTCCCTAATATAATCAGTTCCATTATAATAAGTCTATGTTCTTTTTCTTAACTGAGCAATCTCTAATTTTTGCTCGGTATTCAATTTTTCTAAATTTTCGAGTCTATTTTTAAGCTCTCTGACTCTTAAATCTAATTTAGGATCTTCTCTTACATGTTGCACTTGAGTTTGAATATTTAAACTATCCAATTGCCGTTGTAAATCATTAAGCTTTTCCTCTTTTAACCTCAATTGATTCTCTAGTTGTCTATATTTTCCCTTTATTTGTACTGCCTCATTCTTGATTGTTTCAATTTCTTCTTCCTTTGTTTTTAGTTGTTTTTGAAGGAAGATTGCCATTTCTCTTTGCATTTTTATTTTTCCTTCTAACTCGCCTTGAGGTTGCATAGGTTCAATAGGTTTTTCTTCTTGAGTTTCCTTAAGTTCAAATTTTAAAGATACGATTTGGTGTTTTGCTTTATTAAGTTTACTTTGGAGATCATCTTGTAAAGTTTTCATCATTTCATTTGAAGCAATGTCATCTTGTTCAAAATTCGCAGCGATTTCTGCTTTTTGAAGTGAAATAATTTGTTTCTTCAAATCTTTAATTTTATTTTCCCTTTCTTTAACTAGATCTTTTTGCTCATTGATCTCCTTTTTAAACTCCTTTACTTTTGTAATATCTTTTTCAAATTTTTTACTTTTTTTATCTGATTTTGCAATTTTTAGCTTTAAATCTGTTATTTGTTTTTTTGATTTAGTTAATTGATCTTGGAGATCTTCTATTAACTCTTTTTTTATTGTATTTGAGCCCTTTTTACTTGAATTAGTATCAAATTCCATTAATTTTTGTTGTAAATCAAAATTTTCTGATTTTAAAATTTCAATCTCTTCTTCTCTTTGATTTAATTGTTTGCTTAAATCTTCGTTTCCAACATTCTGGGATCTTAATTTATTAATTATTGAGCGATAATTGTTAACTTTGTCTTGGAGTTCTTTTACTAACATGTTAAGAGGGGGAGCACTCCTTAGATCTTCAACTCTAATAACTGAAGATTCGCTCAGTTCAGATTTAAGTAAATTAAATTCTTGTTGAAGTTGTACTTTCTCTTTTCTTAAAAATCCCATACTATTCTTTAATTCTCTAATCTGTCTATCTTTTTCATCGAGTTCAATAGCTAATTTTGAATCTACTGCTTGTTGTTTCCTGCTTTTTTTTTTTGTATCTTCTTCTGGAATAAGATCTTCTAATCTCATAATATTATCTTCAAGTTCTTCAATTCTATCAAGTAAATTATGGATCTCCATATCTTTTCTCTCAAGTTCTACCTTTAAATCATTGATCCGGGCTTTTAGCGCATCTTCAGACATTAAAAAGAATCACCTATATATTAGATTAATAAAATTTTAGAAATTAAAGTTTATCTTATCAATCCCTATCCATCTTATCTTATTAATAAAATAAAAATGTTTAGTACAGACTAAAATCCTTTATAGAAAATTTATTGATTTTCTTGATTATTGGAATAAGACTTAAGAAATTAAAAATCATAAAAATCAAAAATAAAACTACAAAAAAAATAAATGGTATGTATAAGGGAGGTAAATAGACTTGCTTAAATAGAAATAATGAATTTACAATCATTCCAATTGCTAGACTTAATAATAAAGAAGGAAATATGACAAAAATTGATTCCATAAAAAGTATTTTTTTCAGTGATCTAGTTTTTGAACCAATAGCTCGCATAATAAGAAAATCTTGAGCTTTCTCTAAAATTCCTGATTTTTGATAATTATACAATGATAAAATTGCTATAGTAGATATTACCATTATTAATATTATTGGATATATTGATAAAAAGCTCACAAAATTTATATTTGCTTGGAATACTTGATCTAATCTCAAATGGGTAAATTTTTCTCCAAGAGTGTTAGTCACATTTTCAAGCGTTTCACTAATTCCATCGTACGTTCCAGGACTTAGCTTTAACATAATTAAATTAACCTCATCATTGATAAGGTTTAATAAATTCCTTGATTCATTAATACTTATATACCCACTCCACCCAGAATAAAAACTATCGATAACAATTCCCGCTATATGGAATACTTTACCAAGCCCAGTAAGTTCTAATCTTTGAAGTAATGGAAAATCAAAAATATTATGAGCCAATCCATCAGCAATAGTCATATTTTCAAAAGCGTCTTCTTCAGTAAAAAATCTACCCTCAATTTCAAAATTTTGAATAATATTTTCAGGGTTCACTCCAATTATTGGAATATTACCTTCTCGACCTGGTACTTGACCTACTGTTATATAATTGCCATCTTCATCAATATAGGTTCCAGTAAGTTCCTCTACATCATAAAAACTTATAATTCTTTCATCAATTTTTTCAATTTCGATAACGTTATCTAAGATTTGTACTTCACTCAAGTTAAAGAAGTATTGTGAATCTGTAAAATTAATATTTTCCTCATCAACTAAAAGAAAGGGATCAGAAAACATGCTATACATTAAGGAATAGTTATACACAACATCTTCATGTCCTATAATCACAATATTTTCACTTTGTGATTTATTTATCCACTCCCGAGAGGAAAAATTGATTACAATTGTTCCTATCCCTAGTGTAAATATCAACATTCCAATAATAGAAAAAAGAATTAAATATCTCTTAAATTCACCTTTTTTTCTTAAGGTGTTAACAACAGCAATTTTAATATTAAATCCAAATGCAGTTAACCATTTAGGAATAAGTTTTAAAGGTTTTCCTGCATTGTAGTTGTAAGGGATATCTTTAGAGAAAGTTTGGATTATTTTTTGTTTCCCTATTTTCCTTATTGCATAACCACTCACAAAAAAAATACCAATTATACAAAAGAAAAAAATAATTGAAGTATAGAAGAAATCAAATTGAAATATAATTGGAAAATTGAAAAAAAGCATAATTAAAGCAAATATTCCAAATATTACCAGTCCTAAAATTAGACCTAATATAAAACCAATAAAAAACAAAATATACACTTCAAGTAAATAAAAACTATATAATTTTCTAGGGAGAGTGCCTAAGGATTTCATTATAGCGATATCTTTTTTTTTGGTAATAATTAAAGTAGTACTTACACCAACCACTATACCAATGGTTAATACTATCAATAAGATCTGAATTAATGTATTAAACTGTTTATAAGTTAGACTAATTCCGCTTGTAAAATAATACATATTAAGAAACGAAGGTTGAATAAAAATATTTAAACCTAGTGATGAAGTAAAATAAATCAAGAATTCTGTAATTGTGACTATTAAAATTATGATAACTAAAAATGGATAATTAGACTTTTTTTTCCGATATAAGTCTTTCAGCGCAAAATCTAATGAGGACATCTTTTCTATAATTTCTATTCGAATTTTCTTAGTACTTCTTCATTTATAATTTTACCATCATCAAAAGAAAGAATTCTATCAGCTAAATTTATTAAATAATCATCATGTGTAGCGATTATGATTGTTCTAATATCATCTTTTAACTCTTTAAAAAGATCTCGAATAAATTGACTTGTTTTTTTATCTAGATTAGCCGTTGGTTCATCAGCTAATATCATAGGAGGATTGTTTGCTAGCGCTCTAGCTATAGCAACTCTCTGTTGTTCTCCAGCAGAAAGTTGAAAAGGTAAGTGTTCTCTCCTTTCATGAAGGCCCATCTTTCTTAATAATTCTTCTGCGCGTTTTCTCTGTTCCTTAAAAGCTACTCCTGAAAGATTCATTGGAAACATAACATTTTCCTCAGCAGTGAGGGTACTAATAAGGTTATAATTTTGAAAAACAAATCCTGTATTCAAAAGCCTCCAGATTGTTAATGATTCTTCTTCCATATCTGAAATTTTTACACCATAAGAATATAATATTCCCCGATTAGGTGAATCCAATCCTCCTATTAAATTTAAGAATGTCGTCTTTCCTGCACCACTAGGACCTTTAATGACTAAAAATTCCCCATTATTAATTGATAAAGAAACATTATCAACAGCTCGAACAATGAAATCTCCAATTTCATAATCTTTAAATAGGTCTTCACAAAATATCGCAAATTTAGAACTAATATCCTTCAAAAATTCGGTTTTTGAGATAAGTTTATCCCCTTTAACTGAATTCTCTTTCTTAATATCATCTAAGGAATTATCTATTTCTGGCACGAAGTAAATAATTATTATTAATTTAAATTTTTAGTGTTCAAATTAATTATTTGTAATAATAGTCTGAAAACTACACTATTCTACATGATGAATTTATAAGAAAGTGGTATTTACTTATAGAATTAATATTTCTTTAGTAGTCTAATTTAGAAAAAAAACATAGATTGATTGAATATGTATATTTAATGATTAATTTTTGGATAGTTTAGCTTTAGTTAAATTAAATTTAAATATTAAAGTATCCTAATTATACAATAGAGGGAAGATTGAGAAAATACAAATAATATCCCCTAAGGAAAAAAGGGATTCCCTTTTTCGTGGAATTTCCTAATTAAAATGGTAACTAAACTAAATTTTACAAAATCTTATACAAACATGTTGAGATTTTGTTTTTTTCTCATCTCCCTCTCTCTCTTTTTAAGTTTTTGAAGAATTATAATTTTAGATACTATATTTTTGTATTAAAATAAGATTTAAAGGAGAAATTTAATTTACCTTAGTATTAATTATCATTTATATAACAAACAGAAAGGAGATTTTTGTGGATTTCGAAAAATTAACTGAATTAGTAGTTGAATTAGAAGTAGATGATATTGCTGATGCGATCAAAGAAGCATTAGATGAAGGAAAGGATGCATTTGATGTTTTAAATTCATTAACAAAAGGGATGGATGAAGTTGGACGTCGTTATGAAGAAAAAGAATATTATTTAACCGAGCTTGTTTTAGCTGGAGAAACAATGAAGGAAGCTTTTAATATTTTGAAACCTGTTTTAGCTGCTTCAGGTAAATCGGAGGATAAAGTAGGAATAATTCTAGCTACTGTTAAAGGAGACAACCATGATATTGGAAAAAATATATTAGGCTCTCTTCTTTTAAGTTCTGGTTTTGATCTCTATGATTTAGGCATGGATGTTGATGAAAATAAAGTCGTAGAAAAAGTAAAAGAAACAGGAGCTACAATAATCGCACTAAGCACTTTATTAACTATGACTGTAGAACATATAAAAGTTGTTCATGAAGCTTTACTAGCGGCAGGAATTCGTGATAAAGTCAAATTAATTGTTGGAGGTGCCCCATTAAATATGGAGCTTGCAAAAAAACTAGGAGCAGATGATTTTGCTGATGACGCAGTAGATGGAGTAAAACATATTAAAAAGCTTGCAGGAATTGAATGAACTTTTTTTGTATTTCTGAGTTTTTTTTGTTTTATTTAATTCTTTTAGTAACTAACCTTAAAGAATTTATAAATTATAAACTCCTTTTTTTATGCATTTTATACATCTTTCTTAGTTAGTATTAAAGTATATTAAATTATAATCCGAAGATTTATACTCTTTTTGGATTGTTTATATCTCAAGGAAAAAGTTATATGAGAATCCTTCTAAGGAGGTCTTAAAAGTGAATGAAGAACAAAGTGATGAATTAAAAATTGAAAGTGAATTAGATACCCGCGGATTATATTGTCCAGAACCTCTATTCGAAGTTAGAAATTTAAGTGAAACTTTAAATGTAGGGCAGTGTTTTAAAGTTCTTGCAGATGATCCCGCAGCAGAAGAAGATCTTAAAAGATGGGCTAAAAGAACCGATACAAAAGTCGTAGAATTTAATAAAGATGGCGAAGATTTAATTTTTGTCTTTAAGAAAATGAAATAAATAAGAGTGAAACATAATGAGCGTATATTTAGATTACCAAGCAGCAAAACCAGTGGATCCTCGAGTATTTGAGGTTATGAAACCATACTTCACTACCAAATTTGGAAATCCATCATCATTACATAATTTTGGATATAATGCTACTAATTCTTTAGAAGAAGCTCGTAATAAAATTGCTGAGTTCATCAATGCTCCAAGTCCAGAAAATATCATTTTTACTTCTGGGGCTACCGAATCAAATAATCTAGGAATAATTGGCGGGGTTCTTCGGAATAAGAGAAAAGGAAATCATATCATTATTTCAGAAATTGAACATATTTCCATTTTAAATATAGGGAAATATTTAGAGAGACAAGGATTTAGAGTGAGTAGAGTTCCTGTTGATAGATTTGGTGTCATTAACCTTGGAAAATTAGAACGACTAATTAATGATGAAACTATCTTGATCTCAATTTCTACCGCTAGTAATGAAATAGGTTCAATTCAACCTGTAGAAGAAATTGTAGAAATTGTACAAAAAAAAAACATTTGGTTTCATTCTGATGCGGTAGCAAGTGAAAGTGCTATTCCTATAGATGTGCAAAAGGTTCCATTTGATTTATTGACTCTATCATCTAATGATATTTATGGTCCAAGAGGAGTGGGTGCTTTATATCTTAAGAAAGGAATAAGAGTAAATCCTGTTCTAATTGGAGGAGGTCAGGAGAAAGGGATGAGATCTGGATCTGAAAATATGCCCGGAATAATAGGATTTGCAAAAGCAGCTGAAATAATGAAAGCAGAAATAAATGAAGAAGCTACTAGGTTAAAAATTTTGCGGGATAAATTAATTACTGAAGTATTAAAGATACCTAAATCTTATTTAAATGGTCATCCTGATAAAAGAACACCAAATAATGCTAATTTCAGGTTTGATTATATTGAAGGTGAATCTTTACTTCTATCTTTAAAAGATGAAAAAGTGGAAGTAGCAACAGGTTCTGCCTGTTCTTCAAAGACTTTAGAACCATCCCATACGCTTATCTCATGTGGTCTTTTACATGAAGAAGCACATGGGAGTTTATTATTAACATTAGGAAGATTTACTACAGAAAATGATATTAATAGAATTATTGAAGTTTTACCTGGAGTAGTAAGAAGATTAAGAATTTTATCACCACTTACACCTCCAGATTTATTAAAAAAATTACAAAAGGAGGAAAATTAAATGAGTGTACATAAATATACCGATAAAGTTATGGACCATTTTCGCAATCCACGAAATGTAGGATCAATTGAGAATCCTGATGGATATGGAAAAGTTGGAAACCCCGTATGTGGAGATTTAATGGAAATTTTCATTAAAGTAGGGAAAAATGATAAAGGAGAAGAAGTTATTGATGATATTAAATTCAAAACTTTTGGATGTGGATCTGCAGTATCGACCTCATCCATGGTAACTGAAATGGCAAAGGGAATGACACTGGATGATGCATATGATATTACTCGAAGTGATGTTGCAGAGGAATTAGATGGTTTACCTCCTATCAAAATGCATTGTTCAAATCTAGCCGCAGATGCTTTAAAAGCTGCAATTAATAATTACCGGGAGGGCACAAAACCAGAAGTAGAGGTAGTTACTTCATGTCAGTTAGATGTACGAGTAATTTTAGGGGTTGACGATTTTAAGGGAAAAGGAGTATATCTGGAGGTTCCTGATCTTGAGGAATTAAGAGAGAAGAGAACATTGATTGTCGATACTGGTGATGAATCGTTAGATTTAGCTCTGAAATTAACAGAATATACAGGCAGAGTAATACTAGTGACTTCTGCAAAAGAGATTCCAGGTACTGTAGAACTGGCAAAAAAATTAAAGCAATCTGACGTAAAAATATTACATCAATCAGAATTGAATGAAATCAAAGGAGAATTAGACGAAGTAGAAAAAGTAATTATACATGATTTCGATGAAGATGAAAATTACGAACTTTTTGTGGATGCAATTATAATTTTAGATTATAGAGGTTAATTTTTTTTTATTTTTTCATTGATTCTAAAATATAACCAGTTATATATTTACTCTCTTTATCCATTTGATTCTTATAATTCACATATCTAAAATTAAATACACATAAAGGACAAGAACTGGCAATATCTTTAGTGCTTATACTATTAAATAATTGTTTACCAATTTTTATACAAATACTACTATCCACTCCTCTGATTCCAGAACCGGCACCACAACAAGGCGTTTCTTCAGGGTTAACAGTTAAATCTTTTATATCTAAACCACATTTTTTTAATAGCTCTCGAGGTTCAGAATAAAGAGGACCATTTTTGTATTTTCTTCCCACTCGGCAGGGATCATGATAAGTAATTGATTTGTTTAATGGTTTTAAGTTGATTTTATTATTTTTTTCTAACTCATAAATAACCTCAATTATATGTCTGACATTTAGATTGAAATCTCCAAAATATTTCCTATATACTTTATCAAACGCATATAAACAGCCTCCACATGTAACAATTAGAGTTTTTACACCTATTTTTTTAAAAATTTCAATATTCTCACTAAAAATTTTCTTAGCAAGTTTAAGATCCCCTGCAGAATATACATATTCTCCGCAACAAGGCTCTTCTTTCAAAATTTTAAAATCAAAACCAGCAAGTTTTAAAATTTCGTAAGGAGCAAGCGCACTTTCTGTTACTCGAAATGATGACATACATCCTAAAAATAATAAAGTATCTGAATCTTTCTTTTCAAATTCTTCTTTTTGTTTATATTTTTCGGGCAACCAATTTAATCTCTCATCCGGGTTTCCCCCAACAGAGTTGTCTTTTTTAATAATTCCGTTTATTATTTTATGATGTATTTCTAAAGGTCCTTGTTCTTTTTCTACAAGGTTAATTTTTGAAGAATGAATAATTTCTGATATTTCAATATTTTGTTGACAGGTTAAATCACATAATCCACATAAAGTACAAGTGTAGAGCCCGGTAACTTCATTTTCAGTAATTTCTTTATCGGAAAAAACTTTTTCAGCTATTCTTAATCTTCCATTAGGGGATTTTAGCTCATCGGAAGTAACCATGTAAGTATCACATACTTCCATACAATCTTTACAGTCTATACATGAATTTATTTGTGTTAATAATTTATTAACATCCATTTTGATATCGCTAATATTAATATTTGATTATTTAGTAATCTTACTAACTTATAATGACCAAATTTATATTAATTCCTTTCTAAAAAAGGTTAAGATATGCAATATTTAATAATAAAATAGGTAATTGTTTTGAAAAGAGTATTAATTGTTGGTGGAGTAGCGGGAGGGGCTTCAACTGCGGCTAGATTGAGAAGATTAAGGGAGGACGTTGAAATTATTATGCTTGATCGAGGTCCATACGTTTCTTTTGCTAATTGTGGGTTACCCTACTATGTTGGTAATATAATAAAGGATCGTGAATCTTTAGAATTAGTAACTCCTGAAACGTTCCTTGAAAGATTTAATATTGATGTACGAGTTAATAACGAAGTAATTTCTATAAATAAGGACGAGAAAAAAGTTATAGTAAAGAATTTAAAACATTTTAATGATTATACGCTTGAATATGATTGTTTAGTCCTAGCAACCGGTTCAAAACCAATTGTCCCTACATTTATTGGTCTTGAAAAGGTCCCATATTTTACAGTATGGACAATTCCAGATGCTATAAAAATTCGTGATTATGTAGAAAAATCTCATATTAAAAAGGCAGTGGTTGTTGGGGGAGGCTTTATTGGGCTAGAAATGGCAGAAAATTTAGCCCATATAGGAGTGAAAGTCAAGATAATTGAAATGTTAGATCAAGTCATGCCCCCTATTGATAAGGAAATTGCACAATTTATCCATCAAGAGCTAATATTAAATGGGATTTGCCTAGTTTTAGAAGATCCTGTTGATTCTTTTGGTATGGATGATAATGATAACCCTTTTGTAAAGACTAGAAGTGGCAGGATAATAGACACAGATTTAATTATATTATCTATTGGAATCAGACCAGAAAGTAAACTAGCTAAAGAGGCTAAATTAGATGTTAATGATAGAGGATATGTTATAGTAAATAAGAAAATGCAAACATCGAATCCGAGTATATATGCTGTGGGTGATATTGTTCAATTGGAACATTTTCAAACTAAAAAACCAATATCAATTGCGTTGGCCGGACCTGCAAACAAACAAGGAAGAATAGCAGCAGATAACATTGCGGGAAAATCTTCAGAATATAAGGGGGTTCTAGGGGCATCTGTTGTTAAAGTTTTTGATCTAACAGTTGCTTCAGTAGGTCTAACTGAAAAACAACTGAAAAATCTTGATATGGACTATAACAAAATCTATATCCATCCAAATAATCATGCAGGTTATTATCCTGGGGCAATTCCGATAACATTAAAATTAATATTTGAGGTTCCATCGGGTAAAATTCTTGGAGTACAAGCAGTTGGTGGTCCAGGTACAGAGAAAAGAATTGACGTGATCTCAACAGTAATAAAATTCAACGGAACTGTATTTGATTTAGAAGAACTAGAGTTAAGCTATGCTCCACCTTATGGTTCTGCTAAGGATCCTGTAAATATGGCAGGTTTTGTTGCATCTAATTATCTCAGAAATGATATGCCAATTATTCATTGGCATGATTTCACTAATATCACGAATAATGGGAGTATTTTATTAGATGTTCGGACTAAAG
>JAEOTW010000262.1 GCA_016839655.1 Promethearchaeota archaeon | reverse complement strand
GCTTAAAGTTGAAGAAAAATATCATAATTCATTACGATTCTTTTTTACAGAACTTCAACCATAAGCAGTAATCGGTTTTATTACTTCAAATTCCTGTAGTTTAGACTTACTCACTTTGATTAAATTTTAATTAAAAAGTAGAAAAAATAATAGATTATATCTTTAGGAGACAATTTTTAATTTGTTTCGCTCGAGAGCGAAGTGTTACCTCCGTGATCTTTGCCACATCCGCCACTAAACTTTGGGTCTTCCGCGCACTATTATCTTTTGCAGCGATATAGATACATGCGGCCGCTAAACCTTTTGGGTCTTTGCCCGTACGCTTAAGTCCATTTTCTGAAGCGTCTCTTAACATATCGATCGCACATTTCTGGATGTGCATGGGGAGATCAAGTTCATTCCCAAAACGGAATACTAAACTTTCAGCAGTAATGGGTTGATAACGTAATCCTAATTGAGGCAGTACTTCTCGAATAATCATTGCCAAACTTCGGTGTACCGTACGCCTTGGAGTAAGTGAAGCTTCGCATACCTCATCTAATAATCTTGGAAAATCATGAACCCGAATCGCTGCATAGAGAGAACCAGCAATAAATCCATTGATAGATCGTCCCATGGTTAACTTTTTCTTGGCTACAATACTATAAATTTTCCATGCCGTCTCGGAAATATATTCAGGTATGTTCAATTTGGAAGTCAGCATTTTCAGTTTCGGTTTTGCTTCCCAGAAATTTCTTTCAATACTGGAGATTAATGAGTTCTGAATCTTTGATAAGCGAGAGAATAGCGCTTGCTCCTTAGGCCCGATAGATTTTCCCTTAGAGTCAGTCTTTGTCGCGGGTAACATTGTTCTGGGTCCAAAATCTCTCCATCTTGGTTCAGTTCGGCGTCTATTTTGGATTTCTTCCACTGTATATGCGCGACGTTCATTTCCAACATAAGTTCGGGCTACAATTAATCCACAATTGAGGCAAACTTTATTTCCATCTCTCTCTTCAATACACGGATTTTCACAACACTCGCTGGTTAACAAATTATCTTGAGTAGAATCAATATTCTTATTTCTGATGAGATCACGATAATTATTGTTCATTTTATATCCCAAATACAGTGCTGTAGATAGTCATATCTTCACATTATAAAAGTTTGTATGAAAAAGAAGACTTTATTAGACTTTTAATAAGAATATATTATCCAAACCACATTTATAAATCTTTGTCTCAAATTTAAAATTTTTACAATAATATTGAAGATTTTTGGGAATTTAATGGGATTTTGTTCAATATATTATTAAAGCTAACAAAAATTTAATTAATAAAACTAGACAAAATATAGAAAAAAGTAAGATAAATTATGGATTTTTACGAAGTTATTAAAAATCGGAGAAGCCATCGCTTTTATACCACTGAAATACCTTCCGATAATCAAATAGAGCGCATCATCAACGCTGCTCGTATAGCTCCTACTTGGGGAAATAGGCAAGGCATGGAATATGTGATTGTGAAGAATCCAGAGTTAGTAAAAGCAGTGTGGGAGGCAATTGGACAAACTGAAAAGTTTGTTAATGCTCCTATCTTTATTGTGGGAATAATACCAGAATCTAAATCAGGTATTAACAATAGTGGAGAAAAATATTATCCAGTAGATTTTGGCATCTGTTTTGAACACCTAATCTTAGCTGCTACTGCAGAAGGTCTTGCTACTTGTTGGATTGGCTATTTTGATGAGACAAAAATTAAAAAGATCCTAGAAATTCCTAGGAGATATCATATTTTAGGGTTGACTCCTTTAGGTTATACTGCCAAACCGAAAGGAGAGGTAAGAAATAGGGTTCCTTTAGAGCAAATTATTCATTATGATAAATTTTAATTGGAATTTTTTCTTTTTTTATAACCTCTCTCGAATTTTTTTGATAAAAATCAAATAAATCCATTCAATACCTTATTTATGAATATAGTAAGAATTGATTTAAAATCAAAAAATGTTCAAATTGAACCCATTGAGAAGGATTCTAAATTATATTTACTCGGTTCACGAGGATTAACCTCTCAAATTGTTCATGATGAGGTTCCCCCGCAATGTGATCCACTCGGACCAGAAAATAAACTGATTATTGCTAATGGTCTTTTAGCAGGAAGTCCCTTTCCTAATTCAGCTCGGACATCCGTCGGTGCGAAAAGTCCTTTAACTAATGGTATAAAGGAAGCAAATGTTGGCGGACGTGGTGCTATGATGCTAGCTCGATATGGAATAAGAGCAATAATTTTTGAACATCAATCAGCCTCTCTCAGCCTTGTTCTTATTAATGATGATGGAATCACCTTAGTAAATTGTGAAGAATATAAGGGCTTAGGAAATTATGAACTTCATGAAAAATTACAAGAAAGGTATGGAAAGAAAATAGGTGTTTATTCTATTGGCTCTGCCGGAGAATTCATTATGAGAGCATCCACGGTTGCCGCAAACGACCTCGAAGGCTATCCTTCCCGGCATGCTGCGAGAGGAGGTTTAGGAGCGGTGATGGGCTCAAAAAAGGTTAAAGCAATCGTAATTGTACCATCTAAAATCTCAAAAGTTAATATTCAAGATTTGAGTCAATTTCGAAAGGTTTCAAAACCTTTTGCGCAATCGTTAGCAAATTCTAAACAGAAATTTTCGATGTTTGGGACTGCTATGATGATGAAGGGGATGAGTAGTTATGGAGGACTACCCACAAAGAATTTTAGAATGGGTTCCTATTCAAATATCGATAAAATCTCAGGAGAAATGCTCCATGAAATTGTGACCTCACGAGGAGGGAAAAAGATGTTAGCCTGTTCCCCTACATGCGTAATAAAGTGCTCAAATCTCGTTGTAGATGAATCTGGAAACCATGTCACCTCTAGTTTAGAATATGAAACAATGGCACTCAATGGTTCAAATCTAATGATTAATGATATCGATAAACTGGCTCAAATTGACCACTTCTGCGATGATGTGGGTATTGATACTATTGAATTTGGGGGAACCATTGGAGTAGCCATGGATACAGAGAAAATATCTTGGGGAGATGCTGATAAAGTCTTAAGGATTTTGGATAAAGAAATTAGAAATAATACTGAATTAGGGGTCTTATATGGGAACGGTGTAAAAAATATTGGTAAAATATTAAAGGCAGATCGTGTTCCGCATGTTAAAGGACAAGGAATTTCTGCCTATGATCCGAGAGTATTTAAAGCTATGGGCGTAACATTCGCGACATCCCCCATGGGTGCGGATCATACAAGCGGTGCAGCTATAGCTGGGAGAGTGGCAAATCAACATAAAGATTATGGAGAACTAATAGATAATAAGCAAAAACTTGACTTATCTTTTGAATTACAAGTATATACAGCTGTATTAGACTCCGTTGGGTGTTGCTATTTCATTGGACCGAGCTATGAGAATATGGAGATCGTTGCAAATGCGCTTAATGCGATGTATGGATTAATATTAACTCGAGATGATGTAATTAAAATTGGAATTAATATCTTAAGGACAGAACTTGAATTTAATGAAAAGGCAGGATTTACTCAAGAAATGAATGATGTTCCACATTTTTTCAAAGAAGAATCGTCAGATCCAACAGGATTAAAATTTACGTTTAATAAAGAGAGTTTAAGTAGTTTTTGGAAAAAATTAGATGAACATAATTTTTAAATTTATTTCATCTCTTTCCGAATCATTCCATGGAAATAGAAGTTAGTATCAGGAATTTTTACTTTTTTAATAACTTCAAAGCCAAAATGCTCATAAATTTGAAGATTTTTTTCATTTTCAGTGTGTAAAAAACACGGTAAGTTTTGCTTATCAATTTCAGCGAGTTTCATTTTTAATAGCTTACTGGCATATCCCATTCCTTGATATTTCAGATCTACTCCAATAATACTTAAATACCAATGTGGAAAATTTACAAATTCATTTTGAACTGAATTGGCAATTTTTTCAACGATCATCACCGTCTTAAAAACATGAGGATCAGATATATCTTCTTTTCTTACTCTTTGCATTCTTTTGATTATTTCTTTAGGAGATTTATTTATTAAACGGTTTTTTATTCCATGAGGATGCCATACAGCAGCACCTTCAATATTATCTGAGGTAATATATACTTCACCAGACACAATTCCAATTAAAATCATAAACTCACAGTGAAGGGCACTTTTATTTTTCCTTGTTATGGGATCTGGAAAACATTGTAGAAATAAAGGATCATTTTGAAAAGCACGTGCTAGAATCTTACTTGCTACTTCAATTTGATCTTCTGATATGAGTTTAAGAGTCATTAATTCATTTATATTTAATCATAATAAAATATTTTACTTATTTGTAAATATTTTTTTGAAATTATTAATCAGTTTAGGTTTTATTAGCTATTCTTTTAATAGTTGCGAGAGCAATTTCTCCTTCAAGTTCTACACATTTTTTATATTCGTCTTTAAGCCAAGGAACAGTCCATTTTTCAGTTGGATTGTAATAGTTATAAAAGATTGCTCCAAATTTATTTTGTTTTTGATTACATATTGTAGCGAGAATATTTAATTCTCCATTCTCCATTGAAATAAATCCTTTATTTTGTAAATCTAGAACCTTCTTCGTCTCAATTCTATAAAAAGCTTCCACAGAATAATTTTTCCCTATATAATAATGACTTGTCCTTTTTTCAGTCTCATCTCTAATTATATTCACCACATCTTCATTTAATACAGTTAATTCATTAGGTCGACGATTATAATAAATTGAAGTTCCATCTGGGCCTATAGCATATGTTGGAATAAGATAATCTAATAAATTAATATTTTTTGCAATTCCCCACGCGCCGCAAACTAATAAAATAACTTTTGCTCCACATTCTATTAAATCTTCAGCAACAGAAGCAATAGGAGATGCTCCCATAGGTGGCATTAAAACAGAAATCGATATACCATCATATGTCCCATTATGAATCGGATTCGATGCATATGGGTGATATGGTCCAAGCCAATCCTCAGACTGCATATTAACTTTCTTGGTTAAATAATCCAGCAATAATTTAGAAAATAAAAGTATCACAAAATCTCCAACTTGAAAATCTTTTTTAGTCTTATTTGTTATACCTAAAGCAGATTTTAACACATCTACGGAACTAATACAATATTTATTATTCAACTTAGAAATCACCTTAATTCTCAAATTAATTTTGAATATAGGTAAATTAATAAATATTATGATAGATGGGTCGATAGAGTATATTTATCTTAATCTATATATAATTCAGATATCCAATTTTTCGCAAATGATATTCAATAGCTAAAATCAAAATCAAGCCTAAGAATATTAAAAATATATTAAAAACAATAATATCATCAATCGTTGATACAATCAGTAGATTCATACAAAATGTACCTATAATATATCCTAAGCCACTAACAAGGAAAATAAGTTTCTTTAATTTGTAAATAGATAATGAGAAATGCCAACATAATAACAATAATAAATTAAGAAAAGTAATAATGATTACAATGACAAGGATTGACCAGCTAAGAATTATTGATATGAAACCCACAGAAACAGAATAGATTGTTAAATATATAGCAACTTTTTTTGTATTGTTAACAAAGAAATTTAACTCTAATTTTAACATGATAGAGAATAAGAACCAGGGTATGATTATTACGATGATTATTAAATTCCGAATTATGTCATTGACTAAGATTATATTAAGAAAAATAGATAAAATTAGTCCGAAAAGGATCATTAATGATGCAATTACGCGGACAGTTGCCCTTCCCTTAGCTTTTATTGACATGACTTTAGTTTTAATTGTATAGATCAAGAATTAATAATATCAATTATAAAGAATTTATAGTTTAAGCCTTTTATCTATTTTTCATCAAATATAAGCTTAAAAATTTATTTTCATTTTATAGATCAAAACCTTGAAGGCGAAAAATAAAATGAGATTAGGCGCACATATGAGTGTCAGTGGGGGTAAATATATGGCTTTAGAGAGAGGACAGCAAATTGGATGTGAGACCATTCAAGTTTTCATTCGAAATGTTCGAGGATGGGCGTCGAAACCTTTTGATCAAGATGAAATAGACCGTTTTTTGAAAAAGAAAATGGAGCTCAAAG
This sequence comes from Promethearchaeota archaeon, assembly GCA_016839655.1. The sequence continues at coordinate 225 of JAEOTW010000262.1, read as the reverse complement.
ATTCAATTTGGCCTATTATGTCGCATAATAGTTATCTAATCAATCTTGCCACTTCTGATGAGGAAAAACTTTCAAAATCTTATAACGCTATGCTTGATGAAATGGTAAAGGCAGAACAATTAAAATTAGATTATATTGTAATTCATCCCGGTACCTATAATTATAAGGATAAAAATGAGAATAAAGAGACAGGATTAAATCGAATAGCTGAGCAATTAAATAGCT
>JAEOTW010000261.1 GCA_016839655.1 Promethearchaeota archaeon | reverse complement strand
GTTATCATCTTTTCTTCTGCTTGTGTAAGAACATCCAAAAATAATTCTTCTTTTGAATTATAGAAGGAATAAAAAGATCCTTTTGCAATACCTACAGCATTAGTTATATCTTCAACATTTGTTTTCTTTAACCCATAAGTTCCAAATAATTCTGCACCTTTTTCAATTAGGTTATTTTTAATTATCTTTTTTTCCTCAATAGAAAAAGCTTTAGGCATTATAATAATATTAAGGACTTTTTCATTTAAAAATTTATGACTAAATGACCGAATGACTTGTTGACCCAAATGTTTATATAGTCATATTAATTCTTAAATCCTAAGTATAAATAATTGGTGTTTTTCAAATGTTTATTAAAAAATTAGGAATATCCAAAAATTCGCTTACAAATAAAGTTGCGATCATTACTGGAGCAGGGAGAGGCATTGGTAAAGAACTCGCAAGAGCTCTAGCTTGGTTAGGAGCAAAAGTCGTCATTGCAGAAATAAATGAATATGGAAAAGAGGTAGAAGACTTAATTTGTTCAGAAGGTGGAACTGCACTTTTTGTAAAAACAGATGTTTCTAAAGAAGAAGATATTAAAAACTTAGAGAAGGTAGTTATTGAAAGATTTGGAAAAGTAAATATCCTTATTAATAATGCCTATATGACTTCAACAGGTACTATAAATGAAATATCAATTGAAGATTGGGATAAAATATATAATGTTAATATTCGTGGGGCTGTATATGCCATTAAAACTTTTTTACCTTATATGATTAAACAAAATGACGGTATAATAAATACTGTAACCTCTGCAGAAGGATGGCCATATATGGCACCCTATTTTGCAACTAAAACGGCTTTGACATCAATAGCAATATCACTTGCAGCAGAGTTAGAAAATACCAATATTTCAGTCTTCGTGTTTGGACCTGGAATGATTGATACTCCAGGATTACAGGAGTATAGCCGTATTTTAGCACCAAGATATGGCATGACTGAAGAAGAATTTAAAAATCAAGGAGTAAACCCTGGATATGATGGATTAATGCCAGCAGATCATTGTGCTGCGGGATGGGCATATACTATTGTGTATGCAAAGGAATATCACGGTCAAATAGCCGAACCATTCTCTCCTCTATTAAAATTGGGGTTGATTTCTCCAGAAAAGAAAAAAAGCTTAATTAAAAAAAAAATTCATAGTGAAACTGACTTAAAAATTTTTATTTCGGAGATTATTGAAAATTCTCAAAATGTCTATGCACTTATAGAAAAGTTTTACCAAGAGACAAATAATTTGGGTTTATTAGCGAAAAAGTGGATGAATCGTACTTTTGCAAAAAGATGTGGAATGAAAATAGAGAAATATGTTGAGACTATAACAGAACTTGATAAACAGATTCAAGAAATACCTAATAATCTCCACAATCAAAAAGAAGATAATTCCCTTCATATCATAAAAAAAATACCTTGGTTTACTCAAGTTTTGGAGAAACTCGCTGATCATTTTCATACATGCATAGATGATGCTAAAGGATGGATTAAAGATCCTGATGAATTAAAAATGGCACTAAAAACTTTAAATAATAGGGAAAAAACAGTATTAACTCTAATTTCTGATCTTAATCAATTAGAGAGTATAATATAAAAGAAATTAATTTTTTTTAACTAAATCTCAATTTTTTGCTTATTAATATTAAACTAGATGATGAAATTTTTCAGCATTTAGAACAGTATCCATAAGGATTTGAAAATTTTCTTTATTTCCAAAAATGAGAAAAAGTTTGTTTTCAATGGGGATAACAGCTTGTTTACCCGTCAACCACCATTTCTTTTTCAACTTAAGTTTGATATATACATTTGCTCCAGGATATTGATTAAATTTGGTTACTTCTAGTTTAACATCTTCAAATCCAGGGATCTTCTCATTCCGAATTTCGTATTCAGTTTTAATCTTAAAAGTGGATACTGCTTCACTAATTACTTCCTTATCGTTCTCAATATTTCTATCAAAAATGCCTATAATCAAGCCACAATCCTTCGGGAAACCTTCTGAACCTTTAAGTTCGTAATCAAGAACTAATCGTTCTAACGATTCTACATGCTCCACTACCTCAGTTTTAATTTTCCATCCTTGGTTTACGAGGGGTTTTAGATACTTATATCCTCCAGGATGTATCGTCTCAACGGTAAGCTTTTTGGCACCCTGATAGACTAAATCTAATTTATCTCCAATAAATAAGCTAGTATCTTGCATTTTTTTTAATTTTATCTTTGTTGTCTCAAGAAGTTGGTTTAAAATATCCATAGGAGGTTTTGCGATATATTTAATCCTTTTAGGGATTTCTGAAATTATATCTGAAATGATCCAGTCTTTTTCTTTCAGTCTCTCCATAATTGCATATATTGTAGTTCTTCCTAACTCTAACTCCTCTTTAATACGTCCTACAACTTCCCCTCTGTTGCCGCGTTTTAAAAGTGAGAAATAAACAGTAGCCTCTTCAATGGATAGCCCAAAGAAAGTTAAATTATTTATAAATCGTTCATTAGATCTTTTACTTTGGTCTTTTTCTTCTCTTATCATTAAATACTATAATCATCAATTCATTATAATTCAAACGAGTTGTCAACTATAATTGACAACTTACATAGCTTTAAATATAAAACCCGTTTTTCTTAGCTTAGATATTAAACGCATACAAAATATAATGAGAAGTGAGAATATGAAAAATTGTATAGTTCAATTTAGGTTAAATAATAAAATGGTGAAATTGAAATGAGTAAAACTAAAAAAAAAATACCACCAAGAATTCCTGAAGGGGAATCAATAGATGATGGTGAGGAAATGCCCATAGAAGAACTTAATCAAGAGTTCAAAAAGCGAATGAAAGAATATAGGCGTTACGCAGAATTCATCATTAACGACTTAAAATTAAAAGATCATTCCAGAGTTCTTGAAATTGGACCTGGTCCTGCGTGGATTAGCATCATACTAGTAAAAAAGAAGCCTAGTATCCATCTAACTGGATTAGAAATCTCAAAAGATATGATAAGAGTAGCAAAACAGAATGTTAAAGATGAAAATGCAGGAATCGAAAACTTTACATTTGTTGAGGGAAATGCAAAAAATATGTCTATGTTTGAGGATAATTCTTTTGATGCGGTTATAAGTCATGACAGTTTACATCATTGGGAAGAGCCAATAGATGTATTTAATGAGATTGCCAGAGTGCTAAAAGATGAGGGTATATTATGTATTAGTGATGGAAGACGAGATCTCAAATTAGGAGGTAAAATTATATTCCAAATCGCAAAATTATTTATTTCAAAACAAATCAGCTATTATTGGAAAACTTCTATTATGGCAGGCTATACACCTATCGAGCTTAAGGAGATGCTTAACCAAACTGATCTAAAAAATAAGCATGAGATTAAAACTGATCTATTGGATATTACTATTTACAGAAAAAATAAAATAAAAATATAATTTTTTTTTTTTAAAAGACTTCCTCGATTATCCCCTAAATCTCTTTTCTAAAGTTTTCTGATGTAATGCAAATGCTAAAAAGAGAAATCCAAATCCAAAAGATAGTAGAATTGCTAAGTCAAATAGTAATCCAAAAGCACCAAACGCACTAACTTCTCCTAATGATATATTTAATATATCCGCACAATATGTAAGTGGAGATATAATAGCAGTAGGAAGTGAGTTAATGGGCATGAAAAGTGGGCTGATGAATAATAGGGGAAATTTGATGAGGATCTGTAAAATCATAGTATTTCCTGGAGTACTTGCTGGTGGAGCCGAAATAATCAAACTAAAGCTAGAAAATACTAAGGAGGAGATGATCATAGCGAAAATAACAAGAAAATAGTTAACATCCAAGTTACCACCTTGAAAAACTATCCCCAAAATTAAGGGAATTGATGAGAATAATACTCCATATATGAAAGAACTCCAAATACTACCAACCATTATTGTTTTAATTGAAATCGGACAAGTTATTAAACGTTCAAGAGTACCGCGCATTGTCTCCCAAGGAAAAATTATTGGTCCTAATGAAGTTGCAGTTAAGAAAAGAACCATAGTCATTATTCCAGAAATTAAATATACTGGCTGTATGTTTCTTCCAACTGTAAAAGCAAAGAATAAGATTGTTGGGAAGAATATTCCTTGAATTAACACAGGAGGTTTATTGTAATATATTTTTAAATCTTTTTTGGTGATTGTAAAAGATCTCTTTATTTGAACTACAAAATTCTGAAATTTAGTGCTTTTATCTAATGAAAATTCAGTATTAATTTTCTTCACCTCTTTCAATAATTCTTAAAAATGCATCTTCTAACTTTGGTTGATGTGTGTTTAATTGTTTTATAGTTATATTATTTTGTTTAATGAAATCCACAATTTCACATACACCCTCATGAATATCTTCTACTATTACATGGAAACCATCTCTTACTTTTTGAACTTCTTTAACAGAAGCCAGATTTTCAATTTTAGCCATATCTGCGCCATTATCAAAATAGAAATCTATTGCCCTATATTCTTGCGTTAGTCTCTTTAAATTTTCTGGTGTATCCAGACTTATAATTTTACCATGATTAATGATCGCAATTCTATGGCATAATTCATTTGCAACTTCCATATCATGAGTAGTAAGAAAGATGGTTACTCCTTTTTCATTATATTCTTTAATTAATTGTTTGATTATACGAGCAGATTGTACATCTAATCCACTTGTTGGTTCATCAAGAAACAAGATTGCTGGATCACTCATTAGTGCCATGCATAATAATAACCTTTGTTTCATTCCCTTCGAATATTTCATAGCTTTTAAATTACGCTTTTCATATAATTCAAATTTCTTAAGTAGATTCTCTGCTCGTTCAATACGAACGTTTTTCGAAATACCATATATTTCTCCAATGAAAATTAGATTTTGGAACCCCGTCAAGTCAAAATATACATTTGCTTCCTCAGGAACATTTCCCGTTATTTGTTTCACAAGAATTTGATTTTTCCATACATCATGCTCGAATATTGATGCATTCCCTTGATTAGGTCTTAATACCCCCGTCAACATTCGAATTGTTGTTGTTTTTCCAGCACCATTTGGCCCTAAAAATCCAAATATTTCCCCTTTTTTAACTTCAAAGCTAATACCATCAACAGCACGGATTAAACTATTTTTAGCTTGGGGTTTATTTGGTCCCATCTTTCCAGGTTTTCCTCGTTTTGGCGATTCAAAATGTTTGGCTAAATTATTTACAACAATAGCTTTCATAGTAACACCTTATTCATAAGAACATATTTATTTTTCTTCTTTTAATTGAATATGCTTAAAAAGCTCATCTACAGGTTGATCGCCATGACATTCAATAATTTGGTTTAAAGAACAACAGCCTCTTGGGAATTTATCCTTAACTTCCGGCTTATTACAAGCACATCCTTCTGATTGTTTTTCTTCCATTTTTTTTTTCACAATATATTTTTTTTAATTAATTAAATGATAGATTTAACTAATCAAACCATATATTTAAATATTTCTAGATCTTTAAACATAATAAGGAAAAATGACGAAAGAAATTGATCTTGAAAATATTGGTACTTATGTAAAGGCCTTGCATTGTCAAATTCGATG
>JAEOTW010000260.1 GCA_016839655.1 Promethearchaeota archaeon | reverse complement strand
TTTCATTAAGTTCTTTAAGTACTAATTCAAGTCTACTTACCAAATCTACACACTCTCAATAGAGATTTTTTAAATAATATCTATAATAAAGGTTTTATATTTTATATATGCATATTATTTTATTCTATAAGCTTACATAAAATTTCCTTGTATAAATATTATGAGTTATTTAATATTTAAAATTATTCAGAGTAGATTTATAGTTATGGGCTAAATTTAATTTCTTGAATTAAAAAAATAATATCTTCTTTTAAATTGGAGTAATTAAAGGGAGTTATCCAATTAATTAATTAGAAGTCAAGAGCATACTTAATTTTTAAGGGTGAGTATAAATGTTGATAAAATATCATTCTCATCAATACTTAAAGTAATTACAGTTGGCCTTGCGATTGGCTTCATAAATCCAGGACGCTCTTGAGGTGCTTTTGGTTGAGTTGGAGATCCTGGATTTAGAAGAAGTAAATTATAATCTGTTCCTTTAATAAGAGGCTGATGTGAATGACCAAAAATAAGAATATTTAAATCATGTTTTTTGGCAAATTCCTTAACATCATCTGGGAGTAAATGAATAACTCCAATATTATATCGCCCTATTGAAAATTTGATAAACTTTTCTAAATCTTTAATATTATCCAGATTTCCTCTTACACATTTTGTTGGTGCAATCTTTTTTATCTCATCTAAAAAGAAACTTTCACAAATATCTCCAACATGGACAATCTCATCCACATCCTTAAAGGCTTCTTTAATTTGGTTTATTAATTTAGAAACTTTTTCTTTACTATAATCATTCGTTATATGTGTATCGGAGATTATCCCCAACTTCATTAGTTTAACTCTCCTCTAAATCGCAACCATAAAGCTCATTAGGAAAATTATCAAACCCATCAAAATATCAAAAAGGACACGAATAATTGAATCTCCTTTTGTCTTCTCAAATTTGTCTTCACGTTTAAAATAAGTTTTTAGCATATCGATTCCAATTGAAAACCCTTCTTTTATTTGAGAATAAAACCATACGAATAAGATTAATCCAATAATTAGTAACGGATAATAAAGATAAAGAGCGACAATTGTAAAGCTATTACCTTGTAACAAACTCCAAACTGCATGAGCGGAAATTATATTATTAAGGGCATGAGCAATTATCGCAGGAATTAACCATTTTCTTCTTAATACTAGTAAAGAGAGGATAATGCCGATAAAAAATGCTTGCATAAACCACACAATGGGATACCAGAAAGGATATAAGATACTTATTGGATCAATAAAATAAGCAAAATGACCTAAACCCCAAGAAAGTGCGGATATGATTAAAGCTGAGTATTTAAAATAATATACACTTCCCCTTTTAGTAATTACACCTCTAAAGACCGTCTCTTCTGAAATTGCTACAGAAATCTGGATAATTATGACGGAGATAAGAAATAGAAAATAATTAGGATCTAATAGATAAATATCTGTTATATTGGAAGAAAGGGCAAATGCTTGATATTCAAGCATCTCTGGAACTAATAAATATCCAAAAAAATCAATTGGTAAGAAAACAAGGAAAAAAATTAGTACACCATATAAAATTTGATATTTGTAATTCTTTTTTGACATTTTATATAATTTTAAATGCCCCATGGCAGCTGAGACATCTTCTTCAACAATTAACTCTCTTTTTTGAGGCTCAAAAACCAAATTAAAGAGATAAAGAATAATTGGTACTCCTGCTAACACGATAATTGCTCTTAATGAATAGAATGATATACCATAAAAAACAGATGTTTCACTAATAAACATAGGAATTATAAAAAATGGGATTAATAACAATGCAAATACACCAATAAAAATCCAAAATAATTCATATATAAAAAAACGAAATCTCTTTTTTGCAATCTCCTTCTTTCTACTTTGACCTATTCGCGGCATAGAATATAAAATATCTAATTTGAATAAAAAATAATTGAATTAAAAAATTATAAATTTTGTTATTTAATCATGAAAAGAATCCAATAAACATTTTGTTATAAGTAGAGTAGACTAATCATAAATAAAAGATCCAAATTCTGATTTAATTTCTATTGAATTCTTTTTTTTTAGAGGAGATTTCTCACAAAATCCGATTATCTTTGAATCAAGCTCATATTTTTGTGCAATTTTAATAATCTCTTTAGCTTTAGATTCATTACATAAGATTTCCATTCTATGTCCCATATTAAAAACACTAAACATCTCTTTCCATTGGGTTTCGGATGATCTTTGAATTAATTCGAATATTTTTGGAATCCTAAATAGATTATTTTTAACATATTTTACTCCCTTACTAAAATTTAGAATTTTTGTTTGACCTCCCCCCGTATTATGGATGATACCATGTATATCATTTCTATAATTTGCAACCACTTCTTTTATAACCGGAGCATAAGTTCTTGTTGGTGATAATAAAGCTTTCCCTAATGGTAAATCAATTTCACTTATTTTATCTGTTAATTTATACTTACCAAAAAACACATATTTCTCATCAAGATTTTGATCATAACATTCTGGATATTTTTTGTAATACTCATGTGAAAGTAGGCCATGTCTAGCTAATGTTAACCCATTACTTCCAATTCCACTATTATATTCATCTTCATAAGAAGTTTTCCCATAACTAGCCAGACCAATTATAACATCATTATTTTTAATATTACTCGCATCAATTACATCTTCTCTCTTCATTGTTGTGAAAGCAGAAGCATCAACTACAAGCGTTTTAACAATATCTCCAATATCCGCAGTCTCACCCCCACACATTTTTACTTTCAAGCCGAGAGATGTTAGTTTTTCACTATAATCATAATATTCTTTTATAATAGTTCCAATCACGTTACTATCTACATATTGGCGATTTCTTCCTAGATTATTTGAAAAGAAAATATTCCCTATTGCCCCTACACATAAAATATCATCAAGATTCATCACCATAGCATCCCTGACTATGCCTTTAAAAACTGAAATATCTCCTGTTTCTTTATAATACATATACGCTAAGCTAGCCTTTGTACCAGCACCGTCAGAGTGGAATACAGAACAATAATCTTTTCTGTTATCGATATCTTCTATAATTCTACAGAATGCTCCTGGATACAAACCTTTATCAATGGATTTTAAAGCATTGTGAACATCTTCCTTTTTTGATGAAACTCCTAAAGTATCATATAAATTATCATCTTCAGCCATATAAACCAAGATTTAAAAATTATATTTAGCTTTTAGAAAATTTATTAAATTATCTATTTGTTCAATAGCTTTACCAATATATTTATGTGGATCAAACATCTCCTTCAATTCTTCTTTGGAGAATTTCTCCATAATATATTTATCTCCAATTAAGATTTCACTCATATTTACTTTTTTTTCCCGAGCCCTAATTGACGCTTGTCTTAAGATTTCATGCCCTTCTTGCCTTCCTATTCCTCTATTAACTAATTGAACCATGACTTTTTCTGTAAGGCAGGCACCTCTAGTAAGATTAAGATTTTCTTCAATCTTTATTTCATCAAATTCTAATCCTTTTAAATTCTGGATTATTTGTTTTATCATATAATCTAATAATATAAAATTTTCTGCAAATATTACTCTTTCAGATGCAGAATTTGTAATATCTCTTTCATCCTCGAGAACTATATTGTCCAAAGCAACTAATATATTAGATTTTAGTATTCTAGCCAAACTACAAATCCTTTCTGATTTATGAGGATTTCTTTTATGAGGCATTGTTGAACTTCCAACTTGTGCTTTTTTAAAAGGTTCAAACATTTCCGCAACTTCATTTCTTTGTAAAATTCGGTTCTCTCTTGCTATTTTTGCTAATGTTTGACCAATAAGTGTAGTTAAAAAAATAACTTCAGCATGTCTATCTCTCTGAATTATTTGATTTGCAATCAGTACGGGATTTAAATTAAGTTTTTTCATTACTGCGTTTTGTATTTTGATTCCATTTTCATTAAAACTTGCCATTGTTCCAACAGCACCTGACATTTTACCAAATGAAATCCGTTCTTTAATTTGAGAGATTCTTTCTAAATGTCTATCTACCTCATATGCCCATACACCGAATCTCATTCCATACGTAGTAGGTATTGCATGTTGACCATGTGTTCTTCCAATACAAATTAAATGTTTTTTTTCTTCAGTAATAAGTATCAAAATTTTTAATAATTCCAACATAGAATTATTCAAGTAATTTAGTGCTTCTTTTAACTGGATGGCTGTAGCAGTATCTTCAATATCATAACTTGTAGCACCAAGGTGAATATATTTTCCTGCATTATTTTCACATTGTTCTGCTAAACTTTTAACCATTGCCATTAAATCATGATGAATTTCTCTATCTATTTCTTTCACTCTTTCTAGTTTTACAAAATTTAAATTTGCCTTTTTATTTATTTCATTAGCAGCCTCTTTTGGAATGTTTCCTAGTTCCGCATGGACTTCTGCTAGTGCTGCTTCAACCTTCAACCAATTTTCTAATTTTTTTTCCTCTGTAAAAAAATTGGCCATCTCAGTTCGATACCTTGTTTCTATCGGATGAATAAATTTATGATCCATATTTTATTCTAATTTTTATTTAATCTTAATTAAAATAATGAAACACTATGAAATATATCTTATTTATTAGAGTTAAAATAATTAAGTCAAGTTCAATAAGCCATTTGTGAAATAAATGAGAAATTAAAAAATCTTTTAGCAGTTCGTAGTTAAAATAACTTTTATGTTAACTATAATCTATATGGTTAAGAATGGACAGAAATACTTTTTTTTCAGGTGTTATAATTGCGGACAATGGTATTATACAAAAAGAATCATTAAATCAAAAAAGTGCTGGAAATGTAATCACACGTTTACGTTTAAAAATTCAACAAAATTTTCACAAATTTGTAATATTAGTGATGCTATTTCAATTGTTAAGAAGTTAAAAAGCAGAAGTCAATAAAAAAGAAACATATTTAAGCTATTCTTCTCTTTTTTTGGTGATATACTGACTTTCACTATTCATTTAATTATTGTAGAAGAATTAACCTCAAACAAGAAATATGGAGATTTCAGACGATCTAAAGCCTATTGACGATAATTTAATTAAACAATTAAATCAGATTGCCAAGGAAAAAGTAGAATATTGGGATATTAGAACTGAAGTAAACAATGGAACTAGTTTAGATTTCACTAATCAAAAAAGTAAGGAAATTTCTTCTTTTGAAATTATTAATTGTGGAATTAGAGCTTTTAAAAATGGTGGATGGGGCTTTTCTGTTTTAAAAGACCTACAAAAAGAATCCATTAAGGTGGGGTTACAAAAAGCAATAAAATTAGCAAGGTTATCTGAATCACTAACAAAAATCAAATTCAATATTGCCCAAAATGATCCGTTAATAAAAAATTATATGAGTAAAAATAAGAAAAATATAGAACATGTTGATATTGATGAAAAAATAACTCTTGTTAAAAATCATGAAAAACTGGCTGGAGATTATTCAAATTATGTAAAAAATACTCATACAATCTATATAGATGGACACTCACAGACCTTATTTCTAAATTCATTTGGAAGTAAAATTATTCAAGATTTATCATTTGTTCGATTATTTTGTATGGTATTTACTAACAGAAACGGCGCTACTCAGAGTTCTGTAAATTCTGTTGCAGGAGTTGGAGGATATGAAATTGTGGAAACCGAAAAGGCTAATAATTTGAGCAAAAAAACTGCTAAAGAAGCTGTAGGATTATTAGATGCAAAATCTCCGGTTGGTGGTAAATTAACTGTTATTTCAGACTCCAAATTGACTGGAACAATTATCCATGAAGCATTTGGACATGCTTGTGAGGCTGATCTGGTTTTAAATAATGAAAGTATCCTAAAAGGAATGATTGACAATAAAGTTGCTTCAGAACAAGTAACTATAATAGATAATCCCTCGATGGGCCAAGCAAACCAATTTAATTTACCATACGAGTTGTTTGGCAGTTATTTTGTAGATGATGAGGGAATACCTTCGCAAAAAACAGTTATTATTGAAAATGGAATACTAAAAAACTATTTACATAATTTAGAAACTTCCTCAAGAATGGGCGTTCCTCCAAATGGGCATGGAAGAGCATCCGTAAGTTCTGAAAGACCTCAGGTACGTATGGGTTTTACTTATTTAGAGCCAAAAAATTGGAATTTAGAAGAAATAATTGAAGAAACAAAGGATGGAATTTTATGTGAGGATTTTCAATATGGATATACTGATCCAACAACGGGAAATTTTCAATTCAAATGCAGATTTTCATATAAAATTGAAAATGGAGAAAAGAAGGAAATTATGAGAGATGTTTCTCTTAGTGGAATGATTCTTGAAGCTTTAAACAAAATCTCAGCGATTGGTAATGAAAAAACATTTAATTATTCAGTGGGTATTTGTGGAAAAGGAGGACAGAGAGTTAGAGTATGTGATGGAGCACCTTATATACGGATAGAAGATATAACTGTTGGAGGTTTGAGTTAATTGGAGGATTCAGAAGTATATAATTTATCAGATTTTTGTTTTAAATTAGTTGAAAGAGAAAATTCAGGAATAAAATGTACAGAATTATACTTTGAAAAAAGTGATTACATCAATATTGAAATCGAAGAAAATTCAATAAAGAATAGTGAAACTGGAGAGGATAATGGAGTATCAATTAGGGTTATCAACAATAATGGTTCTTTGGGATTTGCATATTCAAATAAAATAGATAAAAACACCATAGAGAAGTTATGTAAGAATGCCATCAAAATGATGAAAGTAGCTTCACCCGATCCCGATTTTAAGGATCTGCCAAATTCATATAAAAATTATCCTGCTGTTGATGGTTTATTTGATAAAAACTTAAAAAACCTACAAATTGAAGATTCAATAAGATATACTCAAGATTTAATTGAGATTTGTAAAGAAGATGAAATGGCAATTTCCCAATCGGGAAATTTTGCATCTGGGTTCTCGAAAATATTTATATTTAATTCTAATGGTTTAAGTGTCTCAAAAAAAGAAACTAGTTGTTTAATATCCTCAAATATCATAGTTCAAAATAAAGTAACTAAAGAAACATCTTCAGGATATGAAAGACAAATAGAACGAAGTTTAAATAAATTAAATGCAAGGAATATAGCAAATTTAGCACTTGAAGATGCAAAAAGGAATCTAAACAGGAAAAAAATTAAGAATATGAAAGCACCTGTAATTTTAACACCAAAAGGTGCAATTAGTTTAATATTAAGGCCAGTTGCAGCAGCAATTAATGCTGACACTTTTCAGTACAAAAGAAGTTTCTTAGTAGATAAAAGAAATCAGAAAATTGGATCAGAATATTTGAGTATCGAGGATAATGGACTAATTCATGGTGCAGCTGGATCTCAAGCCTTTGATGATGAAGGAGTTCCATGTAAAAATAAAAGAATTTTAGAAAAAGGAAAATTTCTTAAAAGTGGATTATTACATAATAGTTATACAGCAGGAAAAGAAGGAGTTGAAAGTACTGGTAATGCATCTCGTGGTTCTTATATCTCAATTCCATCAATTGGGATCACTAATTTTATTATGAAACCCGGAGATTTGACCTTAGAAGAAATGATTACTGACATTAGAAAGGGAATTTTATTGAATTATACGGGAGATTCACCTAATATATCAACTGGTGATTTTTCCGGTTTGATATTACATGGAAATTTGATTCAAGATGGACAAATTAAAGAACCGTTAAACGAGACTATGATCGGTATAAATCTTATGGATTTATTTCAAAATATTGATGCGGTTTCTAAAGAACATAGGATTTATGGAGCATTTCAAGCTCCATGGGTAAGAGTAAGTTCAGTAAATATAATTGGTGGAGTAAATTAATTAGTAATATTTAGCCGCAAGTAATGTACAATAAAAAACTCTTCCATCTCATGTTTGATTTGCCATAATTCTGCTATAATTATCTGGTCTTCCCCTACTTCTGAAAAAGATATATTATATTCTCCATAAATTTGAATTTCATTCGGAGTTAAAGAAAAATTTCCCTTTGTTTGATATAAAGTTCCATTTGAGGGATTATTTGAACTTAATAAAGTATCTTTATTTCCTTTTTTAATTTTAAATCCAAACATAAATTCTCTATCTAAACGATTTTCAACAGTTAGATAAAATGAAATAGTTTCGTTTGCAGCAGCTTCAGTTGGATAGTTACCTGCTTCTTGATTCTCATTTAAGATACTATAAGCGACAAATCCTGGTTCAGGTGTTAATATGAAATATATAATAAATCCTGAAATAACAACTATCCCTAGAATTAGACAAATTTTGAGTAATTTCTCAAAATGATTGTTCTGAAATTTCACTCTGTCACTCATTATCTTTAAACCATGCAATAGTTTTCCTTAATCCATCTTCTAAGGAGGTTGTCGGCTCCCAATTGAGAATTTTCTTTGCTTTATCTATCACAGGGCATCTATATACGGGATCATCTATAGGCAGCGGTTTAAAAACTATTTTTGAATTAGAATTTGCTAATTCCTTTATGATTCGGGCTAGTTCTAAAATGGTATATTCCTTGTTATTCCCTAAATTAATAACCTCTCCAATAGCTTCCTCTTTATGAACCATTTTAAGAATTCCTTCAATTTCATCCGCTACATAAATAAATGATCTAGTCTGCGAACCATCTCCAAATACGGTTATATCTTCATCATGAAGGGCTTGATATATAAAGTTAGGAACAACTCTCCCAAATTCTGGACCATGTCGTATTCTAGGTCCTGAAGTGTTAAAAATCCTAACAATTTTCGTTCTCATTTTATGTTGGAGTTCATAAGCTTTAATATAAGCCTCTCCAGCTCGCTTGGATTCATCATAACAACTTCTGGGACCAACTGGATTTACATGTCCGAAATAACTTTCTGGCGTCGGTATAGCTTCCTTTGGGGGGTTTCCATAAACCTCAGAAGTACTTGTATAAAAGAAAATCGCATTATGAAACTTTGCGATGCCTAAGGAATTCAATGTTCCTAATGTATTGCTTCTAAGTATAGATATTGGTTCCTTCTGAAATTCAAATGGGGAAGCCCTACTAGCCATATGCATAACAATATCAATTTTTCTAATATCTCCTACACAAATACCTAATGGGTGATAACTCATACCAAAATATATTGGATAAGAAATATCGTGATTTATAAAGCGAAAGTTTTCTTTATCCATTAAATGTAATACATTTTTAGGTTTTCCAGATGTTAAATTATCTAAACAGATACAATATGCTCCTTGTTCAACTAATACATCACAAATCCAAGAACCAAGAAAACCCGCACCTCCAGTTACCAAAATTGTTTTGTCTTCAAAAGATATATTATCTTTTTTGATTCTTTTTATTATCTCTTGAACATCTTGGCTAATATCATAGTTCAATTTTAATAACCTTTCTACGTTTTAATATAGTACTTCTTATTTATTGTGTTAAATAAATTTTTCTTTCTGATATCAACAGCATGTAAGTATTACGATTTCATATTAAAAATGAATTTTTAAAATCTGAAAATAAGAAGACAAATCAAAATTAAATTATGTTAAACGATAATTATAACTATTTAGTTTTTGAACCACAATATTGACAAAATTTTAACTCTAAAGGATAATGTTTCCCACAATTGGGACATTTCTTTAAAGATTTTTTAAGAAT
>JAEOTW010000259.1 GCA_016839655.1 Promethearchaeota archaeon | reverse complement strand
CTTTCCACTCCATTTGCACTGCTTCAGAAGTTTTCGAATTTTTTGAGCAAAAGATTACAAAAACATCGCACTTCTCCAGATTATTGTTCATAAAGTCATAAATGTCATCCTTAAGCGCTTCCTCCCAATATAAAATATCACCAATTCTTGGGTAATTTTTCAATTTTTCAGCTACTTTACTAACTTCAAAATACGTTGAGTCTACTGTAGCGTAGCTAACAAAAACTAATATATCTCTTCGTTCAACAGCAATTTTTGAGATTTCCTCGAGAACTCCAACTATTACTTCTTTGGATTCTGGGTTAACAGCAGCGAGTGCTACCGTTTTTTCACCAAACATCTCTTGAATTTTGTCTTTCTGGATTGCAATTTGTTCTTTATCTTGGAAATTAGCAAAAATGTAAAAATTAGGAACGACGACTTTCTGTTTGAGTTCAGAATATAATTTATGCGTACTTTGTAAGTTACTCATAGCGGAATTTGTGGTAATTATCACCGCGTCTGAGTTTTCCAAAAGATTTCTGTATCCTTTAGAATTATTTACGAGTTCTTCTAAATCGATCTTAATCAGTACTGCTTCTCCTAATCCTTCGACATCAATAGAATTTTGTATCCACTCATTTAGATCATCATCAATCTTCAAAATAGTTTCACCAGGTAATAAATTCATAATTGTTGTCTTTCCTACGCCACTTTCTCCCGTTATCAAGACTCGAAGAGGACACATTGTTTATACACCTAAAGAATATTTCTTTATGGAATAATATTTATACAATTAAACATAAAGATAATAATTAAACTAATTCCAAATTATTTAAATTTTTAATTTGGTCTCAATTTTCATATAAAGATTTAAAAGTACATTTAGCTAATATTAATTAATAACACATAGAGGAATGTTATATGCGAATTTCAATAGAAGATACAAGAACAGGTAAAATTATCAAGTTAGATGTTAAAGAACATCATCAGATTGAGCGAATAATTGATATTGTTATTAAACATATGGGAATTATTAGCTCTGAACAGAGATCCTACTCCTTAGTTTATAATGAGAAGGAGCTCCCAAATCAGATAACTGTTGGGGATGCTGTTCATAAATTCGGTTTAAAGGAAAACGAAGTCTTAGCTTTATGGGCTAAAGTTGTTGGCGGATAATTTTGGAGTTTTAATAGCTTTTTTAATCGTTAACAATAATAATATCGTCTTCGTCTTCTTCTTTTATTTCTTCACCATTGTCATAGCTTTCTTTTAAATTTTCCATCGGATTTCTTTTGAAAAATTCAGCAGCTTTAGTACAAATATCATAATTAAGTGGATCGTCTGGATTTGGATTTTCTACTAATTTTTGTAACGACTTCACTGTACTTTCTAAGTCAGATAACCGAGACCATTGCTTAAGAACATTTAAGCATATATAACCCGTACCACGTTTCTCGGAATGTTGAATTTCGACAGGATGAATATTGGGATGAAAAATATCTGAAAACCAGGAGAGATCGATTCCTCCCGGATAGGGAAAAGATCTATTTAATTTAATAAATATTCGGTGGGATTTTTTTGGTGTTAAAGAGATTTTTTCCTCGGAATCCTTCCTAATAAATCCCAAGGACGTAATATTTACCCAAAAATCTATGTTATTTTCATGCCAAGCGATTGTATCGTTCTCTATGAATTGTAAATTTTTTAATATTTTAATCTCGTTTTCAACACGTTCCTTCCAAATCTCAAATGGTAATTCTGGCATATCTAATATCTAATCTCCATAATTATAATTCAATTTGGTATTATTTTAGTTAACTTAAAGGTTTTTGATGCGAACATGTCCAACAATTTGGATCTTTTAATTTTTCTATAATTATAAATCTATTCATTAAACCATTATATAATAGTTGTTTCCCAATTAGAGGTTCGCCTATTTGGCGACTCCATCCTCCATTTTCCTTGAAATAGTCGATATCTAAAAGAAATTTTAAAACTTGTTGAGTTTGAATTCCTCCAATTATAGATGTAGTTGTAATTATCGTTGCGATCTTTCTAGTTGATTCTTGATCTTCAGCTTTAATTTCCTGACCCGTACATGAAAACTTACTCCACATTAGGTCAAGATCTTTATCAGATATTCCACATTGTAAGCACGCTGATTCTTGGACTTTTGAATAGACTGCTTGTACTGATCCAAAATATTCATCGATACCAGAGTCGATGAATGGAACATCATAGTAGTATGCGTAATTGTTCGCTTCCAATCGAGCTTCGATGTTATCTAAGCAAGAACATATCACATCACATTCTTTATATAGGGTTTTGTCAATTGCGTTTAGATCTTCTTTAATGGGAATGACTTTGACTTCGGGATTCAGTATTTCGCATGATTTTTTCACTACATCGACTTTATACTCGTTATTTTCCGCTGCTTTACTGTTAAATAACACACATCGATTTAAATTTGACCTCTCGATAAAATCAAAATCAATGATGTATACCGTTCCTACGCCAGATAAGACCAAGTTTTTTACAACCTCATTACCAGTAGCACCAACTCCAATAACCATAACTTTTGCGTTTGAAATTTTGTTCTGATCCCATCCTTGAATTCTTTTTTGACGATCAAACTTATCAGTATCAATGGTATCCTTGTCAATTAGCTGAATGTCCGCGTGATCTTCTTGAGATGTCATATTTATTTTATATTCTTATTTAATTTTATTTTGTTGATATAATAGCATGACTAATTTCTTTATAACCCTTTTTAGAAGAATGATCTAACGTGAAAAATGTATACTCTTTTCGAATTGGATCTACGATTAACGCGATTTG
>JAEOTW010000258.1 GCA_016839655.1 Promethearchaeota archaeon | reverse complement strand
TCTAAATATGCCTCACTTAATTTAAGATTTGAGTGAAAAGATTTTGCTGTATCTGTTAAAGTGTAATCATATGCTTTATTAACAATATCATATAGATCATTTTCAATCGAATTGTATATTTCTAATGCCCTATTATAGTAGTCTATATTTCCTGTAAATTCGAATAACTTCAAACATGCACTCATCATCAAAGCATTATCTTTAAGATCTTTTGTATGATCAAATATGCTACTCCATCCATACTGGGCGATTTTCTTGTAAAGCCCGTTATCAAACAAAAATTCAAGACTGTTATAAAGATCAATTGCATTTTGGTAATAATCTGAATCATTTGCCATGCCTGATTCGACCCAAAATTCTAATAATGTTAATATGCCTAAAGCATTTGTACTTAAATGATAATACCTTTGTCCAGCAACTGAAGTATCCCAATTCTGATTTGCATCATGATAAAAAGCTTTATCAGATGAATCCCACATATATCCATTGTCAACCATATCAACTATAGTTAGATTGGCAAGTTCATACGCACGATCTCGTATAGTTGATTCTATACCAAGATTTTGATAGATTCGATGAACTAAGAGGTTCGCTAAAATAGCATAAAAATTACTTTCAGCATATTTTGTATTTGAAGAATTATGATGGAAAAAACCATTATAAGTAAATCTGTCATCCCAAAATTGAGAGGAATTTATTAAATGGAACATTTCATTAATCGAGTTTCTTGGAAGTATTCCTTCAAGAGGAACATTATTTAGATTATCACCTATATTTTCAATTAAAAGGAATATTGGCATTACATTATCAACTAAGTATCTCTCGTCATCTTTAATTGCCCCTGTGTTATTATCTATTGATCTTACAAAACCGTATTTGTATTCACCTAGATCTCCCTCATACCACAAAGTCGTGTCTTTTAAATCTAAGTAAGTTTGAAATGTTTCAATATCAGTTAATTCCATTTGCAGCAATGATTTATAATATAATAAATTATCTTCTGAAAAAATCGTACCATCTGTTATATCACCATCTGTATCGCCATATCTGTAATAAGTTGGTATAGAAAATTCTAAATTTGATTGATATGAATTTTCAAAAAAGCTTCGTAAATCATCAAAATTCTTAGTATAGGGATCCTGAAGTATTGAAATTGGAGTGTTTGTTTGTAAATTATCCATTATAGAGTCATTTTTAAAATGATTTGAAGGTATGGATTCTTCGGATGACATAATTTCAGGATTAGGAGAGGTAATGAATATATAATTAAGCAAAATTATAAATGTTAGAGTTAAGCAAACAAATATTTTTAGACTTTGCTTTTTTTGATTTTTTCTCTTTCCTAAATCTGATAAATTCAAAAATTTCATTTTTATTAATTATATTAATCAAATAAATATTTACTGAGGTTTACTTTTCAAATTATAATGTAAAAAAATCCTTCTCTTTAAAATTTTTTCTGACTGTTTCTAATAGATCACAATATATATCAAGTGTTTAAAATACAAATCTTCTCTTTTTATTGTAGATTTATATTTTGAAGTGAATTAAAATAAGTTTATATGATTCAAAAATTAGAATTTTCTTTGATTTAAATAAAAATTTCAAGTTTTTCTTTTAATATTTCTACTAAATTATTTATTTGAACTCTTTCTTGCTTCATTGAATCTCTAAATCTCAGAGTTACCGTATGATCTTCTAAAGATTCATAATCAATTGTAATGCAAAAAGTTGTACCAATCTCATCTTGTCTGCGATATCTTTTTCCTATGGAACCTGCAATATCAAAAAAGGAGTTAACACGATTTTCTAATAATTTTCTATGAACTGTTAATGCTAAACTTCTAATATTTTCTTTGTTTTTAACGAGTGGGAAGACAGCTACTGTATTTGGAGCTAGAGTTGGTTTTAGTTTCAAATTTATCCTTCCTTCTTCAACGTTAAAAGAAGTTTCAAGTAATGTATAAATAATTCTATCAATTCCAAAAGCGATCTCTAGAACTTGAGGGATTTCTTTAACATTTGAATCAGAATTTAAACTCACTTCAAAATTTTGCTTGGAGAATTGTGCGTGTCGTCTTAAATCATAATCAGTTCTGTCGTGAACCCCACATATTTCAACCCATCCAAATTGTCTAGTTTTTATTTCCAAATCCCAGGCATCATCAGCATAATGGGCGCGTTCGTTGATTGAATGTTGTCTGAATCTAATAAATTCTTCTGGGATCCCTAGCATTTTAGTTAAATAATAGGTGATGTAAATACAATATGCGAACGCTGGTTTCTTTATAATGTTAGTTTTTATTGCTTTTCCAAGCGAAAGTATTTGGGGTTTATCAATTTTCTTATCTTGAAGTTGCCAACTTAACAAGGGTACAGTTTTCTCTTTAAATTCCTCATATTCCTCAAATTCCATTTCTTGTCTTTTACCTATGAACATTTGTAGTTCAAATTGATCAAATGCTCTCATTCGAAGAACTCCTTGTCGGGGAGATATTTCATTACGATAAGCTTTTCCATATTGATAGATTTTAATTGGATATTGCCTTCTTGCGTCCTGATCTAAACGATTGAATAATAAATAAGTTGTAGTGGCAGTTTCAGGTCTTAAATATGCTGTTACATTATTACCTACTTTTGTTTTTAGCATTAAATTATATTCTTCAATTTTGGTGAAAGGGGTATCACATTTCGGACATGCTAAATTATTTTTATGAATTATCTTCTCCATCTCTTGAAATGATAAGCCATCTATCATAAGATCTGGAAGTCTTTCTTGAAGAAATTTATCAGCTCTATAGAGGGTATTACATTTATTACATCTAATAACAGGATCAATAAAGCGTTCTAAATGTCCAGATGCTATCCATACAATTTCAGGTAATATCGTTGGACATTCAACTTCGCCGAATCCAAAATAACGCAATTCTCGTCGTAATAGATTTAATATATTATTTTTAAGAGAGATTCCAGCTGGGCCGTAAGAATAAAAACCCGCGAAACCACCATAGATTTCTGGAAAAGGGCCCCAAATAAAACCTCGCCGCTTAACTAATGAATTGAATACTTCTATGTTGTCGTCTATTTTCATATAGTTTTAAAAAGTGTATTATACTATTTGTATTTTAAGATATTACAAGTAAATTAAAATAAATTTTTATAATAGGAATATAATAATATTATTATATTTTTTTTTAAGTTAAAAATAAAATTGATAAATTATGTTATTTCAAGATTTCCAATACCTTGGTTTCTGGGAAGCATTAGAGATGGGGCTCTACTTTGTTATAGTTGGATATTTCTTTCTACTGTTTTTCTATTTCCTATTTATAAGATATCGAACCTCAAAGAAACCCTACTGGTTATTTTTTAGTCTATTCTTCTTATGTTTTGGGATAGCACGCGTATTTTTCATCGTATATTATTTTTTCGCTCCAGAACTATGGGATGGCGTATCAAATGGACCAGAAGTTGTAGCATATCTAATGATAAATTATCGATTAGCTACATTTTTTACTTGGTTAGGAAATGCTTGTGCTGTAGGAGTACTGGGGATTTTATTATTTCCAACTGATACCCAATTTGAAGAGATAGAAGATAAAGGGAAATCTATCTTAACATGGTTTAGAAACAGTAATAATGTCAAAATTGTTATACGTTATATATTAATGGTTATTCCTGTTATTATTGGAATCCTTTCTTTAACGTTATCTGAGTGGCTTTTTATGGATCCCGATTTTCCCTCTCAATATAGTTTACCAGAAAATAATATAATTTCAATAATAATTGGATCTTGGGAATATCCTCTTGGTAGATTTCTTTTAAATTTCATATTTATGCCTTTATTTCTCGCTTTAATTCCTTTTATATTTCTATATCTCGCTTGGAAAACTTTTGGTGTACTACGAAAATCTTATGCTTTAAATGCTATTGGTTTTCTTATTTATTTCATTGGAGGACGAATTCTCCAAGGTGCACTTGATGTACTTTCCTTACCTCATGTAAGAGCAATCTTACCACCATTACTTATATTATTAGCACTCCTTCTCTTGGTAATAGCTAACAACTATGAACAACTTAAATGAATTTATTTTTTTTATTAACATTGATATTTTAATGCATTTTTAACTCTAACTTTTCCTTAAACAATATTGTTCTATTTTAATAATTCTTCCATTTACTCTAGTTTTTAATAATTCTTTAAAAAAAAAAGATTAAAAATTTAAAACTGAAGATCTTTAAATTTAATATATTTGAATTATATAATAAAGAAAAGAATTAAAAATTCAAGATAAAATCCATGACTGTCCACGGAAATCAGTATTTATTACCATTATTTATTAGAAAGGACTCACTTCCCCTTTCAATTCAGGGGAATGACGAATTAACTCTTGCTTTTTATTTATTATCAAAAGATTTAGAAAAAAAGAGTAAGGTAATTTCCTTTTCAAGGTTGCTTTGGCCAATTTTAAGTATCCAAGGAGTAATTAGTACCCATATCATGTTAGATGGATTGAATTTATTTAAGAATTTAGGACGATTTTCTAATCCCCCTCGACAACCTTTAATTGGCCATATTCTTAGAAATATTGACAATAGAACTCAAATTGAGCAATTGGACATATTGAGTGACATCTTAACATATAAAGATAAAGAAGCCGAAGAAATTGGTGAAGGAGAAGAATCTGAATTTCATACTCTTAAAATAGAGGGATTAATAAACCCAGAATTACTTCAGACATTAATAACAATTATTCCCTTGATTGAATATAAACCTATTGCAGATTATACAGTATTAGATGTAAGTATTTCTACAGAAAACGCTTTAACCCTCTCAGAAGTATATCGTCAAATAATTAATACAATGAAAGGAAATGCCCACAGATGGAAAACTCAAATTGAATTAATAGAAAAAGAAGTGAGTAAATGGCTTATCGCTTTAAATGTTCAATTGAAGGATATAAATTCAAGATATTCTAGTCAAATTTCTAAAACCACTACATCAATTGATACATATCAAGTAGATGAACAAACAAAATTGGAACAGGATAAAATTGATCAATGGAACGTTAGTGAGAAGAAGAGAATAATTGAAAATATTTCTACCTTATTTAAAACATTTGAAAGACAACTTGAAGAAATGATTAAGAAGAATAAATTTTTTACTACTGGTGATTCTTTAAAAAGTAGAGTTTTTGAGGATCTCATACCTCATTTTGAAAATCAATTTGGTTATCTAACAGATGAAGGTAATAAATTTTTGGAAACCCTTAGGACACTTAAACAAAAATTTTATGAATTAAAAAATAGAGCTTCTCAAATAGATGCCGAGGCAAAACAAAAATTACAGCAATTTAGAAATTCTTTACAAACAAAATTAAAGGATAGAGATAAGCAATTATCTGAATTTCAAAGTGAAAAACAAGTTAAGTTATCTGAGTTACAGAATTTGAAAACTCAATTAGAAGATCGATTCGAGAAAATTAAGCAAATTATACAAAGAAAGCATAACCAATGCTTACAAGAAGCTCAAACATTAATAGGGTGGTCTCTTAATGATAATCAATCAGATTTATTTTCAAGACCTATACAATGGATTTATATGCCAGTTTATGCTATGTTTATTGAAAATGAAGATAATATGGAAGAAAAAATGAATATTCTTTTTCCTGGGTATATAACAAATGACCCTAATAATATCTACATGCATATTTCCGATACATTTATTAGTTTAAAGAATATATTGAATGAAAAAATTGAGAATGATATGGCTACTCGATCAAATTTTGAATTTTCATGTGAAAGGAAAAACTTAATAAAAGATCCAAATATAATAAAGAGATTACAGCAGGGTATTTCAAAACTACGGGAAAAACAGTTGTTAAATGAATCTATAGAGAGAATAATTCGAGAAAATCTAAATTTTATAAAATAATTCCTAAAACTTACTATTTATATCATGTCACAACCAAAATTAGATCGTAAAAGAAGAATAGATCTAAAAAAAAGAAAGATAAGAGCTTTTTTTTTATCTATTGAAATAAAAAAGAAACAAGATGTAGAAGTTGACAAAGAAGCAGAAGAACTTTATCAAGATGGAATGGTTTATACCCAAATGAGACTTCCTGTTGATAAAATTACAAAAGCTTTTGAAACGGATTTAAAAAACAAAATTGAACATAATATTGTTAAAGCCAACATTAGAGAAGCTACTAAAGAAGATCTTGATAGTCTAAAAAATATTTATAATCGAGCTTGGTTGACATCAAATACTCCTTTTCGCCCTATAACGAAGACAGATTTAACAAAGATACTTGACTATCCTGAAACTGTTTTTCTTATTGGAAAAGTGTATGGAGCAGATGCTGCATTTCTACTCCTTGATTTTGAAGGTGAGAATAAAGAATATGCTATTATAGCCGCTTTAGCAGTTATCCCTAGATTTCAAAGAAGAGGTGTTGGTACAATATTAGGAATGGCAAGTTGGCAATATCTAAAAGAACACTTTCCACACGTAAAAGAAATTAGGTGTGAAGTATATAGAGACAACAAAGTATCATTTTCTTTCATAAAAGGAATAGGTTTTGAAGAATATGATACAAAAATTTACAAGAAGGAAGATTTTGAGATTCAAGATAATGATTAATATATTCTATTTATCTAATGATTTAATTTTTTCAGTTATTAAATTCAGATTATATTCATCCTGTATGTTTTGATAATAATTACGAGCTCTTTCGAAATATGAAATTGCGGTTTCTATTATCCTTCTCTGTAGATAAATATCACCTAATTTATGAAGGATAAGAGCACTTTCTTTAAAATATTCTAATTCTTCATAAACGTCTAATGATTCTTCAAAAAGGTTTATAGCTTGTGTTGTATCTTCTTCATATTCGAAATATATTTTACCCATTTTAAATTTGAGTTCTGCACTTTTCGCATTATCCCCAAATTTATAAAAAATCTCACGAGATAATTCAAAAAATTCAATAGCTTTTTTTATCTCCCCCTTTGATATATATAATTCTGCTAAGCTTTCCAATATCTCTCCTTCTTTAATATTTTCACCGATCTCAAAAATACGGACAGCTTCTAGACTTTGTAAAAATAAATTTTCTGCTTTAGTGTTATTGTCCCTTATTTGATAAATTCTACCAAGATAAAAATAACATTCCCACTCAAGTCTAGCCTTAATATAAATAGATATATTTTCCCCTATTTTATTAATTAAATCTAACGCTTTAGTTAAATGATGGTAAGATTCATCATAATTTTCATTCATTAAATAGAACAATTTTCCATATTTTATCTCTGTTTGAATAATTCCATAGATATCTTCTTTTTCTTTAAAGAAACGTAAGTTTCTTTCTATTATTTTACTAATACGATCATATTCTTTTAATAAATAAAGAACCTCTACTAAATTACTAGAGGATTTTACCTCATCAAATATCAAATTTTCTTGTTTAGAAAGCTTAAATGCTTTTTGATAATATTGATATGAATGTTCTAAATCTTTAAGTAAGAAATAAATATTTCCTAAATTGTTGAGAATTTTAATGATCTTTGGATGATCTTCTAACTCCTCTAGAATTTCGAGAGATCTATTAAAATTATAGATTGCTTGGTCATAAAGGCCATTATCTTCATGAATTATTCCTAATTCATTATGACAAATAGCTTCATTAAGTAAATCATTCTCTTCTTTAAAATTTTTTAATGCAAACTCAAGGTTTTTTAAAGCATTCTGTAAATCTCTCTTCTTATAATATAACCCAGATTTTTCTAGTAATAGTGATCCAGGAATTGGTTCCCCAAGAATTTGTTTACGCTCTAAAGTTTCATCGATCTCTTTTATTTTTTGATCTATTTCTTCATCTTCTATAATGGATGTTTCATATTCATTATTTTCCTCTTCAAAATCTAAGTGATAAGTCTCGGGGTCATCATAAGGAAATCTTATATTTCTAGTTAGAGCATCTTCCAGATTCACAAGTAATGGCTTGTTACAATTTCTACAATAAGACCAATTATCTTGTATCGGATTGTTACAATATGGACATGATTTCATATGCTTAGAAACTCTTGTCGATATAAAAAACTTTTAATTTAAAAATGAAAATAACGTTATTTATAATTAATCACTATTTATTTGAAGTTTATCAATAAAAATATATCAAGAAGATATTTAATTCTTGAATTTCTTTGGAGAATTTTTTTACTTGATTCCTTTAATTATTTGTACTGCATCATATATATTTTGTATTTCATAATCAGGTTGAATATTTTTCGATTTTGGAGAATTTGAATCATTAAGCCATATTGTTAACATATTACATTCTTTTGCTCCCTTAACATCTGTTTCCAATCGATCTCCAATATGAATTGCATTTTGTGGTTGACAACTAAGCTTTTTTAAAGCTGGTTCAAACATGATTGGATTTGGTTTATAAAAACCAGTTTCATCTGAAAAATATGCAAATTTGAAATACTTGCTAATATCATATTGGTTGAATACTTTTTGAATTATATGCCCAGGAGTAATACCAGTATTAGATATTAACCCTATGTCATAATTCCCAGATAAATCCTGGAGTGTTCGTTTTACACCAATTTTCAAGAGAGGAGGGTCATCCAACATAAATTCTTCAAATTTAATTTCAATTTTCTCAGTATCAGATTTGGTGATATTGAGATTTAGAGTTTTGAGTAATTTTGAAATTCGGTCGTAAGTATATATATGTCGGTAGTTAAGATCTTTCAAATTAACACCCGATAAATGAAACGCATAATTAAAAGCATTGTTAATATCTTTGATAGAATAAAATATTTGACTCTTCCTTAAATATTTGGTAAAATAATCTAATCTTAAATCCATATATGTTCTATTTTCAAACAGTGTATTCCAAAGATCAAAAGTAACTAATTTTATCATTTTATTTACATTTCTTAAAAATTTTTTTTAACTTATTAGGTTTTTAGAAGTAGATTCTTTAAGTAATGTTAATATTTTTTACATTTTAGTAAAACCTATATTTGATTATGACTAATATTTTTAATCCAATTTTGGAAATCTAATTAAAAAATAGAAATGGAGGTAATATTATGTCCAAATTTTTTGTTATTTATCCTATGCCAAGGAAGATAATGGAAGCTATAAATGAAATGCCACCAGAAGAAAATAAATAAGTCATTGAACTACGTTCTCATTGTTCATCCAATGCATACTGGATTAGATCTTGGGGCGTCCCAGAATTAGAAAAGATATTTTGTGAATAGGATGCGAAAGATGTTGAATCTATCCAAGAAATACTCGAAAATGCTGAATGGTTAGCAACAGAAGGAATTTATGAAATGACAATAGCAGAAGCAGAAAGTTATAGGGAAAAAGTACAAGAAATTATAGTTTAAATTGATTATTATAGTGTAAATAGAAATTTTGTTAAACCGTTTGTAAATACTGAAAAAGCAATATTTCTAAACCACCAGAATTTCGGGTTAAATATAAATCTTAATGTTCTCTTTCCAAAGAAAAAAAATCCGATATCATTGTAAAAATATCTGTAACTTTCATCAACTAACTCTTGGATTTCATCACGGGTCATATCAGGAGTATTCATAACTGCCTTAATATCCCATTTTTCCCATCTAAAATCCTTGGGTATCCATTTTTTTTCCACAGCA
This sequence comes from Promethearchaeota archaeon, assembly GCA_016839655.1. The sequence goes on along the minus strand of JAEOTW010000258.1, from coordinate 6,620 downwards.
TCATCGTAAAGTGGAGTTCCTGGAAAAGGAGTTATAGGACAAGTCATCATTAGATCAATGTCTAGTTCTTTCATTAATTTAAGAGTTCTCCGTGTATCCTTGACGGTTTCTCCAATATTCCCTATAATAAATGATCCAAAAACCATGATTCCATTCTTATGACATATTTGTATAGATTTTCGGACTTTATCAAGCGAATATTGCTTTTCCATATGATTTAATGCCATTTGCTTGAAACTTTCAAATCCTAAAAATATACAAATAAATCCTGCTTTAGACATAGCTTTTACCATATCTGGATTGTTAGCAATATCGTCTACTCTTGACTGGCAGACCAACATTAAACGCTTATTTAATTTTGTTTTTTCTATAAGCTCACAAATTCTCATTACTCGCTTCTTCTGTATACTGAAATTATCATCTGTAAAAAATATGAGTTTTATTGTACTCGGTACTCTTAATAACTCTTCTATCACTCTTTCGGGTGATTTAGTTCGATATTTACCCTTATGAAATTGAGTAACACAACAAAAATTACATTTAAATGGACAGCCTCTTGAAGTTTCACAAACCCATGCTGGAACCCATATGTAATGATAGGGTTTAGGGTTTACTAATTCATTATTAGGAAAGGGAAGCTGATCGAGATTTTTAATTAACGGTCTCTCTGGATTATGATATACGACACCATTTTCTCTATACGATAGACCAAGTATTTGACGTTTTGGTTTGCCTTCAAGCAATTCTCTAAAAGTAATATCCCCTTCTCCTCGACAGATCATATCAATACAATCAAATTCATCGATAATATCAGGAACTAAAGTGGGATGAAATCCTCCCAAAATAGTTGGAACACCATTTTTCTTCGCAATCTTGCATATTTTCAAAACTAATCCAAATGTATTTGTCATACATGTTACCCCAATCATATCAAATTGCCGTATTTTTTGTTCCAATTTATCATTTCCAAAAGAATGATCAATATTTAGATCAAGAATTTCAATACTATGATTAAGATCTTTAACAGCCCCTGCTAGTGTTAATAGGGATAATGGTGGGCTACACATTGCTTTCCCCATTCCCTCACCAACTTGAAAAGGTGGATATATCAATAGAACCTTCATTTTAATGTTGGACTCCAAAATTGTACTTTTTATTATATATTAATTTGTTAATTTTATTTAAGCTTTGTTGTTTCTACATAGTGTAAAAAACCTGAAAATTTTGAAATTATGCTTTTTTAAGGTATAAAGATAATATTAAGAATAATTAGCTTAGGCTTGTATTTTCATTAATCTCTGATATGTATATTTTATCATATAATAGATTTAAAAGGATCAGGAAATTACATTATAATTTATTACTACAACATCAATAAAAATTTTGTAAAACCGTTTGTGGTAAATGAATAAGCAATGTGTCTAAACCACCAAAATTTCGGATTAAATAAAATTCTCAACAATCTCTTTCCAAAAACGAGAATATCATTATAGAAAAATCTATAACTTTCAACTACTAACTTTTGGATTTCATCACGTGTCATATCAGGAGTATCCATAACTGCATGAATATCCCATTTTTCCCATCTAAAATCCTCTGGGAACCATCCTTTTTCCACAACATCATCATATAGAGGAGTTCCCGGAAATGGAGTAATAGGAAGTGTCATCATCAAATCTACTTCTAACTCTTTCATTAGTTTCAATGTTCTCCATACATCATCTGAGTTTTCACCAATATTCCCTATAATAAATGACCCAAAAACTATAATCCCATTCTTATGACATATATCTATAGATTTGCGCACTTTATCAAGTGTGTATTGTTTTTCCATTTGATCTAACGACATTTGCTTGAAACTTTCAAATCCCACAAATATGCAAATAAATCCTGCTTTAGACATTGCTTTTATCATATCTGGATTGTTAGCAATATCATCTACTCTTGATTGACAAACGAACATTAATCGCTTACTTAATTTTGTTTTTTCTAATAGCTCACAAATTCTCATTACTCGTTTCTTCTGTAAAGTGAAATTATCATCTGCAAAAAATATGAGTTTTGTCGTACTTGGTACTCTTAATATTTCTTTTATCACTCTTTCGGGAGATTTAGTTCGATAAGTACTCTTATGAAATTGAGTAGCACAACAAAAATTACATTTAAATGGACACCCTCTTGATGCTTCACATATCCAAGCTGGAACCCATAAATAATGATAAGGATTGGGTTCAACTAAATCGTTGTTAGGAAAGGGAAGTTGATCGAGATTTTCAATTAAAGGTCTCTCTGGATTATGAAAAACGGCACCATTTTCTTTATATGAAAGCCCTAGAATTTGATCTTTTGGCTTATTTTCAAGCAATTCTCTAAAAGTAATATCCCCTTCTCTTCGACAGATCATGTCAATACAATCAAATTCTTCAATAATATTAGGAACTAATGTAGGATGAAATCCCCCCAGAATAGTTGGAACACCATTTCTTTTAGCAATTTTGCATATTTTCAATGCTTCTCCAAATGAATTTGTCATACATGTTATTCCAATCATATCAAATTGCTGTATTTTTTGTTCCAATTTATCATTTCCACAAGAATGATCAATATTCAGATCAAGAATTTCAATACTGTGATTAAGATCTCTGACAGCTCCTGCTAGCGTTAGTAGAGATAAAGGTGGGCTACACATTGCTTTCGACATTCCCTCCCCAACTTGAAAAGGGGGATTAACCAATAGAATTTTCATTATAATGGTGGACTCCAAAAAATAAAAATATTAAATAGAAATATGTGTAATTTCTATATAAATCTTGTCGTTTCTACATAGACCAAAATTACATTTAAACCTTGAAAACATGATTTTTATATATATAAAAATGAAACTAGGATCTTTTGACTTATACTTGTATTTTTCAAGAAACTCTGACACATATAAATTATCATAAAAATGATTTAAAAGGATCTTAATTAAACTAAATTAAAACGGTGATTTTATTGGACTCAAAATTATTTAAAAAGACGTTTCCCTACGTATGCAATTCCTGTAATGAATTCGCTCATACGTTACACAAATTTTGTGATAAATGCGGAGAAAATGCTCTAAGGAGAGCTAGTAATAAGGATTACAAAAACCATAACTAAAAGTAACAGCGTTATTTTTGTTAAAACTTTTTTTTCTTTATTAGTATAAGTTCATTTTTGTACGTCTTCAAATTCTTTAAGTTCTTCATTTATTTGTTGTTCATTTAAACCAAGTGATTGCAAAAGAATTCGGAGTTGAACAATTGCGTTATTTGCGTTAATATTCTTAGCAATATAGAGAGCTTTTATAAATTGATTTTTAGCCTCCTTTATTCTACCTAAATAAAAGAGTGTTTCAGCTACATAACTAAGCCCACGTATTATTAAATCCGCATAATTTCCATCAATTGCTACATTAATCCCTTTTTTAAAGTAGATAAGAGCTTCTTCAGGATCCTTGTTTTTCTTTTGAAGAATTCCCAAATTAAAATAAGATGTGATTATTCCTTTATTATCTTTAATTTCTATAAATGCTTTTAATGTTTTTTTATAAAGTTCAAAGACAACATCCCATCTTTCATTAGTTTCATAGATATAAACTAGATTTCCTAAACAATCCAATAAATTATAAATATCATTGTTATCTGAACAAATTGCGCTACAATCCAAAAATATATCTGTGGCTTCATCAAATCTATTCAATTTAACATAATTATTTCCTATTCCTTTTAAACAAGTAACCTGTTCTTGAACTTGATTTAATTCTCTATATATACTATATGCGTTTTGATATGAATCATTAGATTTCTCATAATCACCTGATTTATAGTATAAAGTGCCCATCACACCATAAACAGCAGCTTGGCCTAATCTGTCCTTTTGTTTTTTAAAATGATTTAAACAAATTAAGTAATTTCTTTCTGATTCCGTATAATCTTCCAATTGTAGTTGAATTAGAGCAACATCACTTAATTCTTTTATATAATTTGAATCCTTACCAAATTGTTCTAATTCTTTTAATTTTTCCAGTTTTTTACCTAATAAATCATGTAATTCCTCTTTTTTAAGCTCTGTTTCATTTTCCGTCATAAGAATTTTTGATAAATGATAACTTCTTTGTTAATTTCTATTACAGTATTTTTTCTAAGATTTCTACTGCATTCTTTACATACTGGAGACATTTTTTTTCAAAAAAATCATTTTGAGTAAAATTCTCTTTTCCTTCGGGTGTATTAATATCACAGCCAAGTAACTCCTTACAAAATAAAGCCCCGTGAATATCTTGGAATCTCTCAGAAAAGGTTCTTATAAGTTGATAGGTTTTTTCTTTTGCATCAGTATCTTTATTTGTTCCCATACCATTTTTTAAACCGATTACCATAAAAGCTCCAGTCACAGCACCACATGTATTACCTAGACGGCCCATTCCCCCTCCAAAACCAGTGGCTAACTTTAGAGCAGTATCTAAATCTAGCCCATATTGAGTGCTGAAAGTGCTCAATACCGACTGAGCACAATTAAGATCTTCTTTAAAACTGGAAATAGCTTTTTCTACTTTTGTCATTTTAAATAACTGCTTTTTTTATGCATTTAAATATATAAGAAATATAAAATTTCTTTTCTATTATATATTTAGAGATAAGATAAGCAAATAATAAATCTTGAAGAAGGTATCCAAATGAAACACAAAGCAAGATTATTTGATAAACTTGATGAAAAAAAAGTAAAATGCCATGTATGTGCAAATGAGTGTGTGATTTTACCAGATAAAGTGGGGATTTGTAGAACAAGAAAGAATTTTGATGGAGAATTATTCACACTTACCTATGGATCATTAATTTCTTCTGGAAGCTTGGATCCTATTGAAAAAAAACCTCTTTATAATTTTTGGCCAGGTGCTACAGCATATTCTATTGCTTCAATAGGATGTTCATTTAAGTGTCAAAATTGCCAGAATTGGAATATTTCACAAGCCAATCCTACAGACAATGGAAAAGATGGTTATTATGATTTATCAAATATGAAAGGACGTGAGATGTCATTAGTTGAAATGACTCCAGAGCAATTAGAAAAAAAAGTAGTAAAGAGCGGAGCGAAAACTCTCGCCTATACCTATAATGAGCCATTGATATGGCACGAATGGATTATGGATACGGTACCTTTACTAAAAAAACACAATATCAAGTCTATTTTAGTAACTAATGGATATTCTACTCCAGAAGCAACTAATGAATTGATTGAAGTAGGAATTGATGCGGCAAATATTGATATTAAAGCGATGAATGATGATTTTTATAAAAAGATATGCGGGGTTAAATCAGTCAAACCTGTATTAGATACAGCTAAACGATTTAAATCTAATGAAATTCATGTAGAAATAACAAACTTAATTATACCGGATTTAAATGATAGCACAGAAGATATCCAAAAATTATGTAATTGGATTGTTGAAACCTTAGGAAAAAATACTCCAACTCACTTTTCGGCATATCATCCTGACTTTAAAATGCCTTCAAATAAAAGAACTCCTTATGAAACATTAAATAGGGCGTATAATATTGCAAAAGAAACAGGCCTTTTCTTTCCATATGTGGGAAATATAGCTCATGAGAAAGGAGGAAATACTTATTGTCCAAATTGTGATTATTTATTGATGGAAAGGCGTGGGTATAGTTTTAAAAACATTAATATAGCTGATCAAATGAAATGTCCAAATTGTTCTTATGAGTTAAACAATGATATTATTGGAGAAATTAATAAGCATCCCTCACATAGATTTGCCTTCTTCTAAAAAAATTACTTTCTCTTATTCAAAGTTAGCCTACAAAAAAAATAATGAAAAAAAAAGATTTAGAACAGATATCCTATTGAAATTCCAAAGACTAGGACTAAAAATCCTTGAAGGAAACAGAATCCAGCAACAATAAATGCTATAGGAGGCCAAGAGATAAATTTTGAAACTTTCATTAATCCTCCAATATAGAATTTTGCGGTAAGGGCAATAATCGCAAAAATTATTATAAATAATATCACAAAGAATACCGTGGGATTCATAAATAGTCCAATAACTATATATGCTTCTGCAGGCATCACCATTACGAGAACTAATATCACAGCACTTCCTGCTAAAAGTCCAACAACACTGGCTATGGGAAGATCATTAATAGGTTTTAAAAGCGTAAGAATTCCAATAATTATCAGTAATGCAGATGTGAAAATGCTGACATGATCAACTATAAAGGCTATACTAGGGGGTTCGTCCTCCATTAATCCACCAACACCACTTAATATGGCTAAAACTCCAATAATAAGTCCTAAATAAGTAAGAACTTTCAGGAATTTAGTCACTTTCATATCCCAATCTTCTGTTTTTCGTTTTTTTACTGAACCCCGTCTTTTGGCTTCATACACACCGAAAATTAACCACATGATTCCTAGGATTAAAACAAAAAAACCCGCCATCTGTCCAAAGAATTCCATAAATTGCAAAATCACTAAATTTCACTCCTTTATTTTGTTAAGTTTATAATGAAATTATTTTGTTATTATATATTTATTTTGTTATAAAACTCTAATGTAGTCCAATAATTAAAAATATA
>JAEOTW010000257.1 GCA_016839655.1 Promethearchaeota archaeon | reverse complement strand
GTAACAACCATTAAGGATTTTGTATTTAGATTTTTCATATTTTTCACATTTTGTTAATTATAAAATATGTTTTTTATTAAGGATCTAATCAAAATCTAAATTTTTAATAATTTTTATTCTATTATAATAGAGACTTTAAAATTTTCAACGTATTTTTGTTAAATATAAGTTATTTCATATGTATATTCACTTAAAGCTAAAGAATCAGAAATTATTATCATTATTTCATAATACTTTAATGTTCTCGAGATTTTCATTAAAAATTAATCATATTTTAAAAATCTGGTTAAATAATTCTATAAAAAGAGTTGAATAATGGATTTATGATAAATAAATATTACTCTGCTTGTAGAAAAGTGTAAAAAAATAGGATTATATACAATATTGCTGATAATAATAAACTCCACACCCTGAGAAATTCAGAAAACTCCTCAGTTGAGAAGAGTACATTTGAACCAATAAACACAGCTGCAATGAGATACCCAAGTAAATGACTTTTAAAACCTGTTACTTTGGATTTGCCTTGAATAAAATTAACAATTGATGTAATTATAATAAAAATAAATCCAATTATATAGAATAAATTAATCACATCATAGTCATATAAATCTAGATACAAAAAGAAACCAAAAAGTATAATTTCAAGTATTTTAATGTTCCAAATCCATTGTTTTTTTGTAGTACCTTCCCAAAATTGTTCATATTCACTTATACCAGAGTTGTAAAACATTAGTATAAAAGCTCCAATCGCTAGAGCAGTAAATAAAGAATATGAAATTTTAAAAAGATAAGGAAGTAATGGAATCCATAAATCGTTCCACAAGAAATCTGTTAATACAAAAAATTCGGGTATTACACTCACTGAGCAGAAAATAGGAGTAATTGCTGCCAGACACATCATAATCCACGTAATGGTAGAAATTTTAGTATCTTCCTCCCATCTTTCTTTTCTAAAAGTTGTTAATCGCCATGCCATAGAAGCAAAGCTTAAAATAGAGATAACCGGCGTTATTGCGGGAAAAATAAAGATTGCCATAAGGTAAATTGCATTTATACCATAAAAGAATTTTAGCCTAGATGGTACTACACTAATTGTTTTATCAAAATCATCAAGAGTATTTGCAAAGCGATTAATAAAAAGAATCAAAAAGAACAACCATGAAACGCTAAAAATAGAAGGACAAATAATATTGATAACAATAATAGCTAATACAGGATCATTTGAATACCACAAACTAAAACCAGCAAAATTATAAATTAAAAATATAGCTATAGGAACTAATATAATTGATAACAGTAAAATTAAACGACTTACTATTATTCCTTTTATCTCTCTAGGCATAATTTGTAATAATTAACCGACGTTTTAATATTAATATAGAATACTATGATTTAATAATTAATATATTTTCTATCAAAACTATTGGCAGATCCAATAAGAGTTGGATGAAATTCGATAAAAATTGAAATTTATTTTTATTTCTTTATCCTTTTTTCGCTCCACAGTTTTTGCAGAAAAGATCATCTGCAGTAAGTTTAGCCCCACAATTAGTACATGATATAGGTAAAGCCACGGTTTTCTCTTCTACAGTTTCTCTTGGGAACATTTCAGTGGTTTCTTCAGCTCCTTCTTCAGCTTTAACTTTAACCTTTACTCTCTTTTTCTTTTCTTTACCACCTTCGGGTTTATATCGCAAACTCCCAATGAACGCTCCAAAAACTGTTCCAACTAAACAACCTTCTACAATTGCAGTAAGCGAAGCAAGTAGATATGGCAAATCTGTTAATCCTATCATTAATCCATCCAATAAACCTATTAATAATGCACCTAATCCTCCTCCAAGTGCATTCCCAAGTACTACTAATATTATATAGAGTACAATTGAAATGATAGCATAACCTATCCCTATAGATAAACTCGTATGAATTGCTTCACGAGGAGAATGAGCAAATAATGCACTTGCTATAACACAAGTTAAAATCCATGGAACTACAACAGCGATCATCAAACCAACATCATCAGGTCGATAACCTAAACACCAATGAATAGGAAAAATAAGGACCAGAACTACTCCAATCAGCATTCCTGCTAAAAGCTCAAAAATAATTCCACCAATACCAAGGAGAGCAGATATTGAACTTAAAGCATCATCTACATTTTCAAGAAGACCTCCTGTAACTCCTTCTGTGAGATTAAGAAACCTAAATGAAATGTAAGACATAGGAACAAAAATGATCATTCCCACAATACCAGATTTTATTACACGACCCCATCCCATGTATATCCCCTTACAATAATTGATTAATTCATTTTAATTTCTTTAATACATTCAAAAAAGCAAAACATATTTATACTTTTGTCTTGAATTCTGATATACACATTATATTATTATTCTTAGTAATAGGGCTCTTTGTGTATATTTCTATAAGTTAAAAAGTATGTAAAAAAGTTGGAAATAAATATATTATTAAAAATTCAAGTCTTATTTATTGTATTTTAGTTATACGTCCTTTATCCATACGGATTGTTTTACTTCCATATTTAGATAGATCTCTATGTGTGACAAAAATAATAGTTGTCTCCATTTCATTGTTTATTTTCTGTAATAAACTCATAACTTGTTTTTCTGATTCCGGATCTAAATTTCCCGTAGCTTCATCTGCTAGAATAACTCGTGGTCTATGAATAATTGCACGAGCTATACCACATCTCTGCTTTTCACCACCAGACATTTGGACAGGATAATGATCCTTACGATCAAGCAAATCAACATCTCTTAACGCTGCAATAGCTCTATTTTCTATTTCTTTTTGGCGTAATACTGTTGGCCATAAAACAGATTCTACATTTTCCATTGCTGTTAAGGTGTTAACAAGATTGAAATCTTGAAATACAAATCCAATCTTTTGTCTTCTAAGCCTGCTTAGTCTATCCTCAGTCGCTCTTGCAATATTTTCTCCATCAAATATGATTCTACCAGAATCTGGGAGATCTAATCCTGATAGAACGTTAAGAAGTGTTGATTTACCACAACCAGTTGGACCTTGGATAATAGCAAATTCCCCAGACTTAATTTTTAAATTTACATCAGCTAATGCTCTAATAATTGCCCCTGCTCTTCTATATTCTTTATTAACATCTACAGCTTCAATCATAACATCTTTATCAGATGACATTTTTCTCTTACCTCCTTATTCTCCTACTTTTTTTAGTGCTATTATTGGCCGTACTTTCAGTACTTTCCTATATGCCAAAATAAAAGCTAAAATTTGTACCAGTATAAATATTGCACTTGTAATAACAACTGGCAGTAAATCGACTAAAATTTCAAATGTTAGGTTAAAATCTGGTAATTGGTTTAAATATGCAACAATGGCCGCGTAATGAAACAAAACTTCAATAACAATAAAAAAACCAACTAAGGTTGTAAAAAAAATAATCCCCGAAACCAGAACTAATATATTTTTATTAGTATATCCAATACACTTAAATGTCGCCCAAACTAGTCGTTTTCTTGAGACTAAAATCCATGCATATAACAATGAGAGGAATAGTGATGTTCCAAAGAAAATTAGTACAAAATACCAAGCCAATTCTCCGAGATCTCCTCTAAATCCTAATCCTATGAAAAAAGAAGTCAAAAATATTAAAGTTGTATAAATCAAAGTAAAAACTGTAAACACTTTTTTTTCACGTAGAGAAAGAAGAATAGCCTTTCTCCACATTCTTAATGCCAATTAATTTCACCGTAATTTTTTCATTTTTGTTTTAAATTATATTTAAATTTATAATTGATTGTATTTATTTTATTATAGCAATTTAATAATAAATATTTGGTTATAATGTCTGAAGAAATTGAAGCTATTATTGATGAATTGTTAAATGCTGAGCAGAATATTTTTGGGGTTGCTATTATAGGTAAAGATGGGAGTTTAATAACTCAAACAGAAAATTGGGATATAGCGGGAGATCTTGATTTAATTAATGAATTACTAAACAAAAAATTAGAGTTAGGCGAAAAAGGAATCAGCAGTATTGTTATTCAAGGAATCAAATATATGGTTGTAGAGAATACAGAAGAAAGAAAAATTGGAACAAATATTACTGGTAAAGGTCATATTATTATTTGTCCCGTTCCTATTGGAGGGAATGGAGCATTAGTCTGCTATATTAATCCACAAGTTGGTCCTCGTGATTGTCTTTTCGCAGCTCAAGAGTACAGTAAAAGATTAATTGATTTTATCTAACATTTTTCTATTTTTTTATTCTATAGAATTCCAATATTTTGCTAAAAGGTTTTTCAATGCTGATTTGATTTTTATTATTTCATCTTTTTTAGAATTATCGGTGAAATCTAAATATTCAAAAGAAGGACGTTCATACATTTCATTTAGCAGTGATTGAATAACAGAATAAATGCAAGCAGGTAGTCCTAATAAGCTATATCCTCCTTCAAGAATGAAAACCAATTTCCCATTACATATTTCCTCAGTAATTTTTAGTAATCTTTCAGTGAATTCATAATATGCTTTAGTAGTTAATAAACAGTTTCCAATTGGATCAGCAAAATACATATCAAAGCCTGCAGCTACAATAATTAAATCTGGCATGAATTCTCTTAGAATAGGTTCTAGGATATCAAAACATTCTAAGAAATCTTCATCAGTTGAGTTAAATGGCATTGGAAAGTTGATGCTTTTTCCTAAACCTTCACCAGTACCTAACTCATCTATAAATCCAATTTCTCCTTCAACAAAATCAAATTCATGAATCGAGAAATACAAGATGGATGGATCATCATAAAAGTATTGAACAAGACCATCCCCAAAGTGAGCATCTATATCAACAATTGCAATTCTTTTATTATACTCTAATTTATCACGCAAATATAAAATTGAATTTGCTATATTATTGAAAATACATAACCCAGATGCTTTTTCTCGTAAAGCATGATGACCTGGGGGTCTAATAAGTGCTATAGAATGACTAATTTCATTATTAATTACACTCTTAACAGCACTTATAGTACCACCTATCGCTTTTTTAGCTAATGAAAAAGTATCTTCAGTAACATAGACTTCATCCCCTAATAAACCACTTCCTCTACTTGAAAGTGCCTTTATTGAATCAACATGATATTTTGTATGTGCTAAATATATGATTTCCTCCTCTAAGTCTATTGGTTCTATCTTTATAATTCTCTCATTATCTAAAATCTTGTTCTTTTCCAGATAACCCATGACTGATTTAATCCTTAAAGGATTTTCATATGAAAAAAAAGTTGGGTATGGATAAGGTGGAATATTTTTAGAAGCAAAATCATCATCCTGAATAATTCCAATTCTATTCTTAGACTTCATTGTTAAAAGAAAAATAAACAATAATACCTAAATTATTATAATAACAATTACATACATTTATTTTAAATAAATTTGAATTTTTAAAAAACAAAAATGGTGTTAATACATTGGCAGTTCTTGAAATTGTTTTCATGATATTATTAAATGCTCTTCCTATTATCATTCTAGTTATTCCCTTATTCTTCATATGGAAAAAGACATTTGGTAAACTATATTTAAGAATAATTCT
>JAEOTW010000256.1 GCA_016839655.1 Promethearchaeota archaeon | reverse complement strand
TGATATCAATGGTAATCCAATCCACTTGAAAGATGTTAGATGTCATAGTATTTGCTAATGATGTTTTAAGTTAATCTACATTATTATTGATCCAATCTAAATATTTTTTCGAACCTTTTTCGATTTTGAATGCTACACATTCGGGATTTGAATAACTATGAATTTCTGTGACCTTTTGAATTAACAAATCACAATTTTTTTCCGTTGTCTTAATAATTAATAACAATTCGTTTTCTCTCTCTATATTTCCTCTCCACCTATAAATTGAAAAGACATTTTGTATTATGTTAACACAAGCCGCTAACCTGCTTTCAACCAAAATATTTGCTATGTTTTTACCCTCTTCTATATTTGGAACTGTAACTAAAAATATATAATAATCCATTTAATTCCCTTAATTGTAATCATTAGTTAATAATAAGGAATTTTTAAATTTCAATTTTTTTAAGGAATCTGTTAAACTCATGATCGGGTTTAAATTTCAGATTGGTAGTGAAATAAATATCCCTTTTTCTTTTTTTTTTATTTAATAACCGTAATAACAAAAAAAGAAGATATAAATTATTAAAATATATATAAATAATAAAAAAAAGTTCTTTATGCTTTGAGGAGTTGGTAGTTATCCTTCATAACGTTTACTTAATATCAAATTATACTGGCATTTGTTTGATTCATAGAAGATATGGAACCATAGAGTTCAACCAAGATTTAGTATCTGGGTTTTTAACAGCTTTAAAAGACTTTTCAGTGGAGTTTTCGAAAGGATCAGGTGAATTAAAAATCATCGATATGCAAATATTTTACCTTCTTCTTGTTTTTAAGGAGGGAATCTTGTGTACAGCAGCTGCTGATAAAAATGATGATGCAAAAATCACCCATAAAATTCTTAGTGGAATTATCGATAAATTCAATGAAAGGTATGGAAATCTTATGGAGAATTGGTCAGGAGACGTTAGGATCTTCAAAGGATTTGAAAATGTTATGGATGTTATGCTGAAAGATGGCCACGTGGCCGAAGTGCCATTAAAAATACCTATTTTGAAGATATTTGAGAAAGATTTTCTCAAAACCCAAAAGCAAATTGAGAAGAAGGGCCTGGTTCTTTCGGAGGAAGATTTGAGAAATGTTCGGAACCAGAAGCCTGCGTGGACCTCGAAGCGTCTTCCCACTCAAGTGATCATCCAAGGCTTTTTAAACAAAGAGCAGTATAAAATTGCACATTTAGCGGACGGTTTTCACACTGTTGCAGACATAGCAGAAGAAGCGGGAGTACCAAAAGCAGAGATTGATGTCATCATAGACGATTTGGATGATTTAGGTCTTTTAAAGTTTATTGATGTAAAATAAACGGTCTCTTTATATTTTTTATCTCGTTTTTTAATGATTAAAATCGCGTTAAAACGATTAATCATAAGATTTATGAAAATGATATCACTATCACAGATAGGATGAATGTGAATAAAATTGCCGAAAACATCTATGAAATTCCACAAAAAGCATTAATGGCACGAGTAGAAGGGAAAATTGAAAAGTTTCAGATGAAGGTACCAGTGCATATATATGCTAACGATTACATCTTAGAAAAGATTAAAAATGACAGAACCCTTGATCAAATCAGTAATGTTGCGTGTCTTCCGGGAATACAAAAACACGCAATCGCTCTCTCTGATGCCCATCAAGGGTATGGGTTTTGTATTGGGGGAGTTGCAGGAACAGATGCCGATACTGGCATGATCTCGCCTGGTGGAGTAGGGTACGATATTAACTGTGGGGTTCGCCTCCTCCGAACAAATCTTCACCTAGTAGATGTGAAGAAATCAATTCCTAGTTTATTGAACACGATTTTTAAAAAAATTCCCTCAGGATTAGGAAGTAAGGGAAAATTAAACATTAGTTATTCTGAATTAGATGAAGTCTTGGATAATGGATTAAATTGGGCCTTTGATAACGGTTATGCAATTAAAGAGGATCTTGAGCATTGTGAAGAGAATGGGTTGTTGAAAGACGCTGATTCAACATTGATTTCCCAAAAAGCGAAGCAAAGAGCAATAAAACAATTAGGTTCGTTGGGTAGTG
>JAEOTW010000042.1 GCA_016839655.1 Promethearchaeota archaeon | reverse complement strand
GGTATACCCATTTAGCGAGCTCTTTACTTAAATGGATCTTACCTTCTAAAAGGCTTTTAAGAATATTCATCCTCCCTCTGGAGAAGTAAATCTCAAATCCTTCTTCTCCTTTTGCTTCTTTCACGGGGCATGTTAAGTATCTTCCTACAGCTGGTCTTATAGCATATCCACAATCGCCACATCCCATACAAGAAAACACTGCCTTCCATTCTTCTTTTAAATGTTTTAAATTACTCATTTCATTTATCACCCCAAAAATTAAACTTTCCTCTACTTAAAATCATATTTGGATCGATAGTTTTTTTAATTAACTTCATTAATTTGTAAAATTCTTCTGAATAAGCTCCAATATCCACCATTAAACGAGACATGAATTCTCCCATCATGTACCATTGCACCCCGTGTTTAGTTACCCTTTCTAACAAAGATTTCCAGAGGGCAAGATTTAAATCATCAATAAAATCATGAATTTCTCCATTAATATAACTCCCAAAACTGGCAAAACCGCATGTAATCTCCACATTATTCCCATCAATTAGTAGAATAGGACCACTTCCTGCAATAGGACGATTACCAGCAACTTCAAATATTTTTCGCATATCCCCGTCATGTTCCATATCCCATTGATCAATATCATCCATAATTTTAGGATATATATTAATTGGACAAAAACATTCTGCTGTTAACGGTTGCATTGTAGGAAATATTCCCCATAAATTGTGGTAGAATTGCCAATGACCTTGCTCCTCATAGTGCCATCTTGCAATATTACCTTCAGATATTTCTGATCCTAGATATTCAGTCTTATTATCTTGCATAATTTTATCCAATTGACTAACTTTTTCAGCTAATTCGATTTCTGTATTTGCCTCTACAGTATAGAATATAATTCCTCTTTTCTTTTTTAATTGATTCCACATAGGCATAACACCTTCCTGTGTATAAATTCTCACAAGAAGATCCATAAGATACATCGCATCATAAACATCAATTCCTTTGTGTCGGATTTCAGATAAAATCTTAGCGGAAACTTCTCTTTCCTTTCTTGGTAATTGAAATGTTTTATATTCAGCATATTCAGGTTTTGGGAAGACTTGCAATGACACTTTTGTTTTAACACCAAATATTCCATTATCGCCGCAAAATATTCCTGCTAAATCTGGACCATTGCCAAATCTATTGAATGGCAGTTTTGAAAATCTATTTGCTTGAGATCCAGTCTCAATAATCTCTCCAGTGGGTAAAACAACTTCTAACGAAACCAATTGATTTGTACAGGCACCATACTTAGCACAACCTCCACCACCTACTGAATGATGTGAGATACCACCTCCAATTGATGCAGACATTCCTGATCCTGGACCCATACATCCTGTATATAACCCAAATTGACAGAGAAATTCGTTTAATTTACCCCATGAAATTCCTGCTCCAACAGTTACAATAAGATTTTCTTCATCTAGGTTTAGAATATTGTCCATTCTTTTCAGATCTAAGACAATACCGTTATCTCCAATGGGTTTGCTACCCCCAAATTCACAAATTCCAGCTCCACGCGGAATAACAGGTACATTTTCTTCATTTGCAACTTTAAGAATCTCTGAAATCTCTTGGGCATCCTTTGGTCTTATAACAATATCGGGAACTCCTTGTAAAACTATATCTACATTTCGTGAATACGCATGGCGTACATAAATATCATTAGAAATGAATTTATCAGCAACTATCTTCTCTAATTTTTTATATAATTCTGACATAACTGTAATATCCCTTTAATTTTTTTAATAGAACAATTTATAATAGAAACATTAAATTACTTAAATATATTTAAACTTAAATTAATGATAGTAATTCGAAAGAGCCGTATAAACCTGAATAAATATAAATCATAGGTGTAAGAAATTTATTATCGTGGATACATCTTGATTCGTCTGAAAGCAATTGGTACAGAATGGAAAGTTGTTGAAAAATTAACTGATTTAAAATCTACTGAACCAGATGAGGATTGGAAAATTACTTACGCTACTCCAATATATGGAGGATGGGATGTGATTGTTGAATGCTCATTTTCAAACCTAAGAGATATTGATAAAATTATCACTTTCTGTAGAATAGATAAAGATTTATCTCAGTGGATTGAGGAAACTACTACACTTATGGGCTCCAAAAATGATTATCCCAGTTAAATTCCCCTTAATTAATGATTAGGTTTATTGAATTGTGAATAATTTTAGAAAATACATCATTATTTGCATAATAACAATAATACTAACGATTCCATTATTCTTTGGTGTTTTTATTGAATATTTTCTAATTAAAGTGATCAATTTAATTTCGCTTTTAATTTTAGTTCTCGGTGCATTTGGTCTTCTTTTTTTAGGGATTATAATAGAGGTTTTCGCCTATAATGATCAAATTTTTGAATTAATTAAAAAACACGATGTGATAAACACATTAATTCATAAAAACAATAAATTTGTTATATGGATTTTATTCCTTATAACAATGCTGATGGAAGAGCTGATTTTCCGATATTATTCTATTGGTATTTTAAATTCATTATTAAATATACAAAATATCTTAATAATTTTAATCTCAAGTTTAGCTTTTTCTTTTTATCACATCCATACTTGGTTTTCTTCTAAGAATTTAAAAATTCTATTGATCAATCTGATTTTTCCATTTTTATTAGGATTATATCTTGGATATATTTTTTTTTCTTTTGGATTTCTCCCATGTATAATTGCTCATTCTATTATAGCATTTTTTTTGCATTATAACCTTTATAGACGATATTATAAGAACAAATACAAAAACAATAATTAAAAAAAAATCAAAAAAATTATTTATTTCTTAAAAATTTTTTATCAACTTTACCTATCGAAGTTAGTGGCATTTCCTTGAGGATTTCGATGAATTTTGGTATTTTATATTTAGCTAGGTTTTCTTGAGCAAATTTTAGAATAGCTGCTTTAATTTCTTCGGATGGTTTATATCCCTCTTTTAACAATACATATAATTTAACCATTTCAGAACCTGGACGATCTGGATCGGGAACACCTACGGAGGAACAGAGTTCAATTGCGGGATGCTTATTCAATTTATCATCTACTTCTACACTAAAAACTTTATACCCACTCACAATAATCATATCTTTTGTGCGATCGACTATAGTTATGTATCCATCTTCATCCATAACACCTACATCGCCAGAAAAAAACCACCCATCTATAAGTGCGCTCTTGGTTTCTTCAGGTTTGTTCCAATAACCTTTAAATATCTGAGGTCCCTTGATAGCAATCTCACCAGCTTCGCCTAACGGAACTTCTCGATTTCGGTCTGTTACATCCACTAACTTGACTTCTGTGTTTGGAAAAGGAACACCTACAGTTCCGATTTTCTTTTTTCCTAGATATGGATTCATAGTGACCCCTGGAGATGCTTCAGTCATCCCATAAGCTTCTACAACTTTTCCTTTACCTACAACTCCTTCAAATTGATTTATACTTTCTGTAGGAAATGGAGCTGCTCCAGATATATATCCTTCAAATGAGCTTAAATCTAATTTTTTAAAGCGTCGGTTCTGTAAAAGCATTAGATAGAGAGTTGGAACATTATACATAAGG
>JAEOTW010000041.1 GCA_016839655.1 Promethearchaeota archaeon | reverse complement strand
TATTAAATCTAGGAAATGCTATGAGAAGTGGTTGTATTCATGATAAAATTGATGAGTTTCAACTCGCTGAAATAAAGCAAAATGCAAAACTTGCGAAGAAAGCCAATAAAAAAGGAGTACAGGTTATAATTGAAAGCTTAGGAGGTCATACTTTGGCAAAGGATTTAATAAAATATCTAAAATTATTTAGAAGAATAACGAATAACAGGCCTTTGTTTGTTTCAGGACCAATTCCAACAGATTATGCACCTGGTTATGATCATATTGCTGCTGCTATTGGAGGTGCGTTTGCTTCTAGTTTTGGGGCTGATTATTTATGTGCAATTACTCCAGCAGAACATCTTTGTTTACCCTCCGTTGAGGATATTAAAAAAGGATTAATAGCCTGTCGTATTGCTGCTCATGTGGGAGACTCTTTCAAATTTGGGTTAAATCATTTATTTAATGATGATCTT
This sequence comes from Promethearchaeota archaeon, assembly GCA_016839655.1. The sequence goes on along the minus strand of JAEOTW010000041.1, from coordinate 8,253 downwards.
CATCTTTCCAACTACCGATTTCAAAAAAATTGGCAAAAGCAATTTGAGTGTAGTATTGATCCTACTGAACCACAAAAAAAGCATCCTATTGGCGAAGAAATCTGTTCAATGTGTGGTAAATACTGTGCGTTATCAATTTCACAGAAGCTTTTTAATAATAAACCATCAAAAAAATATTAATATATCCAAAGCTTTAATTTAAAGCTATTGTAATAAAACTTAAATTTATTGCTTAAAAGAAGAAACTAAATGGAAGATATTATTGAGCATCCTATCTTAGAGATTCCTGAAAAGAAAAAGATTTCTTTCAGTTTTGATGGTAAAGAATTAACTGGATTTGAAGGTATGGTTATATCTTCTGCACTTTTCCTTAATAAAATAAAGATTTTTGGCCATCATGTGAAAGACAATAGTCCACAAGGAATATTTTGTGCTAATGGTCAATGTGCTCAATGTAATGTTATAGTAAATGGTATTCCAGTAAAAGCATGTATGACTTCTCTTACAGAAAACATGGTAATAGAGAGTTGTAATGGATTACCAGAGTTACCTGCTATTGATGACTCTGTAGCTGTTGGAGATTCTGAAATTATTGACACTGATTTGCTTGTGATAGGTGGTGGCCCAGCAGGATTATCAGCTACAAAGATCATAGGGGAAAACAATATTGATGTAATTTTGATTGATGATAAAGCTGAACTTGGTGGAAAATTAGTTCTTCAGACTCATAAGTTCTTTGGATCTCAAAAAGATGTATATGCTGGAAACCGAGGAATAGATATCGCGAAGATTCTAGGAAATTCAGTAATATCTTTACCAAATGTAAAGATTTGGTTAAATTCTGTTTGTTTGGCAGTTTTCAGTGATGGTTTAATTGGAATTTTAAAAGATAACTGTGAGTATTCATTGATAAAACCTAAATATCTATTAATTGCCACTGGAGCTCGAGAAAAAATGTTGGTTTTTCCAGGAAATACTTTACCTGGTGTTTACGGTGCTGGAGCTTTTCAAACTCTAGTTAATCGTGATTTAATAAGAGCAGCAGATAAAGTATTTATTGTCGGAGGTGGAAATGTAGGATTAATTGCGGGGTACCACGCGATTCAAGCAGAAATTGATGTCATTGGCTTAATTGAAGCATTGCCTGAGTGTGGGGGTTATAAAGTCCATGAAGACAAACTTAAAAGATTAGGGGTTCCCCTCTATACGAGTCATACAATCGTCTCTGCTAATGGAGAGAACTCAGTAGAGTCAATAACAGTTGCTCAAATTGATAAGGATTTTAATATTAAATCTGGAACAGAAAAGACCTTCCCTTGCGATACAATTTTAATTGCTGTTGGTTTAAATCCTGTTGATGAATTTTATCATAAAGCAAAAGAATTTGGATTTAATGTGTGGGTGGCGGGTGATGCTCAAGAAATCGCAGAAGCATCTGCAGCTATTTTTACAGGAAAAATTGAAGCATTGAAGATTCTGCAACAAATTGGAATTAAAATTTCAGAAGATATTGCTGAAGTAGAAAAGTTTGCTGATGTTATGAAAGCAAAACCTCCCCATCCTATTGATATCGATATTAAGTTTAAAGAAGAAGGAGTTTATCCTGTCTTTTATTGCAATCAAGAAATCCCTTGTAATCCATGCACTACAGTATGTGAACAAGAGCAAATTGAGACTGTAGATGATCTGATTACTAAATTACCATATTTTAAAGGTAGCCAGGATTGCATTGGATGTGGAAAATGTGTTGCAGTTTGTCCTGGATTAGCAGTAGTATTAATAGATTATCGGAAAGATAAAGAAAATCCATTTGTAACATTCCCTTTCGAACTGACAGAGAATAAGTTGGAAAATGGGCAAGAAATTATAGTTGTGAGTAATGAGGAGGAATTAGGGAAATATCAAATTCACAGAGCTCGAATATTAAAAGAATTCCCTAAGACTCAACTTGTAACCATCAAAATTCCCTCTGAATTAGCTAAAAAGGCGGTAGCAATTAAATTATATGAAACCACATTTACTGAACAAATAGATCTGTATCAAAAATCATACACTGATGATGAAACTATAGTCTGTAGATGCGAGCGTGTGTCAGTAGGTGAAATAAGAAAATGGATAAGGTTAGGAGTAAGAGATTTCAATGAATTAAAAGCCTTAACTAAAGTAGGAATGGGCGCATGTGGAGGAAAAACCTGTACACTTCTTATCGAAAGAATTTTTAGAGAAGAAGGAGTAAATATAGATGAAATCACTCCGGGTACAAAAAGACCATTGTTTATCGAAGTCCCTATGGGTATATTTGCTAATGCTAAGAATAAGAAGGAGGAACTCTAAATGGTTGAATATGATGTTGTTATCATTGGCGCTGGAAGCGTAGGGGTTCCAACTGCTTTAGCTACTGCAAATGATGGTCTTAAGACCTTAGTTATAGATTTACTGCCATCAGTTGCTCAAGCTGATAATAAACATGCTATTGGAGGTATCAGAGCAACTCATTCTCATAAAGGGAAGATTTGGTTATGCCAAAGATCAATTGAGATTTTCTCTACATGGGAGGATAAATTTGGAGATGATATTTGGTGGTCTCAAGGAGGGTATACATTCTTAGCTTATACAAAAGAACATGAAAACCTATTGAAAAACACAGTAAAACTTCAAAAAAGTTTTGGTTTGAATATCGATTTTGTCGATACAGAAAAAATTAAAGAATTAATACCAGGAATCAATGATTATGGCTTATTGGGGGGAACATATAGTCCAGAAGATGGAAATGCATCACCTCTATTGTCTTTACATTCCTTTTTTCGACAATCAAAAGATTTAGGAGCAACCTATCGATTTAATGAAAGTGTAATTGATATAGTAAGAGAACAAAATAGAGTGGTTGGCGTTAAAACAGATAAAGCTACATATAAAACAAGATCAGTCATTAATGCTGCTGGAGCTCATGCAAAAGAAATTGGCTTAATGATTGATCTAAATTTACCGGTAGAACCGGAATCACATGAAGCTGGGATAACAGAGCCTGTAAGGAATTTCTTTTCTCCAATGATAGTAGATATTAGACCATGTTCTGATTCGATGTGTGGGGATTCTAAAAATTATTATTTTTATCAAAATAAAGAAGGAAAAATTATTTTTTGTTTAACTCCAAGTCCAAACATTTTGGGGACTGATCGTCGTGAAACCAGTTCATTCTTACCTCAAATATCAAAGAGAATGATAGAACTTCTACCCCGTTTAAGAAACATAAAAGTAAGACGAACATGGAGAGGACTTTACCCAATGACACCAGATGGAAACCCAATTGTAGGGAAAGTTACTGAAATCGAGGGATATGTTAATGCCGCTGGTATGTGTGGGCAAGGCTTTATGTTAGGTCCAGGATTAGGAGAATTTTTATCTAGACTTTTAACAGAGAAAATAAATTCCAAGGATAAGGAAATTTTGGAGACTCTTTCATACCAACGTGATTTTGGTTTTGAAGAAGAATTAAAATAAAAATAAAGAATTGGGATCAATATGAGTTTTGATATAATAATTAAAAATGGTAGAATAATAGATGGAACAGGAAATCCATGGTACCATGGAGAAATTGGAATTACGGAAGGAAAAATAACAAAAATTGGGCCAAAAGTAAAAATGACTGCATCTCGAGAGATAGATGCGTCAAGGATGATAATTTGCCCAGGTTTCATAGATATGCATTCTCATACTGATTTTATTTTGCCAATTTTTAATAATGTTGAGTCTTTCATTCGTCAAGGTATTACTACAAATGTCATCGGGATGTGTGGAAATAGTTTTGCTCCTATTCACCCTGATAGCGTGGAAGAATTCCGGAAATTTTATGCAAGAACAATTCCACTGTATAAAGACTATAATTTTACATGGAATACGTTTAAAGAATATCTTGCAAAAATAGAAAAAGACCGATGTACTGTTAATATAGTACCTGTTGTTGGATTTGAAAATATACGCATTGCAGGTGGTCCTGGCTATGAGAATCGCCCACCCACTTCAGAAGAATACGGAAAAATGAATGAGTATATTATAGAAGCAATGGATTCAGGGGCATTTGGGATGAGCACTGGTCTTATTTATGCACCTCAAGTGTATGCCAAAACTGAAGAAATTATAAAATTAGCAAAAGCTGTGGCTTTATATGATGGACTTTATTTTTCTCATATACGGGGTGAAGGAGAGTTTATTATGGATGCAATTAAAGAAGTTATCCATATTATAGAAAGTTCAGGATGCCGAGGAGGTCATATTGCTCATCATAAAATTTCAGGGAAAATTTATTGGGGCAGAAGTAAGGATACTTTAAATCTCATTGAAGATGCAAATAATCGAGGTATTAGCATTACATATGATCAATACCCATATAATAGAGGATTTACTTCCCTTACTGCATTACTCCCACCATGGGTTCATATAGGGGGTCCTGATGCATTACTTGACCGTATAGAGCAAATATCAGATAGAGAAAGGATCAAACAGGACACAGAAAATGGAATTGAAGGATGGGAAAATTTCATAGGGAAAAATGGGTTTGAAAGTATCTATATATCATCTGTTGTATCAGAGAAATGGAAGGATACTGAAGGTAAAAACCTCACTGAAATTTCACGAATAAAGGGATTGAAGGATGAGTGGGATACGATGTTTTCGATTATTATTGATGATGAAGGTGGCTCTACAGTAACAGTTGAAACGATGGGTTCTGAAGACATTCGTAGAATAATGACAGGGAAATATCACATGGTTGGTACTGATGGATTAGGAATTCCTAATAAACCCAGCCTTGGAAAGTTTCACCCACGATTTTATGGAACATATCCAAGAATTTTAGGAAAATATGTTAGAGATGAGAAACTTTTACCTTTAGAAGATGCTATACGAAGGATGACTTCTTTTCCAGCTCAAAGATTAGGATTAAAAGAACGCGGATTAATAAAAGAAAACTTTTGGGCAGATCTCGTCATTTTTAATCCAGAGACTATAAGAGATAAGGCTACATTTGAAAACCCTCATCAATTTCCTGAAGGAATTCCTTATGTTATTGTAAATGGAGTTATTGTTGTTGATAATAATAAACAAAAAAGAAAACTACCTGGAAAAGTATTACGTCGTTCTGAATAGTATTTATTTGATCTAACTTGATTTATATCTGATCTTTCTTTTTATCATCTAACTACTATTTAAAATATGAAAGTGCTAAAAATGGTTCGACATCTTTTAAAAGTCTCTGATTTTTCAAAAGTGGAATGTGAGAATGTAATTAATAAGTCAATTGAGATCAAGGAAAATCCTAAAAAATTTAGTTCTATTTTAGGAGGAGAAACCTTACTTATGTTATTCGAAAAACCTTCCCTAAGAACTAGGATCTCTTTTGAGACGGGTATGCAACAATTAGGAGGCCATGCAATATTTTACTCAATAAAGGATTCACCTTTAGGTAAAAAAGAGAATATCTCTGATACAGCCAAAGTTGCGTCTCGATTTGTGAATATCATCGCCGCTCGTGTTTTTAAACGTCAAGACATTTGGGATCTTGCTAAATATGCTGATATTCCTGTTATTAACATGCTTGATGATTTTGCTCATCCATGTCAAATTCTAGGGGATTTTCAGACAATTAAAGAGAAGAAAGGACATCTAAATAATATGAAATTATCCTACTTTGGTGATGCGTATAACAATGTTACATATGATTTAATGCGAATGTGTGCAATTTTTGGTTGGAGAATGGATGTAGCCTGCCCTAATGCTCCAGAATATTCACCTGAACAAATAGTTTTAGAGGAGGTTTCAGATTTGTCTAAAGAGACTGGAGCTGAAGTAAAAGTTGTTCACAATTCTCTAGAAGCTGCTCGAGATTCTGATGTGGTGTATACGGATAGTTGGATGAGTTATGGAATACCACAGGAACAAGAAGAAGAACGGAAAAAAGCTTTTTTGCCTTTTCAAGTTACCTCATCAGTTATGGAAGCAGCAAAATCAGAAGCAGTTTTTATGAATTGTTTACCTGCTATGAGGGAATATGAACAAACGGCAGAGGTTATTGATGGTCCTCAATCAATAGTATTTGATGAGGCTGAAAACAGACTGCACATCCAGAAAGCTATCATGCTCTTTTTACGAGAAAAATTTTAGTTCCAAGCCCATTTTGTCAGATTTATATAGGTTTTGATACTAATATCTATTATACTTAATGATAAGATTCAGAGAAAATAACACCAAGTTAGTTTTTTAAAGAAATTCAATATGAATGATCAAGCAATAACAGAGGATAAAGCAGAAGAGATTATTTTTGCTGAAGAACTTTTAGAGGAAAATAAATATACTGAAGCTATAAATGTACTTAGAGAATATTTAATAAAAGAAGATATTCCGCTTTTTTTTAAGGTGTACAGTTTAGCGCTTCAAGCTAGATTATTAATGTTTGTAGGAAAACATGAAGAATGTATCAAGATTTCTGAACAAGCATATAATGAGAGTTTAGATTTAGGTAAAAATCTTATAATGGTTGACGTATTAAATCTAAGGGCGCTAATATATAATTGGAGGGGAATAATCAACAAATCTTCTGAATTAATTAAAGAATCAGAGGAAATTTTTAATGTATTTCCAAAAGAATCAACAGTAGATTTTATTTACACAGAAGCTAACTTGAACTTTATCAAAGGATTTTTAGTATCAAGGAAGGATGCTGATAAAGGCTTAGAATATTTAAACTATAGCTTGTCATTATGGGATAAAATAGATCTTAGAATAGGAAAAGCTATGACATTGATGTGCATTGGGTTAACATATTACTATTCTAAAGGTGACTTGAACAAATCTATAAATTATTTTGAACAGGGTTTAAGGATTGCTGAGAAGCTTAACCATAAATATGGTCTTGGTTTTCTATTACATCATCTAGGAAACAGTTATCTTTATAAAGGAGAATTAAATCGTTCGCTTAAATTTTATCAAAAAGCATTAAAAATCTTTAAAGCGATTAATAATCAATCTTTTCGAGCAAGAAGCTATACCCTAATCGGAAATATAATGGGAAACAAAGGAAAATATGATGAAGCATTGAATTATATAGAAAAAGGTATCGAGATCTACAGAGAAATTGATGAAATATTTGCAATTTTCAGTCCTATTGGCACTGCTATTGAATTATGTTTATATAAAGATGATCTTCACTTAGCAAATATATATTTAAACAAATTGAAACAGATTAGAGATCGCTTTAAGAACACAGTTATAGATTTATGGGTAATTTTTTATGAGATTTTGATACTTAAACGAAGTTCTCGAACAAGAGATAAAGCTAAAGCAGAAGATATGTTATTAACACTTCTTGAAAAGGTAGAAACAAATTTTGGGCTTAAAATAGAAATACTAATTCAATTATGCCATCTATATCTAACTGAACTGCAGACCTCTAATAATTTAGAAGTATTGAAAGATATTAATCCAATAATTAATAATCTTATTGAAATCGCACGATATTCACACTCACATTATATCTTATGTCAAACTTATATATTACAAGCAAAATTAGCTTTAATCATATTAGAAATAAAAAAAGCAAGGAAATATTTAACTCAAGCTCAACAAATTGCAAATGAATATGGAATGCAGCAATTAGCTATTGAGATTTCAAACGAACATGACAAATTATTAAAACAATTACATATATGGGAAAATTTACAAAAATCTGATGTACCAATTGCCGAAAGAATAAGATTTACACATTTAGGAGATCAGATTGAAAATATGCTTCATAAGAGTGTAGATGAATCTTTAGAAGCATCCGAAGAAAATCCAGTTGTAGTTTTAATAACTTCTGAAGCGGGAATGCCAATATTTTCTAAATCTTTTATTGACGAGTTTTCATTTAAAGACCATCTCTGGAGTGGTTTTTTAACTGCTTTTAATTCCTTCAGTGATGAGATGCTTTCTGAAGGACTTGAACGGGCAAAATTTGGTGAATATACTCTTCTTATGAAAGCTGTTTCACCCTTCTTAGTTTGCTATTTATTCAAAGGTCAATCTTATCTGGCTCAACAAAAACTAATTAATTTCATTGATAAAATAACAAATAATGATACTATTTGGCAAACTTTTAATAAATTCTATAAAACAAATCAAGAAATTCAATTAAAAGATGTTCCTTCTCTTGAAAATTTACTTACAGAATCATTTCTATCTAACAACTAGTTAATTCAGATTTAAAAGAAATAACTTCTT
>JAEOTW010000255.1 GCA_016839655.1 Promethearchaeota archaeon | reverse complement strand
GCTCTTGAAAGGATTAATCCTCTTAGATTGAATACTCCCAAACCTATAGGATATAATAGACATATAATTATAATGTCTTATTTGAGAGGAAAAGAATTAGTTTATTATAAATATATAAATAAACCCTTAAAAATCTTTAACAGAATTATAAAGCAATATAAATTAATATATAAAAAGGCACATATGATACATGGAGATTTAGGTGAATTTAATATCGTTCTAGACGAAAAAGGAAATATATTATTAATTGATTGGTTACAATGGGTTCCAACTGATCATCCTAATGCAAAATCGCTTTTAGAAAGGGATATTGAAAATATATGTAATTACTTTCAAAAAAAATATAATATCGAAAGTAAAATAGATGAGATAATTAACTCTTTTTATAAATAATAGGTCTAAAAGTCTTTAATTGAGAAATCTTACCCTGGATTATAATATCTTCTAAATTTTCTTTTTGAATTACTATCAAATCTTTCACATAAAGTTCTAATACTTTTAGTAAAGAATCTAAATCTAAGTTTTTTTTCAAGATTGAAAATATGAAGTTGGCATTATTTTTACATACTCTTGATAATTCTTGGATTCCATTTCTAATACATGGTAAATTTTGGAATGATGTAAATGTAAAAATTATATCAAATATGTTTTCTCTGAAGGGCAAATAATCAATATCTGACAATATAAAGCTTGGTGGATGGCTAAAATTATCATCTTTGTAAATTTTTGATTTAAATTTTAATAACATATTCCAGGAAATATCTATTGCAATATAATTACTCCTTGTAATATTCTTAACAACATTTGTTTTTATTAAATATTCAAAAAATAAACCTGTACCACATCCCAAATCTAAAATTATTTTGTTGAAATCTCTAAAATTATTTAAAACTGCCTCATACTTCTCTTTTTGTATTACTTCATATCTTTTGTCATAAAAATTTGCTGTCTTATTATAATCGCCAATAATTTTCTTTTTCTTATTTTGATTTTTATGCTTATCCTCCAATATGATAACCAAACAAATTTATTTTTAATTTTTCAATGTCGTAAGGTTTTAATTCAAAAAATTCTATCTTTAAATTATCTTTTCTATAAATATAATAATAATTTTTTGATATAAGAATTAAAAATGTCAAGTCGAAATAATAGTCCACAAAGATCAAAAAATCCTTTACAAATTCTGCAAAATAGCCAAGGTTCAGTAATTTTGCTCAGATTAAAAGATGGAACTGAATATAGAGGTTTATTAAAGGAAATAGATGCCTACATGAACATGATCCTTGAAGATGCTACTGAGCTATTAGATGGGACGCCTATGGCAAAATATAACGAAATTTTCATCCGAGGCAATAATCTCCTATTCATAAAACCAGATGCTTCCCAACTTACATAGATATTATAATTAAATTAGATAATAAACTCTTACATAAGACCTCTAAATATTATATAAATTTTGCTCTATAATTTTAAGAGTTTTGGTATAACCTCATCATTTTTAATTATTGCGTAAGATGCAGGATTAGGAGAATATTCACCTCTATAATTTGCAGATGAGAATATTGATAATAATTTTTTCTTAAAGAACCATCGATATCCCTCAGGAAAACATTCATGGGCTCTAATAAGATAACTAAGATTATTATGTCTCATAAACGCCTCAAAAGCATCGTTTCCAAAAAATCTTATATCTGGACCTCTAAAACTGTCGGAAAATCCTTGTAAATCCGATTTAGGATCATTCCACATTATTTGAGATATGCTTTGTGCATTAGAAGTAAACAAATAACTAAATTCTTTACATTTTTTACCTTTTAATTTACTTAGAATTTCAAGATCTTGTGGAATTCCTCCATGTAAGCATAAAATTGTCTCGTTAACTACTCCACATATTGGGAGAGTATTATAAACATCTATAATTTCATTGAACTTACTTTGATCATTAAATCTTAGAAGAAAATCTTGAAAAAAGCCATAATATTGATTAATTTCAAGAGTTTCGTGATTTCCTCTTATTAAATAATATTTTAAAGGGAAAAGAATCTTTAGAGCAAATATTATAAGTAGACATTCTAATTGCTTTGGTCCACGATCAACAATATCACCGAGGAAAATAACTTTTTTAGGATTATTTATATTTATAATTTTAATTAATTCCATCAAGGTTTCTAAATTTCCATGAATATCTCCTATTACATAAACTAAATCTGTTTTATTATTAACACAGAACTCTAAAAGTAGATTTTCCTCCTCAAATATTTTCTTTACTGTCTTTAATATTATTGATATATCATCAAATTTTAGTTTAGAGATTCTTTGAGGAGTCTTTATTATATCAAGTAAAAAGGAATTTTCAATCAAATTGAAATGTATTTAAATTGTTAATTTTAATTATTTTAAATTAGTTCTATTATTTTTATTAAAGTTTTTAGCATTTTTATAAATAAAGAATTATATAATGAAATTCTAATTGTTAAATGATGAAATGCAAGCTCAAGAAATAATATCTTTGATTGAAAAGCAAATACTGGACTTTGAAAACCAAAAACTGCTTAACCAAAATAAAAATCGTAATCTGGGTATAATTTATACTCCAATTCAAATCGTAGATTATATGGTTTCAAATGTCTTTCAACTATACTTTCAAGAGCGTTCTGATTTTTTAAAAAATCATCAATTTGATTTCAGTTTAGAAGAAATCTCTGTCCAATTAAATAGAAATCAAGAGATTAAAGAAAAACTTTCTGAAATGATTAAAAGTATAAGGATTTTGGATCCCTCATGTGGTTCTGGGAGATTTTTAATATCAGTAGCAGAGAAATTATATAAAATTCATAAAATAATAAATCCTGAATTATCAAATATTAAAATTAAAAAAACAATAATTGAGAAAAATCTATATGCTATTGAAATTGAAAAATCCGCTTCCATCATTTCAAAACTGCGATTAATAAATTGGTTTTTATCTAATACTCTAGATGATTTGAACTCTTTTAATTCCGACTTTAAGGGACTAAAATTCACAAGTATTAACCACTTCATTGAAAAATTAAATATTAAATTAAACATCTTCAATTTGGATTTTCTTTTAGAATTTAATTCTGATAAATTTGATATCATTGTTGGAAATCCTCCATATGTAGAAAATAAAAAAATAAAGGATCTAGAATTAAAAAAAAAATTGAGTAAGAGGTATCAATCTGCTTATCGTTTATTTGATCTCTCTATATTATTTATCGAGAGATCTTTAGAATTATTAAATGATAAAGGATATCTCTCATTTATTTTACCAAATAAATTCCTATCTGCGGATTATGGTATTAAAGTCAGATCATTGTTATTAAATGAATCAGAATTAAAAGAAATCATAAATATTTCATCTCTACCCATATTTCAAAACGCAGCTACGTACCCAATAATATTATCGCTGAAAAAAAATAATAAAAAAAAGATGAAAGAAATAACCATTAAATCATTTAAAAGAATGAGTGAGTTAACAAATAATGATAGAATTGAAACAATAAAATTTAATCAAAATCTAATTAATCAATTCCCCTCAAAAGTAATTCCTGTTTCAGGTAATGTAAAATTATTAACATATTTATTTAAAAACTTTAAAACTTTTGCTGAAACCTTCGAAGATTTGAAAATTCTTTATCGACCTTTTGGTTTTTTAGAATACAGCAAATATTATGATAATATTAGTGATAAAGCTCAATCTGATAATGATTTATTATTAATTGGAACAGGGAACATTGAAAAATATCAAATAAAATTTAATAAAAGAATAAAAATTATGGGTAGAGATCTTAAAATATCCTATTTTAAATATAATCCTAATTTTGAGGATATATGGAGTGAGCTCACTAGCGAAAAACTAATTTTTAGAGAAATCGCAAAAGATTTAACATTCTTTTATGATCCAGGTGTATTTGTGAATATAACTGGTCTTTATTTTATCAAAATTCCATCATTAAATACTGATCAATTATTCATTCTTCTAACAATATTTAATTCTCATTTTATGGATTCAGTGTTTAAATCATTATTTAGTACATTACATATGGCAGGAGGATATTTGAGATTTAATGGCAGTTTCATTAAGAGACTCCCAATGCCAAGAAAATTACCTATGTTTTTATCACATTTAGGAAAAATTTTACAACTACTTTCGCAATTAAATTATGAATTCAATTCATATAAATTTGGAATTATAGAAAATACTCAATTAGAGAAGTTCTATAAAAAATACAATGACAAAATAAACAAATATCTAAATTTTTTCAATAAGTTAAGTAATTCACTAGTGAAGTTGTTATATTTAGATGAATTGTACTTAAAATCAAATTTAGACTATAATATTCTGAGAGATTTACTAGATTTAAAAATAAAACTAAAACAAATTCCATCTATAGTTTTTATTCATAATTTTGAAGTAAAAAATTATAGTGTTTACGCCTTAAATGAATTAGATCATCTTTTACCTGAAATAATCAAATTGTATACAACATTACATAGCAACAAAGAATTGATAAATCAAGTAGATAATGTAATAAAAAATAATTTCATTTAGAAAACAATTCTCGTAGTATATTCCTTTAAACAAAATCGAATTAAAATTAAATTTTAGCAAAAATTATATAATAAAACTAAAAACAAGTAAAAATCAATTAAAATTTTAAGTGAGAGATATGGCTAAAAAAAAGAGTGCTCCAACTGAAGAAGATGAATTTGAAGTTCCAAGTGGAAAAACAGATGAAGATGGAGATGAATTAATAGATCTAGATGATTGGAAAGATAACTTAGAAGAAGATGTGATATATGAAATCCCAGATGACGACGATATGATTGAAGATGAAACTGAAGATGAAGAATTTGGTATGGAAGTTGATGATGTTGTGAAATTGTTACGAGATGTTAAATGTAAACCTTGTCCTGGGTTAAGAAGTAAACCAGATTGTAAAATAGCACATGATTATGGATGTCCAAAACCAAAAAAGCCATAATTTTTATTTTTTATTTTTTTTAATTTAGAAACAATTTTATTTTAGATAATACTCTTTTAGGGAATATCTTGCTTTCAAACATTTTAAAGCGTATTGTATTAATATTTATCGATATTTTAATTAGTTGGTATATTTGGGAAGTTAATGTTTCATTTGGAAATCCCTGTTACACTTCAGCTTTCTCAAAGTGTTTTACTTTATCTGTTACAACCTTTTTAATTATTTATGTGCCTTTTGAAATTTACTGGTCTTTTAGAGATCTCTGGTTTGATCGATGGAGAAAGCTTTTACTCAAGGATCTAATTGTTTCGACAGTAAACATCGATGTTTCTGATGGACAATTATCTGCAAACTTAGTAAAAAATCGGAATGAATCCAAAGTCGCTTTAAAAAATGCCATCATTATAGTGTGCCATGGCTTTTCTGACACCAAAGAAACACTTCAGTACTTTTATTTTCCATTCGCTTATCAAGGTTATACAGTTTTAGCGTATGATGCAAGAGGTTCAGGAAAATCAAAAAAAACAGGAAAAAGAAGTGATTTTTTAAAACGTATTGAAGATTTTAAAAAAGTTATTGAATGGGTAAGAAATCAAGATGAATTTTCAAAAAAAAAAATATATTGTATTGGTTTTAGTATAGGAGCAATTACAATTCTATCTGCGGGTTTTAAAAATAGAGATATTGAGAAAATTATCGCGATTTCTTCAATATCACATTACAAGCAAAACATTCCAAAATCTAATCCTATTATCATGTTGAGTTATTTAGTCAAGAGTGTGAAAATATTTCCTAATATCGAAGAAAATATCCAGTTATCGCCATATTTATCAATAAAAAAAGTAAAAGAAGAGGTAACTCCAGAAGATTGGAATGACTATTCAAAAAGAGTTATGTTAATACATTGCAAAAATGATAGAATTATAAAATTTAAAAATTTAGAAGAAAATAGATTGGTTCTGGAATCCCCTGAGAGAAATGTAATAATATTAAAGAAAGGTGGACATTCACAAAAGAAAAACGAATGTATTTTAGTTGGAGCTTGTCTTAATTTCCTAAAACCATAAAAGCAGATAATTAAAATAGATTGATCATAACTTTAATAGCTTCGAGAGCTAATTCTATACTAACATTAATAAGATTAAGTTTTTTTTCGAAATATTTAGGATCCAATTTTGATTCATTAATTTCTTGAAAAATATTAAAGAAATGTTTCTGAGACTCTAATTCCATAGAATAAATATTCGGTCGAGAAGTTAAATTACTCATATTCACAAAACATCCATGGTTTATGAAATTATGATTAAAACCAGGGAAAAAGGTATCCCATAATTTTTCTTTCATATTATTATACACAATATTTGCTAATTTTAAGCAATAATCTTTGCTTTTATCATTGTAGCAGAAATAAAAAGGTAATTTACCCTTTCCTTGATTTCTTGATACATATTCATTTAATTTTTCAAAAACGCTCTCAATTTGTTTATGAGTTAAATTTAAGTGTGTATGATCAGCAGAAGGATTACATTTAAAGAACAATGGTTTCCGATAATAAGGAACATCATACAATTTCATAATATTTAAGATTATCCCTTCCTTTAACCAATGATCAAACTTATAGAAAGGATTCAGATTTTTACACAATTCAATTGGGAAGCGTTCTAGTAATGAAGTCTCATGAAAATCAAGTATATATAAATTTATATTGTGTTTATCCCAATATTCTTGTAGTATTTGTTTAACAATAATTACTTGTTCAGGGAGGATTTTACCATTTAAATTATCATACTCACTACTACGATCAGAAAGGAATGCTTTACACCAATACCTATTAAGATTTGTACCATTTTCTAGATAATAGCCAGATTTATTTGATTTTTTAGGATTTCTAAATCCATAAGGGTTTAACAAAGGTAGAAAAATCAAGATCTGATCTGCTTTTACAACTTCATTGAATTCTATTTTTTTTTCACATAACAATTTAAAAAATTTTAGCATACTAAATAAGCCGTTATATTCATTATGTTGAGCACCAATAAAGATCTTTACGTGATTGCAATCATCGAATTTAGAAATACTAGCAATTTTAATAACAGGTATAGTGATATCAGAATGCTGATATATCTGATAACTAACGTAGTTTAACTTTTTAACTAATTCTAATTCATTTAGAATTTTTTTATATAATATTTCTCGTTTAGAAATATCTAATAATGACTTTAACGTTTCAAGGTTCATATCAAACAATAATTTTTTTCCAGTCTGAGAAATTGATGATTTTATTATAATTTTTTGTTATGGCAGCAAATAAAGCGCAACCAATACAGAACATATTAGCAAAATCTTCTTTTTTTAAATTTAATAAACCACAGTTTTTTTCTGAAAACCCTATACCACGTTCAACTTCAATTTGGCCATTAAAACCAGATAAATTTACTACAAATTCTTGCTTGTTTAGGTTTATCTTATTAATAAATTCTTCTCGTGCAATTCTTGCTAATCCTCCAATAGGGATAACTTTACCTTCTCGTTGAGCTAGATATATTCGTAAATCAAAAGTATGTTTACCTCCTTTCCAATCAATTAAGGAGAAATTAGCCATCTCCTGAATCGTATATGGGAAAGGATTACGATTTTTCATAAACTTAGTAAAAAATTCCTTTTTACTTGCATCAACTAAATTTTCAATATTATGAAGATCCTCATCTTTTGATATAGGTATAACGCCTGCTCCTCCAGAACCTCCACTAGGTTTAATAATAAATGATTTTTTATATTCCTTAATGAGAAAATTTAATTTTTCAATTAACTCATTCTCATCATATGCTTTTGTGAACATTAAGTACTTTAAATTATATTTTTTAAGTAATTCTTTACTAAAATAGCTTGCTAAATATGTTAGAGATTTATCATCAGTGATATTAAAAATAGGGTTTACTAAAATTGAATTTATTTTATGGAAATCTTGCTTAATTAATTCTAAAAATCTATTATTATTAAAACGTCTTGTTATACCATCTCCTATTAATACGTTTACCTCTTCTCCTTTATATTTAATCCAATTATTAGTAAATGAAAGAGATTTGGCTAATTGTTTATAATCTGCAATTAAAAAAACAATTTCAGCTTTAAAGTTTCTATCATAATTATCGGTATTAAAAATTTTAACCGAATGCCCATTAGCTTTAAAATGTTTCCTAAAATATTCTATCATTATTATTTTTTCATGGATTAATCCATCATTAACAGGTACTCCAATTATAACAAATACTTTCTTATCTTTAAGCTTATTTCGAAAAATTGCTTGATTTATAGCTTCTATATATCCATCATATAGAAGAGACTGTTGTTTTTTAGTAATGATTGAAAGTCCTCGGTGAGATCCGCCATTTGTTTCTAAAAGGAAGAACTTTTTTCCTTCAGGTTCATCAGATACCATAAAATCAATGCTACCAGCATAAAATGAATCTGTATCATATAATATGTTATCATTATCTATTTCCATCATCGATAAAGTCTTATCTCTAACGTTATCTATAAAAATATCTTCTTGTGAGGCTCTCAAATCGGCGAATGATACCAAATCTAAACCTAGAGATTTTCCTAAATTAATTAATTCTAAATCTGATTCTGATATTTTTGAAGACATTAGTTTTAGGAACTTTGTGAGAAGATCCTCTCCCATAAATAATTATTATTACAACACAATTTAAAAAAATTAGTCTTATTACTCATATCTAAGTATTGAAAATGGAAACTAATTTAATAAGAAAATAGAAAATCAGAGATATAGATATCCTTGATGATTCCCTTTAATGCTTAATCTAAGAGATCCAACTAATATTTTCTTTACTTTGAGTTGTTCCTTATAAGTTAAGTTTGAATATAGTAAGATATAATTCTTCTCAATATTTATTGTAAATAGAAGTCCTATCTCTATCAATTCAGAATTATCTGTCATTAAACCAATTATTACATAATGATAAGGAAGATTAATAAGTTCATAAACATCTAACTCTTTTTCAAAAATTTGTTCTTTCTCCTTATCATATTCTGTTTTTATGAACTTAATATCATCTATAGGAATTGAAATTTTACGGAACTCTTCAAACTTCTTAGAAAATTGACTTTGACGTAAAAATCTTCTTTCATCTTTATCTTTTTCATAAAAATATTTATTTTTCTCTTTAATTAAGAAAATCTTTCTATCTTTTCTAGTGCTTGAAGAAGTTTTTTCAATAGTTTGAAGTTCCTCGACAGTTTCATCTTGAAAAATTATCAAAACATCGGGATCAACAGTGTCAATAAAAAAGTTTTTATAAATAATACCTGCCTCAGTTTTAATCCAACCATCTGTATCGATTAAAACAAAATCAATACTCTTATTCATCATAACGTAATCATCAATTAAACTCTTACATGATAGTGAAACAATGAATTTGTAATCTCCTTTTGGAAAAGTAGCACCAATAAAAATCGTTTTCTCAGAATTAATATTTTCACTTGAAACAATATAATCATCAATAGAGCCAATATTTATTGTAGTGGGGATATAAATTATTTGCTGACCTAGATCAGAATCAAGATATCCTCCTTTCAACCCTTCTTTCAGGAAATTGTTAGCTAAATACTTTATGAAAGTAGTTTTTCCGCTACTAATTCCTAATACCATGATTTTAAGTGGAGCGCCTTGGGTTTGTTTTAAAGTTTTTATGATAGAATCTTTTATTTCGCTCCAATCAGGAGAAATCGAATTTTCTTCAATATTTAAAAGATTTTCTTCAGTTCTAGTATAAATATCTAATTTTGATTTCTCTACAGCATAAATTGGATAACTTTGCGCACTTGGTACTATTAATACATCATTTAGATTTGAAGTATCAGATGGTGATTTCTCTTTTTCGGGAGTAAATATTTTTCCAAAAACATCGACTTTTCCCTCTACTAATGTTATTCTTGCTGGACCTTTTACTAATAAGGTATGTCCTTTATTTACATTTTTAATCATAATTATTTCATCTTTATATAAAGTGTTTTAAATCTGTTAATCAATTGTGATTTTCGTTTATATAGGTTGTGTTATTAAAAATAAAGAATTTATATCCCGTGAATGTATTTAATAGTTTTTCTTTAATCATAATTTTAATTTTATAATAAAGTTCATATATCCTATCTTGATATTTTTAGTAATTTATCTAAAAATAAATAATTTAAGTACAAAGTTCATTAATGAATTTTATCAGTTCAGATACAATTTGTTTGTGATCTGGACTATCTAATATTGGATGATTATTATTTGGTAGCCAAATTTTCTTTTTTTTCTTAGATTTAATATTATTGAATATATATTCCATGCTTTTTCTTTTAATTTCAGAATCTCTTTTTCCTTGAAATATCAAAGAAGGGCAATTTATTTCATTTAAAGATTGTTTCATCTCCTTCATCAAGTTCTTTAGTTTTGTGGCAATATTTAGGGGTATCTTATTATACCCAACCCATTTTCCATCAGTATCTTGAATAAAATGTTCCGAATCAATAGTATGGTATTTTATAAATATTTTAAATATTGGAACTAAATAAAATAAAAAATTCTGAATTCCAATTGGAGCACTAATAGTAAAAATTCCATCTAAACTATAATTGGCTGCTATTATCAATGTTAACACGCCCCCCATGGAATGACCTCCAACAAAAACTCTATCACATTTATTATTTAATATAGAGAATTCACTATATAAGGCTGATTTCCAATTTTCAATCTGTGTTTTTCTTAAATCTTGAGGTGTGGTTCCATATCCTGGAAGTAAAGGAACATTAATAGTAAATCCTCCTTTTGAATGTAAATCTTCAGCTAGAGGCTTCAAATCAGCACAGGTCCCACCGCCTCCTCCATGTATTAAAAGAATTCCGGTATTATTTCCTTTAAAATAAAATGGACCTGCACCAGGTAAGATCTTTTCATTTTTCCCTTTCAAAATTACTCAACATCTTAAAATAATTAGTTAATCATTAAAAAATCAAGAAAATTATAATTTTAAGAGAAGTTCATTCAAAATTCCTTTATTTCCTAAATTATTTTTTTATTAACCTCTCATTTTTTTATAACAAGGAATACACATTTCAGAACCATTATACATCATAATCCTACTACTCTGAGTAGGTTCTCCACATACCTCACAGGGGATGGATTGTTCAACCGCTGCTAAACCTGGAGGATTGAATTCGATTTCATATACATTAAATATTTTTTCAGGTTTTGATTTCAGCAATAACTGTATTTTTTCATCTCTACTTAGTTTTTTTTTTCCAAAATCTATGCTTTTTAATGCTAATCTAATTCCCTTTTCAGTTCTTCTGTCATAAAAATAGTAATTCATCTTTCCATAATCTTGATGGACAAGATTTCCCTTCCCATATGTTGTACCTAATATTGCTTGAAGTGCATCAACACTGCAATTATCATTCTCAACAACAGCAACTAGCTCTTCATTTGGTGAATAATCAAATCCATGTTCTAAAATGTATTTTGCAGCTAAAACACCAATCGTTAGACCAGGACATATATGTCCATGAAACCTGACTGCTTTTTCCATTAAATTCTTAGCTTCCATCAATATCCATCTAAATTTTGATTATGATTAAATATATTTTATCAAAATTAATATATTTAATTTAAATCAGAATTATTTATTAAATGCTTAACCACTTTATTATGAAATTTTTAGTTGATGCAATGCTTGGTAAATTGACACGATTTTTACGTATTTTTGGATATGACACAGTATATGCTAATGATTTAACTGATTTTTTTAATGTGGACCCTGTCCCTGATGGTTATTTAATAGAATATGCAAATGATAATAATAGAATTATTATCACAAAAGATTTACCTCTATTTCAACGATATAAAGATAATTGTATATTCCTTAAAGGAGAAGGGATATATAAATATCTCAATCAACTCCATAAGCAATTTGGTTTAATTTTTGAATTTGATTTCAAAAAAGCTAGATGTTCCGTATGTAATTCAAAATTAGAAAGAGTTAAAGACAAGGTTTCAATAAAAAATGAAGTTCTAGAGGAAACATATTCTCATTTTAATGATTTTTATCAGTGTTTAAATCTTCAATGTAAAAAAGTATACTGGCAAGGGACTCATATTGAAGATATTGAGTATAAGATAGGAAAAGCTTTAGAATTTGAGTAAATCCTTTACTTTTGAAAGTATTTTTCTTTGATTTCTAAAAATCTTTGTTTTGTCTTTTCAGCAAGTTCAGTATAGTTACCCTTCATGTACATTCCATAAGCTTGATTTAATAATTCAAGACATTTACGGTATTCTATATTTTTGAAATGATTCTCAGAAAGAGATACTAAATAATCTCCTTTCTTTTTATAAAATTCAATAAATTGTTCTGAAGTATCAATTTTCTTTTCCACTCTAATCAATCTATCCAAATTTTAATTATAAGATATTTTATGATATTAATAATAATAACTTATCTATATTTTTTTGCAGAATATTATTCAGAGAAGTTCTGATTTCGTACGAAAGCCATCCATATTAACCACGGTCCCTTTTAATCGAGACTCATTAGCAGCAAAAGCCATTAAATGGCTTTCAAGACATTCTCTAGCGTTTGTCAGAGGTTGTAAAATATTAGGGTTTCTTATTGACTCAAGGAAAGCATCAATTAATTTTTGGTCACCACCACCATGCTCAACCGTGCTCAGAGATAACTTTTGATTAAGTATCACATCTTCTTCTCCCGAATAATGATTAAAGACAGTAATTTTCTTATAAGCATCATGAAATTCACCTATTAAGGTTGCTTCTGTACCATCAATTCTTAGAGTCCTCCCTTCTTTCTCACTGAAACCATGTACAGTGAAATTTGCCGTAACACCGTTTTCAAACTCGATATTTACTACTTGATGGTCACAAACATCATTATTACAATGATAAACACATTTACCATAAGGACTTGTTTTAAGAATCTGAATTTTTGCCTCATCTGAGAAGTCTTCGTTATCCTCTGTGTATAAATAATAAACCGGCCATTCCCTCCAATACCGTAATATTCTAATTGGTGGAATTATCTTAGCTAAAAAAGTTAGTAATTTAATATGGTTTTTCCTCAATCTCCCTACAAATTTCAAAATTCTATTTTTTCCTTTTTGCATGATCTGAATTATTGGTATTATATCTATATACGTTCTTGGAGCGTAATATTTACAAGTATCCTTTACTGGACACCCATCTAAACAAAATTGTGGTGCACCCATTGGGGCATTTTCTGGTCTAAAATGCAATAAACTGCCAAAAGAACTAATCTTTTTTGGTAAGGAATTAATCATCCAATATAATAAATCCATATCATGACAAGCTTTCGCTAGAATCATTGGTGAAGATTCTTCTTTTTTTGCCCATGGCCCTCTCACATAACTATGCGCCATATGGTACCATGAAATATTTTCTCGTTGCGAGATATTAACAATATCTCCGAGGAGTTTTGATCTAATTATTTTGAAGACCGTTAAAAAAAAATCAGCATACCTTAAAACATGGCTAACTCCTAAAATTCTACCTGATTCTTCTACTTTTTGCACTATTCTAATGCAGTCCTCTAACTTATTTGCCATAGGTTTCTCTAACAAAACATGATATCCCTTATCCAATGCTAGTAATGTTGGTTCTATATGCATCCGGTCTTGAGTACAAATAAATGCAATATCAGCGAGTTTTTCCATTGAAAGTAAATCCTCCCATGATTGATAACATCGACTAGGAGGAATATTATGTATTCTAGCAAAATTATCACGTCTTCTTTGAATAGGTTCCGCTACTGCAACAAATTTTAGTTTTTTTCTATTGTTTTTAGCATAATTACCATAAACATGAAAGCCTCTTCTTCCTGCTCCTAATAAAACTGCTGTAACTGTTATACTCATTATTAAAACCTAGGGAATCTTTTTAATAGATTAAAGAAATAAGCTTGATAGTAATAGTTATTTGTTTTAATCAATTTACCTCTAATTAAAAATGCTATTAGCCAATCTCTTCTAACTTTTTGTATTTGCAAGCTTTTCTCTATAATTAAAAACCTTTTTAGCTATTTCTCCCAAATATTCAGAAGGGTTCATATTTTTTCCACATTTACTACATTTGAAATCCAGCATTCCATCAATTGAGAGCAATGTTCCATTTTCACAATGAGCACATTGCTCAAAAGACCATCTATCTATAATTTTTATGACATCTTTAATGAATTTTTTTTGGTTTGGAGGAGGCATGATCATTCACTTAATATTATTGACTATATTATAGAGTATTTTAATTTTTTATTTAAAACTTTAATATCCTACTATATAATTATCATTTTGTTTAAGATTTCAAAATTCTGGGAATAAATCCTTCAAGTAGTAAAATATCAATTAAAACATTGGCTATCATAGCCTCTATAACTGGAATTACTCTAGGTACAATACATGGATCGTGTCGTCCTGAAAATTCTATTTCTACATTTTCTTCAGTTTCAATATTAACTGTTTTCTGAGTGATACCTATAGAAGCAGTTGGTTTAACTGCAACAGTAAATTCAATTGGCATACCTGTTGATATTCCACCAATAATTCCACCAGCATCATTCTTAGTGGTTTGAACTTTTCCATTCTTTATAATCCAAGGGTCATTATGTTCAGAGCCTTTCATCTTAGCAGCTTCAAAACCAGCACCAAACTCTATCCCCTTTATTCCAGGTATCGCAAATATCGCATTACTAATGTTTGATTCAATACTATTGAATACAGGACCTCCCTTTCCTGCTGGGAAATTTATAACAATGCATTTTATTGTCCCCCCTACCGAATCTTTATTGTTTTTAGCCCCCTCGATGAATAATTCCATTGATTTAGACTTTTTTTGGTCAATCGCACCAATAAGAGAATTTTCTCTTATTTTAAATAATTCATTAATCTCACTTGGGAGATATTCATTGTTATCAACAATATTTCCTATGCTTTTTGTATATGCAAAAATCTCGATTTCATATTTTTTCAAAATTAATTTGGCGATCGCTCCTGCCATTACAAATCCAGCCGTAATTCTCCCAGAAAATCGACCTGATCCACGTGGATCAGAAAATCCATGATATTTTCTTAATGCGGGATAATCAATATGGGAAGGGCGTAAAAAACCGCGATATTTTTCATATACTGATGAATCAACGTTAGTATTTCCAATTGTTAAACAAATTGGGGCTCCTGTTGTTTTACTTTTAAAAATACCCGCAACCACTTTAACTCTATCTTCTTCAAGACGAGGTGTTGTTAAATGTGAATATCCTGGTTTTCTTCGATCTATTTCACTTTGGATAAAATCTAAATCAAAATCTAAACCCGCAGGTATCCCATCTATTATTATTCCAATTAAGTCTCCGTGACTTTCTCCGAATGATGTTATTCTAAAAATTTTACCAAATGAATTATCCAAATTTTACACATCTGGCATGGATTAATATAACAATAGTATATCATGATTATTTAATTAATATTATATCTATAACTTTCTATTTATTACTTAATGAATTTGAAAATTAATCCAATGACAAACAGTTTAAATGGTGAGATCACAACACCAGGATCAAAAAGCTATTCGCACAGAGCTTTTGTGGCAGCTAGTCTTGCTGATGGGATTTCAGTTATTAAAAATCCCTTAACAAGTGGGGATGTTGCTTTTACACTAAACATCTTAAAATTATTAGGAGTTAGAATTTTAAAAAGAAGTGATAATGCATACGTTATCAAGCGTGATAAAGGTGTTTATAAAACAATCAAGAAGCCTTATGATTGTGGAAATTCTGGGACGACGCTAAGAATCTTCAGTGCTTTAAGTTTATTAATCGAAGGAGGACTAATATTAAAAGGGGATTTTTTAAAACTTAATAGACCGATACTACCACTATTAAATTCATTACGTCAATTAGGTGCAGAGTTCAATTTATCAAAAAAAAAACTAAAAATTAAACGAGTACAAGAAGTATGTGATAAAGTTCAAGTTCAAGGAGATTTAAGTTCCCAGTTTATAACTGCATTACTCATTATATGCCCTCTATTAAAATGTAAAAATAATGATTTTATTGAAATAGAACTTACATCTCCATTAGTTTCTAAACCGTTTGTAGAAATTACTTTAGATGTACTAGAAGCGTTTGGTATAAATATTCAAGCTAATTTTGAAACTGGAAAATTTTACATAACAAATGAACAAAATTATCGCTCCCAATCTTACGATATACCTGGAGATTTTTCTTCAGCTGCAAATATTATTGTTGCAGCAGTGTTGTCAAAAAAACCATCATCAGTAATTATTAATAATCTTATATATGAAAATAAACAAGGAGACAAAAAAATTATTGAGATTCTGGAAAAAATGGGAGCAAATCTAGAAATCAGCAAAATCAATAATCAAGTTATTATAAATGGAAAATCAACAGAAAATCTACTAAGAGGAATTGAAATCGATTGTACAGAAATTCCAGATTTGTTTCCAATATTATCTGTTATTGGTGCTTTTGCCGAGGGAAAAACTATTATTTATAATGCATCTAATTTGCGATTAAAAGAAACTGATAGAATTAGTACGATGGCTAGAGAATTAAAAAGGATGGGAGTTAACGTTGTTGAGGAAGATGATAAATTAACAATATATCATTGTGATAAACTCAAAGGAATTATGATAAATCATAATAACGATCATAGAATTGCAATGGCATGTAGCATAGCAGCTTTATATGCAGAATCTAGTTCTACTATTAAAAATAGTGATATTGTAGAAGATTCTTATCCCTCTTTTTTTGAAGATCTCAAAAAATTAGGAGTTCAACTAGAAGTTATTTGATATTTTCCAAAACAATGATATTTCCTTGTTGCTATTACTTAAAATTTCCGATATCTTAATGTAGGTGATTAAGTTTTTCATTATCGAAATGTTTTTTCTTAAGATTCTCGAAACAATCGGCACTGTTGCAAAATTAATTCCAAGAGCACAACTTTCTTTTATTCTGGTAATAATGAGTATAATCTTAAATATTAAAGCAAGAAAAAATAATCATCTAAATGATTTCTGTCGACGGGATCTAGCCTTTTTTCCACCAAATTTCTTGGGTTCTGTCCTCCTACTATCACCAGATAATAGAGAATCATCGTATTCTCTAAAAGATTTCTCAATTGTTTTCGTACCAATAAACTTATTAATAGATTTAGCAATTGCTATCCGAACGGCATCTGTTTGACCCATGATTCCACCGCCCTTAACTTTAACATTAATATCACATTTTTCAAGTTTAGGATGATTAATAATTTCCAGAACCTCCTGAATTCTTAATCTTGCGATTTCAGGTTCATATAGCTGCAAATGAACATTATTTATCTTTATTTGGCCTTTTGCAGGATGTTTTAAAATAGCCCTAGCGATGGCAGCTTTTCTTTTTCCTGATGCTTGAATTACTTTCATTGACATTTCTTAAACCTCAATTTCACTTTTTTTCCAACCTATTCGTTGACATAGATTTTCTAAAGTAATGTATCTGTTATAATATGAAAGTCGTTTTTTGTCTACATTAGTAATTTCATTTGGTATTAATTTTTGATACCGATTTTTAAACCGACCCGGAATATCTGAAATATAAATATGAACTCTCTTAATCGCTTCTTTTCCTCTAAGCTTTTTTCTTGGTAACATCTGTTTTATCACTCTTCTCATAAAAGTGTCTGGTCTCCTTTCATGGAATGGCCCTCTACGTGGATTTGTAGCAGTTGATATTTTTAATTTTGCTAAATATTTTTCATGAATATCTTTTTTATTTCCACTAATTATTGCATCTTTTGCGTTAATAATAACTATATATTCTCCTAAAAGAGCTTTTTTGGCAATTAATGAACAGAATCTTCCTAAAATTTTATCTGTTGCATCAAATAGTTGATATTCGATTGACATTTACAATTCACATTTAAATCTTTTTAGTATTTTAATATATTATTTTTACTCCACTTCCCTTAGGATTTTGTTCTAGTAATTCTTCTATAGAGATTAATTTACTTCCTGAAGATTCAACTTTTCTTTTAGCTGTCTTTGAATATTCTAAGCATGCGATTGTAAGATTGTGATCTAACTCTCCCATCCCTAATATCTTTCCTGGAACAATAATTATATCATCCTTTTTTGTATTTCTATTTATATGATATAAATTTGCTTTAACTCTATTCCTTCTTGGACCACTTAGCTTCTTGGAAACAGTTTTCCATATTTTTATTTTTGTTTTCCATAAATCTCTTATCAATTTTCTTACGTAAAAGTTACTTGGACCCGTAATTTTATGAGACATGCAAAAAACGCTCTAATTTATTAATTCTGATATCTTTAATTTTTAATATTTTAATAATTTTTTGATAATTTACGATTCTATCTCTACTTCTCCAAGTTTTTCAACAAATTCATCAATTTTTTCCAGAAAAATCTCAAATGATTTTTTCAAAATAACATCAAAGGCAAGAACTCCATCACTCTCTATTAAAAAAATATAACTATTATCTTTCCAAGAGACTTTTATCGCTTCTTCTAGACAATTATCCTGACATGAATTACAAAGTGTACAAGATTTCCAATACTCTTCTAATAATTCTGGAGATTTTTTATTGGAGAAGTCATATAACTCCTCAGGACACATTCTTGAAACAAGACACCTATCTGGACATTTTTCACATTTAGAATCATCAAAATCTATTTGAGGATAAAATCTATAGAAAATATTTGAAACAGCTTGCCATTTAACATGTTGTTTCCCCAAACCTAATACTGCGTAAGCTTCAATTATCACTTTATTATTCTTATCTATTTTTACTAAAGGGATATTAGGTTCTACAGGTATTATTTTTGGATCATTTGAATTTAAATCTCTAGAATAAATTTCCATAGGTGTATTAGTGGTATTCGTAACCTCACAGGTTAAAGAGACTTGACACAGAGCACACCCATAACCACCACACTCACACTCTCTAGGAAGTTTATACGTATCTAAATCTGTAGTTAAAGGGATCATACCAAGCCTATGTGCGATAATCTCGTCATATAAAGGAGAGTCATTCTTTAAAATAATAACTTCATCAATCGCCATAACAGGTATTTCAGAAATTATAATCCTACGAATAGCATTTGCCATTTCAATAGAAATATCTTCGACTACAAACTTTAAATTGCGCTTTGTTTTCTCAAGAATTTCGAGACTCATAATTATGTAAGAAATTAATTTTCAACATAAAATTCGAATAAATTATAAAATCTATCATTTTAGATAAGTTTTATTGTTCAAAAGAAAAAATAAGAATATTTTTAATTAGTAAAACTTCAAATATTCATACGCTTTATTTTGAGATTGAAAACAATATTTAATTTCCTGGAAATCTTTTCGAAATTCTGCTACTTCATTTTTAACCTTTTTAGGATCTTTTTTCTCAATTATTAATTTCTTAAAGAAAGCCGCAATGTCTTTCATTTCACTTTTACCCATTCCAAGTCTGGTAACTTCTGAAGTCCCCATTCTCAGACCACCTGGATTCTGATAATGCCTCCCTTGAGCAATATCATAAGGTAAAAGGTTACGATTGAGTATGATATTAGCTTCTTCTAATAATTTTTCAATGTCTCCACCTAAACCAATAGATTTCTCAAATTCAGTGATATCAACTACAATCTGATGAGATTCAGTAAATCCTTTGTGTTCCATTAATACTTTTAAACCTTGGTCAGATAGAGCTTCACCAAGTGCTTTTGCATTATCAATAACATTTTTATGATAGTCTTTTCCAAATTCTAGCATCTCTGCTAATGCAACAGCCAAACCAGCAACATTATGAA
Source organism: Promethearchaeota archaeon (assembly GCA_016839655.1). The sequence goes on along the minus strand of JAEOTW010000255.1, from coordinate 25,639 downwards.
GATGATGATTGGATAATAAAGCTGGAAAAGCACAAGACCTTAATTTTTCAATAAGGTCTTCTCTATTGGATACTAGTGTTCCATGTTGAGGTCCAGGAAGAGTTTTATGTGTACTCAAGGTCATAGCATCTGCCCCTTCTCTTAAAGGGTCCTGAAAATATCCTGAACCAATCAATCCCGCAACGTGAGCGGCATCATAACCAACATATGCTCCAACTTCTTTAGCAACGTCACCAAGTTCTTTTACAGGGTGAGGAAATAGAAACACAGAACCTCCAAATAAAAGCAATTCAGGTTCAAATTCTCTAATAATTTTTGCTGAAGCATCAATATCAAGGTTCATTTCATCATTATCAAATGCTAAATACTCGACATTTAATCCTCTTGTTGTTCCAGCAGTACCAAAAATTTCTCTGCCACTTTTTGCAAACCTTGGACCATGTGAAATGTGTCCTCCCCGCACAATAGACATGCAACACATTTTGCCATTATTATCCGATGTAAAAGCATTATACATAACTAAATTCGCTACAACCCCTGATATAGGCCTTACATCGGCATGAATACAATCAAAATATTGTTTAGTAAGGTCCATACAAATATCTTCAATTTGATCAATGTAAGCACATCCTGCATAAACTCTTTGTCCACTCCATCCTTCTGCATAACGATGTGAGAAATCAGAAGCACATGCTTCATCAACAGCGGGACTTGTAACGTTTTCAGAAGCAATTAGAGGAATTGATTTTTGGAACCATTCATGGTGTTCTAGTAAAAGATTTCGGATTTCACTTAGTTTTTTTTTCACATTTAATCAATCCTTTCTTTTAATTTTAAACGTTATTTAAATAATAAATTTCCAATTTTTTTAAACCTTTTTCAGATTTCGCAATGTTTAGATAAAACTTATTAAAGAAGTGAAGAATTACAGAAGAACACTCCTAATTGAAGGCTAAAAATTATTGTTTTGACTCTAAAATTAGTCTAGCTTCAAAAAGATTTAGTTTCTTACCAGCTTTTTGCTTTTCTAAAGCTGTTTCTAGTTGTTGCTTTTTCATTTTTTCTATCATTTCATTCTTTTTTGTTCTTTCATTGAATTTTGCGGTAGTTATTTTTCTTGAGTTATAAGGTTTCTTGCCTTTGTACATCTTTTTACTTTGATTCATTAATTTCAAGTATTGTTCATGGTAACGATCAGCTGTTTTTTTGTTTTCAATCAAATCTTCTTCGAGTTTTCGTTTATCTCCTTTTAATTTATCCACATTCTGGAACTCTTGTAACATTTTAGAATGATTTTCTTGGGATTTATCAGACCATTTGTTTAATTGTTCATAAATTTTATTAAGATTGATCTTTACGATTTCAATCTTTCTCTCAATTATGAAAAGATCATTGCTTTGTTGTGTAGATAAATACTCTTGTTTCATAGCTGCTAATTCTCTTATCTTGTCAATTATCGTATTTTCTTCATTAATATCGAGGGTTTCTGTCTCAATTCTCCTTTCAAGATTTTCTATTTTACGTTCTATTTGTTTAATAGAGATTGGTTGTTTCCTTTCTTTTAAATCTTTATTTTTTTTTTGCTTATTTCTTTTTTCTTCAATTAGGTTATCTAATAAAGTTTTATATTCAATTTTTTTTTCTTTTAGTTGTTTTACTTTATTATTCCAATAATTCCTTTTCTTTTTGTATTTCTCCTTAGCAATTTTTAACGAATTAGCAATTTCTATCTCAATTTCTTGGAGATCATTGATAAATTTTTTTGTCTTTTGATTCAATTCATCTCTTTTTTGCCGTAAATCTTCAATCTGATACTGAAGATCTCTAAAAGATGTTCGCGAAGTTTGAGTGGTCCGGTTTCTTTCCTTACTCATAAATTAATTCATTTAAGAGGATTTATAAAAAAGATTTTTATAAGAATAATATTATTGAGAGTTGTATATTTTTTATATATTTTTTGTAAATAATTTAATAATTAAAGAAAGCTTTCTTATTAAGAATAAAAAATAATGATACTCTTGAAATGAAAAAAGATAGAACTTAATATGAGCCCTGAAATAATTAAAGAAAATGATTTAATCTTTTTAATTCTTGATCAAAAAAGAAGATGGTTAGTCCAAGTAAAATCTGGGGGTACTTTTCATACACACAGAGGAATAATTGAGTTTAACGATATTATTGGCAAAAATTTTGGCTCAGTAGTTTTTTCCAAACCATATGAGACCCAAGGTTATAAGTTCTTTGTGTTAAAACCAATGCCATCAGATTTTATTCTTCATATGTCTCGGAAAACTCAAATTATATATCCAAAAGATGCGGGATTAATCTTACTGTATGCAGGAATTGGACCAGGAAGCATTGTTATTGAAGCTGGTTGTGGTTCTGGGGCACTCACATGCATATTAGGCCATTTCGTTCGTCCAAATGGGCATATTTACTCATATGATATTAATGAAAAATCGATTAAAAGAGCTAATTTAAATGTCAAAAATGCTGAATTAGAGGATGTTGTCACAATTCAATATGGAGATATTTTAGTTGATGATTTTAATCATAAAAATGTTGATGTTGTTATGCTAGATATGGCTACTCCTTGGGATGCAGTCGATAAAATCAAGAAATACCTAAAACATAGTGGAACAGTTGTGTCTTTTTCTCCTACTATTGAACAAGTTAAAAAAACTGTCTCTTCAATGAAAGAGCAAAAATTTGTTGAAGTAAACACGTATGAATTAATTAAAAGAAAAATTCAAGTAAGAGAAAATGCTACGCGACCAGAAATAAGAATGATCGGCCATACTGGGTATTTAACATTTGGAAGAAAAATCAAAGATATGAATAATCCATATAGAGAAAAAAAACCAAAATCAAAAGAAATAGTCAGTTTGAATGGAATGCCTTTGAAAAGTTAAAATCCTTTTAATTGAGTACCTGTTTTAAACTCTTTCTTCTTCTTAAACCTTTCTGTTTTAAAAAAATGTTTTTTCTTTTCTGGTAAGATCTCTATATATTTTCTCAGTAGGTTTTCAACATACACTTTCGTAGGCTTACTACCTGTAATTCTATTTGGTTGAGTTAAATAATCTAATATTTCTTTATCTGATGTTTTGTAAGATAAGCCGAGGTTCTTTAGCGGAATATGCACAGAATGTAAAAACCATCCTGATGATTTTTGATCATGAGCCATTACTTTAAGGATATTAACATCTTCCTTTTTTATTTTGAAGTCTAATAACTTTTTTCCTGGACGAACAATTATTGATACATATTCCGGAATTTTAGATTTGGGGTCATGTATCTTCTTATAGAACGACTCTAGCTTTTTACTCATGATTAATTCAATAAATAAAATTGTTGAAAACTAGACCATATTAAAAAGAATAAATTAAAATTCATAATTAAATTTATTATTTAATAGATTTAGCCTATATTCTTTAATAATTAAAGTAAGGCAAAATGAGCTTGTTAGAAACTCCACTCCAAGAAAAATACGTATTGAAGAAAAAGCTATGTGTTTTAGGTGGAACTGAAAAATATAAAGATGAGTTCCAACAACAATTGAGTTCAAATAGTCTACCAATCGAAAATAAGCGAAATATCGGTGTAAACATTAGTAAAATTGACTTTTTTTTTAAAAAACATGAGAAATTTGAATTTCTTTTGTGGAATATTGATTGTAGTCAACCAAGGTCTTATTTACGTACAATTTTCTATAATGGGGCAGAAGCAATCATCATATTTATTTCAGAAACAAAAGTAAACCAAATTCTACAATATTTTACAGAAATCCAAGCTCGGATAACTTCAGTAACCATTATATTTTGTATAATCCTTGAAAAATATAATAAAGAGGAGATAATTAACAAATATTTCAAAAAAAATGACATGATTTCAATTTTGAACTCGAATAACTTCCAGATTAATGAAATATTTGAGAGTATAGAAATCTTAAATCAAATATGTTCAATTTCATTGAAGAAAGCCAAATATAAAGAAGTAGAAAATACTTATTTCATAGATTTTATTCCTTTAAGTCTCCTTTTTGAAAATGATAGTTTAACAGATGAATGTAATGATTATTATGAGCCTGAGACTCGAACTTCAAAAATTATAATAAATATTAATACAGAAAAATTGATTAAATATATTCTGAAATTGAAACTAAATATAAATTTTGAATCTGAGAATTGGATTAAACTTAAAAACAAAAAACTTGGTTATTTTTCAATATATCTCAAAAATGGTAATGTCTATTATTATCCTCAAATTTGTGAAAAATGCAAGGACAAAACATGTCTGAAACTTAAAAAATCACCATTTTTTATCTGTATTGAATCTGGAGAATCAAAAGGATGGACAAATATTAATGGATTTGAACAACCTGAACTTCTTATTTTAGCAAAAATTTTAGCCTTGGCAGAAGATAATGAAAACACCTTACCACGTTCAGTATTAAGGCAAATTAAAAATATTAATATATGTGAGAAACGGAGAAAATGAAAGATGACAACAATATTGGAAACTTTTGATTTGAAAACAAAAGCTTATTGTGATATCATTAATATTACTGAACTAGTTCAACAATGCATAAATAAAAGTGGTATTAACGATGGAATCATAAATGTCCATGTAGCAGGTTCCACAGGAGCAATATCAACAGTAGAGTATGAACCCGGACTTGTTAACCATGACATTAAGCAATTATTAGAAAAAATAATTCCTTATAAAGAAGATTACGCTCATCATAAAACTTGGCATGATTATAATGGAGCAGGACATTTAAGGAGTTTTCTAATTAAAACATCTCAATCTTTCCCTTTTAAAAACCAGAAATTGATTTTAGGAACATGGCAACAGATAATTTTTGTTGAATGTGATGAACGTGGGAGATCAAGGAAAATTTACTGCATGATGGTTGGAGATTAAGAGTTTTTGAATTTTTAAAAAAAAATATATATATTTTATTTTGGTTTAGCGTTTTTTATCAAATTATCTAATTCTGTTATAATTATTTGATATTTATCTCGTAACCGAATTCTCTCAAACTTGTCTGTAAGATCCATTACTGATTTATCGAATTGTTTTACTTTTTGAGAAAAAACAGGGATTTTTTTAAGTGTTTTGTATGTGTTTTCTTTTAGACCAATCTGATATTCTAGATTTTCCAAAAATTTATTTTCAATTTCTATCAAATACATCAACTCTTCCATTAATTATATTATTGAGTAAAATCAGTCCTTCTGCTTTAAAAAATATAAATATCATATAAATGTCATCGGAATTGCTCTATAATCACTGGAGTTTTTGTAGTTTCTCATTATAAATTGAAAATATAAACATAGGAATGTTATCTAGATGAGATCTTGATATTATAACGATCAATATACAATAAGGCGCTAAGATTCAAATTTAAAAAACTAAGTTTTGCTTTCCCTTATATATAAATTATATAAATCTATTATTTTATTAAACTCAAAAATAGCTAAATAGAACAAGTGTAATTTAAATGGAAGGTTTATTAAAAATTATTGTTTCTGGATTAGACAATGCTGGAAAAACTTCAATCTTAACAGCGTTGGATAAAAAATATGACTTTGCTAAAGATATCGTTCAACTCAAACCTACCATTAGAGTGGAATACCATAAGATGAATTTTTTAAAGAACAATACTATTTTTTGGGACATGGGTGGACAAGAGACTTATCGTGAGATTTACATTAATTTTCAGGATGTTTATTTTGATGCTACTGATTTACTTATCTATGTAATTGATATCCAAGATCCAGATCGATTTGATAATTCACTTGAATATCTAAATTCGATTTTAACCTTTTTCTCTGAAAGTGAAATGGATGTACCAATAATTATAACTTTCCATAAATATGATCCTGAATTAAAAGCTAATCCAGAAATCCATGGAAATATTAAAAAGTTACGGGAAAAAATCCTAAATGATTATTCTAATTTCAATATCCTATTTCAGCAGTCTAGTATTTATGACATAATTTCAATTGTACAGCTAGTATCCTATGGGCTTTCAGTGTTTGATAGAAAGTTTTTCCAACTTTCAGAGCTTGTAGAATATTACTTAAATATTTTTAATAGTCAAGCCCTAATTGTATTTGATCGTAATGGGATCATTATTTCTGAATTTTACAATGATATTGAACCAGAAGTCTATGTTGAGCTTTTAGAATCAATTAAAGAGCATCTTTTCTTACTTAAAAGAATGGAAGAGGAAGAGATTGAAGGAAATTTTGATTTTACTTCTACTGAAGGTACTCTCTTCTCATATTTACTAAGGAAAAAAATAAAAAATGATTTGTTTTTCATTTCAGCAGTTCTTAGAGACAAGCAAAAAGAGCAATTCTTTAAAAATTTTCCTGCTTTTCTTGATGATTTAGTCAAGATTTTAGAACAATTAATATGAAATTAGAAGTTCTTAATATTCTAATACACCAGTTTGCATAATCATTTTCCATTCTTTTCCAATTTTTGTATATATCTTACAAGTTCGTCCTTTCCAATGATTTTTAATATTTTTTTTAGCATCAATCCATAACGTATCGATATCTACAACGGCGAAAGCACCATCGCCTTCTTCAGATATTACAATTTTTCTGATAATTCTTTTATTATGGACAAGTTTGTGCGTATTAAATAAGTCCTGCCATCCATTTTTCCATCTTATATAATCATACCTACCTATTTCAAGGACCCAATCCATAGGATCATGTGAGTCAGAGGTTCTAGGCCAAGGCCAAACCATATCAGGATGTAATATACTCATTAATAAATCCACATCTTTCGTGTTCCAAGCCCTTGTTTCTCGATTTACTATTTCCTCAATTTCACTTCTTATAATTTCCATAATTTTCACTATAAATAATTAGATTAACTTTAATTTACTCTTACTGAAAAGTTCGATGATATATATAATGAATATCAAAATCCTAAAATCTAATAAAACTCTAACATTTACTTAAAGAAGATATTTTAAAAACATTTTTAATCTACAAATGCCTGATTTTATAGTTACTCCATGGGAAGTATCGGGAGAAATTGATTATGATCAATTAATTAAAGAGTTTGGAATAGAATCTATTGACGAAAAGATACTCTTTTACATTAAGGAGATTACTAATGAGATTCATCCCTTCCTAAGAAGAAAAATATTTTTTGCTCATAGAGACTTTAATTGGATTCTTGATGAATACAAAAAAGGAAATCCATTTTACCTCTATACAGGAAGAGGGCCATCTGGAAACGTCCATCTTGGACATTTATTACCATGGATTTTTACTAAATGGCTGCAAGATAAATTTGATGTTGAACTATGGTTTCAGCTGACTGACGATGAGAAATTCTTATTTAACCAATCATATGAGTTGGAGGAAACGTATAAGTATGGATTTGATAATGCTTTAGACATTATAGCCTTAGGTTTCGATCCAAAGAAAACGTTCATATTTTCAGATCTAGATCTTGCCGGAACTCTCTATAGAAATGCATTAAAAGTAGCAAAAAAAATAACATTTTCTACGATAAGAGCTACTTTTGGGTTAGATAATAGCTCAAACATTGGCCAAATTTTTTATACTAGTATCCAAACAGTTCCAGCGATCATAAAAAGTGTAATAGAAGAGAAAAACATACCCTGTTTAATACCTCATGCTGTAGATCAAGATGCACATTTTCGTTTATCCAGAGATGTTTTACCAAAACTCGGTTATTACAAACCCGCTTCGATTCAGTGTGTTTTTCTTCCGAGTCTCCAACAAAGTGGTAAAATGTCTGCATCCGTTGAAAATACTGCTATTTTCACAAAAGATACACCAGAGGCTGTAAAAAAGAAAATTAATAACGCTTTCACTGGAGGACAAGCGAACGCTAAATTACAAAGAGAAAAAGGAGGAAACCCAGCAATATGCCCCGTTTATAAATATCATTTTATGCTGTTCACATTAGATGATAATGAAATCAGAGAAATTCAATCAAAATGCATGAATGGAGAGCTACTCTGCGGAGATTGTAAAAAAGATTTAATAGAAAAAGTAAATAAATTTCTTACTGAACACCAAAAACAGAGAGAAAAGGCTAAAGACAATCTAAATGAATTCTTACTAAAAGAAAAAATTGACTTAAAATCAATGATACAAAAGAGAAAATCTATTAAATAAATTTCTATAAAGCAACTTGAGGACCTGAAGATACTAAAAATGTTAGAATTTTTTTATAACATTGTAACAATTATCTAACTAGTAAATAAGAGAAAAACACATGTGAGCTGCAATTTTGATAAATTTCACCTAAATTTTATAACATTCATAAAAATAAGTGTTAAAAAATTTTCAATGAAAGTTTTTCTAAATGAAAATTTTTCTAAAATTTTATATAGTTCTCAAAATAAAATATATTGATCTTTAACTTCATAATTAGATAAAGGTTTGTTCTAATTGAAAAAGGAGAAAGCATTAGACGAAATTGATAGAGATATCCTCAGGACTTTGCAAGGAAATGCTCGTACTAGTTATAGAGAGATACAAGATAAATTAGGAATTTCAATTGGGACAATTCATAACCGAATTTCTAAATTAAAGAAGAATGGTGTCATTGAAGGATATACACTGCGTTTGAACAATGAGAAATTGGGCTATAAATTAGCTTTTCTCATAAGAATCAACTGTGATGGTAAATTCACAGAAGAAATTTTAAATGACCTTTCAAAAATTCCTGAAGTCTGTTCTATCTTTCATACCACGGGAGAACAATCAGCTGCACTAATTTGTCGTTTCAAAGAGAGTGATGATGTACATGAATTTATTAGGAACCTTAATCAAAAAGAATATATAACAAGAACGAATTCAAATATGATTCTCAAGGAGTATAAGAACACTTCTTTTGTAGAAATCTAAGTTTTTTTGTTAGTAAAATTTTGTTTTTAATATTTCCATAAACTTTTTTTAATTTTGTGATTTAGGGATCTATATATATACAAATTTAAAAATTCAATAAAGAAGTGAAATAGATGAGCAATGTTCCAATAATAATTTTAAAGGAAGGAACAGAAGAAGTCCGTGAAAGAGAAGCACGAAAACAGAATATTACCGCTATGGTTGCGATAGCAGAAACAGTACGGTCTACTCTAGGGCCTAAAGGTATGTCGAAAATGCTTGTGGATTCTATGGGAGATGTGACAATTACTAACGATGGAGCTGAGATTTTATCAAATTTAGATATCGAGAATATTGCAGCAAACATGATGGTGAATGTAGCTAAATCAATCGATGACGATATTGGTGATGGAACTACATCAGCAGTAATTTTTTCTGCTGCTTTATTAAACAATGCGTTAGAATTAATTGAACAAGATATTCATCCAAAACCTATTATACATGGATATAAACTAGCAGCTGATAAAGCTCTCGAAATAATTAAGGAGATTGCTGTAAAAATCTCTAGCGATGATAATGAAATTCTCAAAAATGCTGCTAGAACTGCAATGAATGCCAAAGATATATCATCTTTAAAAGATTTCTTTGCAGATTTGGCATTTAAGGCAATTAAAAATATAACTGACTATGATGGAAAAACATTTTCAAAAGTAGGCAACGTAAAAATTGTTAAGGCTCCAGGAAAATCACTTAAGGAAACAGAACTAATTAATGGTGTCTATACTCAAAAAGATAAAGTAAATTCTATGATGCCAGATACCATTAAAGATGCAAATATCGCTGTGATTCGACGAAAGTTGGATGTAAAAAAGACAGAATTTGATGCTCAAGTTCGAATCTCTAGTCCTGCTGAAATCCAAAAATTTCTTGACCAAGAAGATAAAATTCTCACAGATTACTTAAAAATATTTAAGGATTTAGGAGTAAATTTGATTGTAAACAGTAGTGATGTATCAGATAAATTCGGCGCATATTTAGCAAGGGAAGGAATAGCAGCTATCAAAAATGTTGGTGAGAGTGATTACAAATCAATATTAAAAGCTGTTGGTGCTAATCTCGTTGATGATTTATCATCTCTCTCTGAAGAGGATTTAGGTTTTGCTGAAAAAGTGCATTTTGAAAAATTAGGTGATGATGAATATACATTATTCTCAGGCTGTAAAAATCCTAAATCTGTTTCAATTTTACTCAAAGGTGGACTTGATAAGATTCTTACTACTGCCGAAGTCTCTTTACATGATGTGCTTAGTGTTATCGCTAAAATATTAGATACAAAAGCAGTTGTGGCAGGAGGAGGAGCAATTTACATAGAACTCGCTAAATTAATTCGAGCTTATGCAAATCAAATTGGTGGAAAAGAACAATTAGCTGTAAACGCGTTTGCATTAGCACTTGAAGAGATTCCAAAAACATTAATAAAAAACGCTGGGCTTGAAGAGATCGAAAAGCTCACTGAATTAAGAGCCGCCCATAAAACCGAAGCTGATAAATGGATTGGTATTGATACTATTACAAATACTATTGGAGACAATTTTAAAAAAGGAATCGTTGAGCCTGCAGAATTAATTAACCATATCATAAAATCAGGAAGCGAATTAGCTAATTTAATCCTGAGAGTAGATAGAATTATTAGTGCCAGAGGATCTTCACCAGGAATGTAAACTTTTAATAAATTAAGAAAATTAGCAGAATATTTTTTTTCTTTACTTTATTTTTTATTTTCTATTTTTATTCTTATTCTTTTTATGACTCATAATTATCTTAAAAATCTAAGAAAAATAAAAAGGAAAAATTAAAAGAATTTCAATTATTCTTCTATACACATTTAAAGGATATATTAAAATGTTCAATACTAAAATTCGTTATTTGATATAAAATGGAAATAATTGATAATTATAATCTGAAAAAACTAAAAGCTCTCAATAATCAAGCTGTTTTAAAGGTTGTAAATGAGTTTATATCACTTTGTAAACCGTCTAAAGTCACCGTTATAACAGATTCTCAAGAAGATATTGATTATGTAAGGAATAGAGCTATTGAGCTTAGTGAAGAAACAAAATTGAACCTAGAAGGACATACTATCCATTATGATGGGTTCTTCACAATGAGTAATCACGATCAAGCTAGAGATAAGGGAAATACTCAAGTTTTAGTGTCTAAAGGTGAAGAAGAGTCATATCCCTGGATAAATACAATGGAAAGAGAGAAGGGACTAAAAGAAATCTTGGAAATAATGGATGGATGCATGAAGAATCATGAATGTGTTATTAGGTTTTTCTGCTTAGGACCAAAAAACTCCAAATTTTCTATTCTTGCACTCCAATTAACAGACTCTTTTTATGTTGCACATTCTGAAGATATACTTTATAGAGCTGGTTATGAAGAATTTAAAAAACTCAATGGTTCTGACGATTTCTTCTATTTCATTCATTCTTCAGGAGAATTAACTGGAGATCCTCCGGTAACGAAAAACCTTGATAAAAGAAGAATATATATTGACTTAAAAGAAGGACGAGTACTTTCAGTAAATAATCAATATGCTGGAAATTCACTTGGGTTAAAAAAACTCGCCTTACGTTTAGCTATTTACAAAGCTAATAATGAAGATTGGTTAACAGAACATTATTTTGTAATGGGTGTTCATCCAAAAGGAAAAAATAGGTCTTCTTTCTTCTGTGGCGCATTTCCATCAGCTTGTGGCAAAACTAGTACTGCTATGTTACCTGGGCAAACCATCGTTGGAGATGATATAGCTTATCTTCGGGTTTGGGAAGATGGTTATGCTCATTCGGTAAATATTGAGAAAGGTATCTTTGGAATCATTAAGGATGTAAATGCTAAAGATGATCCTGTAATATTTGACGCACTTACAACTCCGCGTGAAACCATTTTTTCTAATGTACTAGTTAATGATGGTGATTGTTTTTGGATCGGAGATGGAAGAGAAACTCCAGATAAAGGATTAAATTTTTCAGGTAGTTGGTATAAAGGTAAGAAAGATAAAGATGATAAAGATATTCCTCTCGCACACCCAAATGCTCGTTATACAATTGGTATTGAAGAATTAAATAATGCAGATCCAAATTTACATAATCCAGATGGAGTACCAGTACATGGTATTCTTTATGGAGGTCGAGACAGTGATACAATGCCACCAGTACTAGAAAGTATAGATTGGGAACATGGAGTTTTTTTAGGTGCTTCAATTGAATCAGAAACTACCTCTGCAACTTTAGGTGCAGAAGGAGTGAGAATGCAGCAGCCTATGGCGAACCTAGACTTCATGGTTGTTTCTTTGGGAACATATCTCAAAAATCACCAAGAATTTGGTAAGAGATTAAAATATCCTCCAAAAGTATTTGCTACTAATTATTTCCTTAAAAGCAAAGAAGGAACATATTTAAACGGCATTTTAGATAAGTTATGTTGGGTAATTTGGGCGGAAGGGCGAGTTCATAATGATTTTAAGGCTATTCATACACCTATTGGGAATTTACCAAAGTATTCGGATTTAAAAACACTCTTTAAACAATATCTTGATAAAGAATATAAAGAAGAGGATTATATTGAACAATTTTCTATACGACCTTCAAAATTATTAGAAAAATTGGATCGTATAGAAGCGATGTATAAAAAAGAGAAAAAAGTACCTGATTTTTTCTGGAATATTCTCAATAATCAAAGAAATCGTCTATTAGAATTAAAGAGTAAATTTGGTATTGAAGAAATCTCTCCGTTATTATTTTAAAATAATTCAATAGGAGAATTAGACTAAATATTTTAATCCTGACCTGACCTTATACGTTTTAGAAATACGATCTAATTCAATAAATCGTTTTATTTCTAAATTATTTAAAAAATCTCGCATTTGTACTTTATCTTTTTTCAATTCATCTGCTAAGCCTTCAATATTATTTTCATAACTACGAAGTGTCTGAAGTAACGATGAATATTCTTCATAAATATGGTTGACTAAATATGTGATAGATTCTCTTATGTTTAAATTGGTTTCTGTGCTTGTTGGAAATATTTTACTATCTTCTGGTATATAGTTTTGTGAACGAACTACTTCTGGAGGGCGAGCTCCTTTAATATCCTGTTTGTTTGCTAAATAAACTATAGGGGTATTTGGAGGTAGTATTTTCCTTATAGAGTTTAGTATCATTATAGCACTATCATCCTTCTCTGGAGCAGCAGCATCAAATAAAAAAATGATTCCATCTGAACCACTAGTGCAGATACTTCTCATAACTGAAAATCTTAAAAGACCTGGTGTACCAAATAAGAATACATCGAACCCATTAAGTTTTACACTCCCTAAATCCATTGCAACAGTGTAGAATTTATCATCTTTGCCTTTTGCTTCAACATTTAATGCATTATCATCTAACGCTTTGATATAACTTGACTTACCAGACTGTAATGGACCGCTAACGAGTATCTTGATTTGGGATCACCAAACTTTAAATAGTACAATTGAAACTTGAATTTACTTTGCTTATTTTTATATTTAAAATACTAATATACTTAGATATTATATTAATTATTTTCCCAATAATATTTTAAATAGTTTTATTACGGGTTAAATATTAAAATCTTATCCTTCATTTCAAGTTTTCGAAAAGAATCAAGAAAGTTAATCGATAATTAAACTAAATAAACTCGAAGATCTCTCCTTTTTCCACTCAAATATTTTTGAAATATGTTAAATTGATGTAGCTAAACAAATAAATATCAAGGATACTCATTACTAAAAGAAATTTAAGAATGATGTAAATCTCAACTATGATGCTAAATAAATATACAATTTTGAATATTTTTTCCTAATCGAATACATTTTAGTAATAATTATTTCCTAAAGAAATGAGCTTTTTCTAGTATATTTTGAATGAGTATTCATTATTGATAATTTAAAAAGTTAAAAATGTTGAAAATAGATACTTTTTTCTTACCTCTTTTTTAAAATGATAAATGAAAATGTCAAAAAATGTAAGAAAAGTTATTAAATTCTGAAATTGTTAAAAATGTTTATATATTAAGATCGATCTTAATTATAATATCAAAAAAGATCATTGCAATCCTTAAAAATATAATCAATAGATTATTAAAAATAACAATATTTATAAATCTCGAAAATTAGACATACAAATTGATTGGAATATCTATATAAAGGTCTATAAAATTATGCTAATGGTTGATTTTAAATTTCGTAACGAACTTATTAAGGAAGATTTCTCATTGAATTATTGCTATCAATGTGGAACTTGCTCTAGTTCATGTCCTGTAGCTTTCATTACAAATGGAGATTATAATCCACGCAAAATTATTGAACAATCACTGTTGGGACTAAAAGATTTACTATTAAAAAAACAGACACCTAATATTTGGTTATGTTGTACTTGCCAAATGTGTGTAGAAGAATGCCCTCAAAATGTATTTTTAACAGAAATATTTGAAAGGATTAAAAATAAAATAGTACTATTGGGAGAACCATATCCAGAGCCGTTCAAAGTACAAGCAAAAGCTGTATTAGCAAATGCTTTAGCAATACCACTGACGCAACCAATTATACGTAGAAGAGATCAATTAGGACTCCCGAAGATCGAGTCCGCTAATATTAAAGAGATAGCAAAATTATTAGATGCTACTAATTTTAAAGAAAAAATAAAATTAATTGAGGAGAGTAAATAGAATGTCGTATAATTATTTCTTAGGATGTGTTATTCCTGGAAGGTTGCCTTTTTTAGAAGCTTCTGCTCGAAAAGCGTTTGAAAACATTGGTATTAGAATAGGAGACCAAGCTAAATGTTCATGCTGTCCAGATCCAACTGGAGCAGCTCAACTAGATCATGAAACTTTTTTGGCTTTAGGTGCGAGAAATTTATGTCTTTTTGAAGAAAATAATAAAAATATAGTGAGTCTTTGTTCTGGATGCACTGAAACTCTTAAAACTGTTAAACATATTTTAGATAATGATGATGATAAGAAAAAAGAAATTAATTCGAAGTTAAGTGCTATCGGGAGAACCTATAACAGTAAAGTGGATATTAAACATTTTGCTGAAATTTTATATGAGAATCTAGATAAAATAAAAGAAAAAGTTACAAATCCTTTAAAAGATCTAAGAGTGGCGGGTCACCCCGGTTGTCATTACTTAAGACCATCTGAAATAATAAATTGGGATGATCCACTAAATCCTAAAACATTAGATGAATTAATTGTAGCAATTGGAGCTAACCCCGTTGATTATAGCTTAAAAAATGATTGTTGTGGTAATCCTGTTGAAAAAACAGACAAAGAGATCTCATTAAGTATGCTAGAGTATAAACTTCAAAGTATGAAAGAGTCAGGAACAGATTGTATTGCTTGTGTTTGTCCGGCTTGTTATCAACAATTTGATTTCAATCAAAGAGAAGTAAATAAAATGAAAAATACTGATTATAATTTTCCCGTTTTTTATATTACTGAATTAATTGATATAGCTCTTGGAATAGATACAAATTCTTTAGGGTTAAATTTCCATAGAATTAAAGTAAACAATATTTTAGAAAAAATCACTTAAAAAATAGGAGGTTTTTTAATTTGGGTGAAAATTTAAAAAGTGTAATGGTTATTGGAGGAGGAATTGCAGGTATTCAAGCATCGTTAGATTTAGCAGAAAGAGATATTAAAGTTGAATTGGTTGAGAAAAATGCTTGTATTGGTGGAAGGATGGCTCAACTTGATAAAACATTTCCTACAAACGATTGTTCGATATGTATTCTAGCTCCTAAACTTTCAGAATGTTTTCGGCATCCCAATATTACTTTACATACACTTTCAGAAGTTAAAGAGTTGACTGGTCAACCTGGTAATTTTAATGCAAAAATCTTCAAGAAAGCGAGATATGTCAAAGAGGAGGAATGCATAAATTGTGGGCAGTGTATTGAAAAATGCCCGATGAGGGTAGATGACGAGTTTGATATGAATTTAAGAAAAAGAAGAGCAATTTATATTGACTATGTTCAAGGAATTCCCTCAATAATGACAATAGATAGAAAAAATTGCTTATTTTTTACAAAAAACGCTTGTAGAATATGTGAGAAAGTATGTGAAAGAGAAGCTATTGATTTTGACCAGAAAGATGAAGAAATTGAATTAAATGTAGGATCTGTGATTGTTGCAACGGGTTATGATATCTATGATCCACAAGTCATTCAAACTTTGGGCTATGGGCGATATTCTAATGTTGTTACTGCGTTAGAATTTGAACGCTTAATTTGTGCATCTGGGCCTTTAGGGGGACATTTAACTAGGCCTTCAGATAAAAAAGATCCGAAAAAACTTGCTTTTATCAATTGTGTTGGTTCAAGAGATATTAAAAATAATCCATACTGTTCTTCCTGTTGTTGTATGTATACCACTAAAGAAGCTATGATTGCTTATGAACATGATAATGAGATCGAAACGTCAATATTTTATATTGATCTTCGAGCGGCTGGCAAAGGATTTCGAGAATATATTGAAAGAGGAGAAAATGAATATGCTATTAAATACATTGAAGGGAAAGTAGCGAAGATACTAGAAGATGATCAAAGAAATCCCCTCATAATTTATGAAGATATAACTACATCGAAAGTAAAACAGCTTAAGTTTGATTTGGTGATTTTAGCTACTACTATGGTTCCAAAAAAGGATGCAAATGAATTATCAAAAATTCTAGGAGTAAACTTAGATGATTTTAACTTTTTTAAGGGAGATAGTTTCCATCCTCAATTATCATCTAAAGAAGGTATTTTCCTTTGCGGCGCGTGTAGAGAACCAATGGATATTCCGTCCTCTGTTATAGATGCAAGTGGAGCAGCGGCTAAAGCAGCAGAAATAATAATGAGGGGATAATAAAATGTCAGGTACGGATATTAGGATTGGAGTTTTTATTTGTCATTGTGGTACTAATATTGGTGGAATTTTAGATATATCTACGCTGACAGAATATACCAAAACTTTACAAAATGTAGAATATGCCGATGCTAACCTTTATACATGTTCTGAAGTTGGTTTAAATGAAATTAGGAAAAATATAAAAGAACATAACTTAAATCGTGTTGTAGTAGCATCCTGTTCTCCTCGAACCCATGAACCATTATTTAGATCAACATGTCAAGAAGCAGGTTTAAATCCTTATTTATTTGAAATGGTAAATATTCGAGATCAAGATTCTTGGGTCCATATGAAAGAACCTGAGAAGGGAACCGAAAAAGCTAAAGACCTTATAAGAATGGGAGTATATAAAGCAGCTTTATTAGAACCTCTAGAAAAAATGCAGGTTAGCGTAATCCCTTTTGCTATTGTAATTGGAGGAGGTATCGCGGGAATGAACGCAGCTTTAAATCTAGCAAATCAAAATTTTAAAGTAAATTTAATCGAAAAAGAGTCTGAGTTAGGAGGATTACTCAATTATTTATACAAAATATATCCTACTAATGAAGATGCTTCTAAGATATTAGAAATAAGGAATTTAGTTGAAGATCACGAAAACATTACTATTTTCAAATCTGCATTAATTGAAAAAATTGAGGGTTATGTTGGAAACTATAAAGCTAAAATCATCCAAAATAACAAGTCTACTGAAATTGAAGCAGGAGCAATTATTGTCGCTACTGGAGCGAGAGTATTGTCCCCAGAAGGATATTATGATTATAACGGAAAAACTATTATAAGCCAATTAGAATTGGAAGCAGTGCTAAAAAAGAGTGAATTAAATGCAAATAACATTACCATGATTCAATGTGTAGGTTGCAGAAATGACGAACGAAAATATTGTTCTAACGTATGTTGTATGACTGCTTTAAAAAATGCGATCTTAATAAAGGAAAAAAACTCTGATGCTAATGTTACTATTATTTTTAGAGATATACAAACCCAAGGTGTAGCCTATGAGGAATATTATAGAAAAGCAAGAGAGAGGGGAATATTATTTATAAAATATTTACCAGAAAAACCTCCAATTATTAAAAAAAATAATATTGAGGTTTATAATGAATTTATGAACCAAATAATTAGTTTTCCATATGACCTTTTAGTATTATCAATGCCTCTTATTGCTAATGATGATTCAGAGCAATTGGCTAAAAAGTTAAAAGTCCCATTAGAGGAGAATAATTTCTTTTTAGAGGCACATGTAAAACTAAGACCCGTTGATTTTGCAACTGATGGCGTATTTGTATGCGGCTCTGCTCATTGGCCAGCAACTATTTCAGAGTCTGTATCACAATCAAATGCTGCAGCGTCTAGGGCAAGTACAATACTTTGTAAAGAAATGTTAGAAGTTGAGGGTTCTACAGCAGAGGTAGATCCTGAGTTATGTGTAGGTTGTGAAGCCTGTATTAAAATTTGTCCTTATAGTGCAATATATAAAGATGAGGATTCAGATACGGTTATAGTTAATAAAGTAGTTTGCAAAGGGTGTGGAGTTTGTGGTGCCAGTTGTCCACAAAATGCAATTATTATTCATCACTTTACCAAGGATCAACTATTAGCTGAAATTGTAACCTATGGAGGTGGAAATTAAATGGTGTTTGAACCAAAAATTTTAGGATTTTTATGTAACTGGTGCTCTTATGCTGGAGCAGATTTAGCAGGCGTTAGTCGAATCCAATACCCCACAAATGTCAGAGTGATTCGTGTTATGTGCTCAGGTAGAGTGGATCCTGTATTTATAGCAGAAGCATTTATAAATGGTATTGATGGAGTAATAGTCTTGGGTTGCCATTTAGGAGATTGTCATTATATTAGTGGCAATTACGAAGCAGAATTAAAAATGAAAATGGTCAGTAAAGTATTGTCTATGATAAATTTCGCTGATCGAGTACGTCTTGATTGGGTTTCTGCAGCAGAAGGAAATAGATTTGCTCAAATTATTGGTGATTTTACTGAACATATTCGTAAATTAGGACCATCTCCCGCTAAAAATAAAAAGCTAAAAAAACAGATAGTAGAGAATCTTAATGCAGCAAAATTTGCCTTAGCTGATTCAAGATTAAGAGCTTTAGTTGCAAGGCAACGAGAATTAACAACTGAAGGGAATGTATATGGTGAAATAATCCCAAATGAAGAATTTGAGAAAATTCTTAATGATGCTATTGAAAATGAAATTATTCGCCATGAAATTTTAGAAAAAATTAGAAATAAGGGTAAATCTGTTCCAGATATTGCTAAGGAAATTGAGGTTGAACCTCATAAAGTTTTAAAACATATTGTAACTCTAAGAGCTCGGGGTTTGGTTGATGTGGATCAAATAAATGAAGAAATTCCTACATTTATATCAATAAAAGGGGTCTAAAGATGGATAAAGTCGGTTCAGTTTTAGTGATAGGAGGAGGAATAGCAGGTATTCAGGCTTCGATGGATTTAGCAGATTCAGGTTTTAAAGTATATTTAGCTGAATCATCAATGAGTATTGGAGGTGTTATGTCTCAATTAGACAAAACTTTTCCTACTAACGATTGCTCTATTTGTATCCTCGCTCCTAAATTAGTAGCAGCAGGTCGTCATGAAAATATTACACTTTTGATTAATACAACTTTAGAAAAAATCGATGGAAATCCTGGAAATTTTTTTGTAGGATTACACCAAAAAACAATATTATTAGATCAAGAGAAATGTACTGGATGTGGTGTATGTGCTCAAGAATGCCCTGTAGAAGCAATAGATTTTTTTAATGAAGGATTATCAAATAGATCTGCCATCTCTGTAAAGTTTCCACAAGCAGTTCCGTTAGTTTTTTCAATAGATCAAGAAATATGTATTGGATGTGGATTCTGTAAAGGAGTTTGCAAAGCTAAAGCTATAGATTATACTCTAGAGGATAAATATACTTCATTGAATATCGGAGCTATTGTTTTAGCACTTGGATTTGATGAATATGACCCTAGTCTGACCCAACAATACGGTTATAGCAAATATTTAAATGTCGTAACTAGTATTGAGTTTGAGCGAATATTAAGTGCAAGTGGTCCTCATTCAGGGCTTATTCTTAGGCCATCAGATGGAATTATTCCAAAAAAAGTGGCCTTTCTTCAATGTGTAGGATCAAGAGATAAAAAGCATGGAGCAGAATATTGCTCTTCCGTATGTTGCATGTATACAGCTAAAGAGGCGGTAATTGCTAAAGAACATATGGAAATCATTGAACCAACAATTTTCTCTATGGATGTGAGAGCTGTTGGAAAAGATTTTGATAAATATATTGAACGAGCTCAAAATGAATATGGTGTCAGGTATATTAGAAGCAGAATATCAGATATTAAGGAAGTTCCTGATACTAAAGATTTAATTCTTCATTTTGAAAATGAAGAAGGAAAAGTAGTTAGTGAAGTTTTTAATTTAGTTGTTTTAGCTGTAGGTGCTCTACCAAATCATAGCACTAAAGAATTAGCTAGAAAATTAAATATTGAATTAGATCATTATGATTTCTGTAAAACAAGACCTTTTTCCCCTGTAGAAACGTCTAGAGAAGGAATTTATGTTTGTGGAATGATTTCAGAACCAAAAGACATTCCAGAAACCGTTGTTGAAGCAAGTGCTGCAGCAGGAGCTGTAAGTAATCTTCTCTCTGAAGTTAGAAACACATTAATTACTGAAAAAAAATTACCAAAAGAAATAGATACAAGTGGAGATCTTCCTCGCATTGGTGTTTTCATTTGCCATTGTGGCATTAATATCGGAGGGGTAGTAGATGTTCCAGAAGTAGTTGATTATGTGAGTCAATTACCAGATGTAGTATATGCAGAAAGGAATTTATACACGTGTTCGGCAGATACCCAAACTAATATAAAAGAAATGATTAAGGAACATAATTTAAATCGAGTTATTGTCGCGTCATGTACTCCAAGAACTCACGAACCTTTATTTCAGGCAACAATTAGGGAAGCAGGATTGAATAAATATCTCTTTGATTTAGCAAATATAAGAGACCAATGTTCATGGGTACATATGCATGAACCTGAGGAAGCGACAGAGAAAGCAAAGGATCTAGTAAGAATGGCAGTTGCTAAAGCTCGAAAATTAGTCCCACTTCAAGAACAGCAAGTAGAAGTAATTCATAAGGGAATGGTAATTGGAGGGGGAGTTGCAGGGATGACCGCAGCTTTGAATCTTGCTAATCAAGGATTTGAAGTATTTCTTGTGGAGAAAAACGATAAATTGGGAGGTTTTTCTAATAATATTTATCAGACTATTGAAAATTATGATGTCCAAGAATTTTTAAAAGATTTAATTGCTAAAGTTAATGATAATAAACTTATTAATGTATTTCTTAATGCTAGAATCAACTCAATAGGAGGTTATGTTTGTAATTTTACAACAAGCATAACTTACGGCAAGGATAAACAAAAAAAAGAATTTCAACATGGTATTATTATAGTGGCCACTGGAGCTCACGAATATCGACCAAAAGATAATGAATATCTCTTTGGTAAAGATAAAAGAATTATTCTACAATCAGAATTAGAAAAGACACTTTTTACAGAAGAGGAGAAAATTAAAGACTTAGATTCATTAGTTATGATCCAGTGTGTTGGTTCTCGTAATGAGGAACATCCTTATTGTAGTAGAATGTGTTGTAGTGAAGCAATAAAAAATGCTTTAAAAGCAAAAGAAATTAATCCAAATCTTAATATCACTGTTTTATACAGAGATATTAGAACTTATGGTTTTAAAGAAAAATATTATAATTTGGCACGAGAAAAAGGAATAATCTTTCTTAGATTTAATGAAGAAAAACCTCCAGAAATTAAGCTGGAAAATAGTAAAGTTAATGTTTCTATAGATAAACCAGATATTGGAAATGTTTTAATCCATTCAGATTTGGTTGCTTTAAGTGCTGGTATTGTTACTGATGGTCAAGCAAATGAAAATTTAGCGAAAATGTTGAAAGTGCCTACTAATGATGATAATTTCTTTCTAGAGGCTCATGTTAAGCTTAGACCATCAGATTTTGCTACTGACGGTATATTTCTATGCGGTACCGCCCGTGGATCAGCTACAATTAGTGAAAGTATAGCACAAGCTATGTCCGCTGCCTCCAGAGCCACCACAATACTGTCTAAAGATATTTTAATTACTGAAGGTGTTATTTCTAAAGTTGATCCTGCTTTATGTATTGGATGTAATAGATGTGCTGAAGTCTGTAATTATGGTGCTGTTGGAGTAAAATATGAAGAAGGATTAATGATCTCTGAAGTAAATCCTTTACTTTGTAAAGGATGTGGAGATTGTGCTGCGGAATGCCCCGCGGAAGCTATCACCATGAGTCATTTTGGTCGTATTCAAATTGAACCAATGATTGCTGAAGCTGCTAAAGCCACAGTCACAGATGGTCAACCAAAAATTGTAGCTTTTCTTTGTAATTGGTGTAGTTATGCCGGAGCAGATTTAGCTGGAGTAAGTCGGTATCAATATCCTCCAAATGTGAGAACCATAAGAGTTATGTGTTCAGGAGGCATTCCAAAAAGTTTTATTTTACAAGCATTTTTAGAAGGTGCTGATGGAGTCTTTATTGGAGGATGCCATCTTGGAGATTGTCATTATATTGCAGGAAATCAAGATACTCTAAGAAGAACGAATGAAATTGAAAATATAATAGGTTCCCTTGGTATCAATCCAGAAAGATTCATGAGAAAATGGGTTTCTGCGAGTGAGGGTAAAATTTTTGCTGAAACTATTACAGAGTTTACTGGAAAATTAAAAAAATTAGGTCCTATTGAAAATGATTATAAGAAAGATAAAAAACAGAAAAAAAAGATAGAAAAAGAAATTGTAATATCTGAATAATTATTATATCAAGTTTACAAAATTTGGAGTTTTTAAAATGATAATAACTAAACAAAAGGATATTGAAGAAATATATGAAATGATAAAACCCTACTCAAAAATCCTAGTAGCTGGGTGTGATGGTTGTTGTCAACCCCCACGTTCAATAAACGAAGCAAAAGTTCTTGCACAAATGCTTGAATTAAAAGCAAGAAGTGAAGGTAAAGAGTTAAAATGGAAAGCCATCACAGTTTTAAGACAATGTGATGATAGAATTGCTGCCACTACATTAAGACCATTCATTGAAGAATATGACGCAATTATATCATTGGCGTGTGGTTTGGGAGTGGGAATGTTAAATAGAATTATACCTACCATACTTACATTTCCCGCGCAAGACAGTATGTTTGGAGGAGTAGAAAATAATGGAGAAAATTATTTTGCTGAGTATTGTGAAACTTGTGGAGATTGTTTACTTGGAGTAACAGGGGGTATTTGCCCTATGGCAGGATGTGCTAAAAACCTAAGTAACGGTCCATGTGGAGGACAGGTTGAAGGTAAATGTGAAGTGGGAGGTTATATCCATGATTGTGCATGGGTAAAAATGTGGGAACGCCTTAAAAAATTTAACAGACTAGATCTTTTCACAATTTATAGACCACCAAGGAATTACAAAATTTGGTCGAGTCCAAGATTTTTACATATTTATGAATCTAGTTCAAATATAGAAGAATCAAACGAGGAGGAGAGAACATAAAGTGCCGCAAAGACCTGCTTATAGTACTTTAGTAAAAGCAATCAGAGAAGGGAAATTTGTTTTCACTGGCGAGTTGGAGCCAGAAAAAGATTTTGATTTAAACCATGTTCTTCATTCAGCCGAAGAAATGAAAAAAACTGGAAAAATTATAGCTGCTAATGTTACAGATGGTCCTCAAGGAGATGCATATACTTGTTCCATGGTACCTTGCTATATAGTTCAAGAAAAAGTTGGATTAGAGGCAATTTGGCAGATGACTGTAAGAGATCGAAATCGAATTGCATTATTTGGAGACATTTTAGGGGGAGCAATACTTGGTCTTAAAAATTTGCTTGCTTTAACAGGAGATCATTCTGCTCTAGGAGATCATCAACAAGCTAGACCTGTATATGATTTAGATTCTACTCAATTAATTGAACTAGTTTCAAAAATGGTAGATGAAGGAACGGATTTAGAAGGAAATGAAATAAGGGGTGGAAAACCTCAATTAAACGTGGGATGTGCTGCAAATCCTAATTCGAATCCTAGAGAACCTGAAATTCTAAAAGTGGGTAGAAAGGTAGAAGTTGGGGCTGATTTTATTCAAACCCAAACCTCTTTTGATGTAGATGATGCTAAAGAATTTTTAAAAGAATTAGAAAGATTCAATACTCCTGTTTTACTTGGACTCTTTCCGATAAAAAATTATGGAATTGCTTGGTATTTTAATGAATATATTCCGGGGGTTTCTGTTCCCAAAGATTTCTTAAATGCACTAAAAGCAACAAAAAAAAATAAAAGATAAAAAAGAGAAATATAATGCGATTGATAAAATCAATTTAGAATTTTTCGCACCGTTTATTAAAGAAATCAAGAAAACTACTAAAGCTGCTGGAATTCATTGCATGGCAGTACATTATGAAAGATTATTTCAACCACTCCTGAAAGACTTTTAAAAAGAGAGTTTTAATCGAAGATAAGTATTGTTTTGAAATTTTAAATAAATTTTTTTAAATAATTGTAATAAAAAAGAAAAGAGGGAGTTAATAACGAAAAATCTTGATGGTAAGGATAAGAGAATTCTTGAAATGCTTCTTGAAGATTCTAGAAGACCATATCATGAAATTTCGGCAGATTTAAAAGTACAATTATCTGAATCCACTGTTAGAAAAAGGGTTATCAAGCTTCAAGAAGAGGGGGTAATTGAAAAATTTACAATAAAGATCTGTCGTGAAGACGAAAGATGTATTATAGCATTTATTACACTTATTCCAAAAAGCTTAGCTGAAACAAAAGAATTATTACGAGAAGCACAAATTTTACCTCAATGTGAGGAAGTTTATTTTCTAGCAGGAGAATGTGGTGTTTTGATAAAAGTAAATGTGCCAGAAATTATTGAATTAGATGCATTAATAGAATCATTTCGTGCTCGTGCTGATGTAAAAAGTGTGGAGAGGGTTTGCGTTGTATTAAGGAATATTAAAGAATCGAAAACTCAATAGCGAAGTTCACATATCAGTTAACTCAAGACAATAGACTAGTCTCAATATCTTCACACAATTTTTGTTCTAAAAAAAATTTTTTAAAGGTAATTAATATTTATCCTCAATCCAAATACTTTAAATTTAAATCGTGATATAATTGAAAACAGTTGTGGATGATGTTTATATAGTAAAACCTTTTGATCCTAATGCACCTGATTGCTGTGTATATATGGTTGATACAAAAAGTGAAGATGGATTAGTATTGATAGATGTAAGCACAAACTTTGAACCTATTCGAGATATCGAGAAGGATGGTTTTGAACTCAAGAATATTAAACACTGTCTTATAACTCATGGTCATTTAGACCATTATGGTGCTTGTTATAAACTAAAAGAATATAATAAAGATATAATTTTTTACGCTCATGAATTGGATGCTGAAGCTATTGAACAAGAACTATCAGATGATAAGTATGAGCGTATTAAAATAACAAGGAAAATAGAAGGTGATAGTGAACTCTTAAAATTTGGGAATTTAGAATTTAGATGCATACATATTCCTGGGCATACTCCTGGATCAGTTGCTTATCTTTTACAATTGGAAGGTAAAAATATTTTATTTGCTGGAGATCTTCCAGGTATAGCTATAAATTATCAGAGAGGGAATTTAGAAG